>NZ_JBWKCC010000038.1:73614-108555 GCF_056436655.1 Streptomyces sp. NPDC043427 | reverse complement strand
TGGCGGATCTTCCGCAGGTCCCGCTGCAGCCCCAACCGCATGACGTCAATCGCCAAAGCCATTCTCACCCTGGAGCGGCAACGCTGAAGAGGCTCGGTGAACGCGCGGATACGACGGGCGGTCAAGGCCCGCGGCCACTTCCCCAGCGAGCAGGCCGCGCTGAAGTGCGTCTACATGGCGATCATGTCTCTCGATCCCACCGGCAGGGGCCAGGCCCGCTGGACCATGCGCTGGAAGACCGCACTGAACGACTTCGACATCACCTTCGACGGCCGACTCTCAGCAGCCCGTCAGTAACCAACAACCCCAGTTACACCGCTCGTTTGACAGACCCCCACCTGGCGCACCGTCACCGGCTGCGCCCCCGCAGATGCCTGACGGGCGCAACACCGGCCACACGATCACCCCAGCCTGCCCCAACTACCCCTTTAATCCGACAAGTTGTCGGTTCCCAGTCCGCGCCTCTCCAGTGCTGCCCGCAGTTTCGGGTTGCCGCCGTAGACCTCGCCCCCGGCCGCCCAAGAGGCGTGATGTCCGGCGTCCAGGAACCATTCGATCATCACGGTGTGCATCCCAGGATCCTGGGTGTTTCCACGATCAGGACGGCATTCCGGTCTCCGATGTGCTCGACGACGTAGTCGCGCACATCGCAGGACCTCGTCGGCGTCCCACTCATCCCACACGCGATCGAAAAGGGCCCCGGCCGAGACGAGCACCGGGTGTCCTCACCGAATCTCAGGTTGCGGCGGGGCACTCAGGACTAATCCATGCGAAAGGTGCATTATGTACGAGCACTGATCATCTCAGGAGGGCGTGCCGTGGGCGTTACACACACATCGAACGGGTCCGGGCAGTGGTCACGGCGGGGTGTCCTTGCCGCGCTCGGTGCGGTGCCGGCCGTTGTCCTGACCGGCCACAGCGGCTCGGCGGATGCCTCGGAAGGCGCCGCTCAGAAGACCGCGACCTTCACCACCAAGTCGCGCACGGAAACCTTCGTCGGGAACGTCACCCCGGAGGCCGGCTCCACGTCCGGCGTCGGCATGCCCGTGTCGATCAACTTCACGCACGCGGTCACGAACATGGCCGCCGTCGAAAAGGCAATCACGGTGACCGCCGAACCCGCGGTCGAGGTGGTCGGTCACTGGTTCAGCGACACCCGGCTCGACTTCCGGCCGGAGACCTACTGGGCGTCCGGCACGACGATCAGGCTCAACCTGCGACTGAAGGACGTCGAGGGCGCGGACGGCGTCTACGGGGTCCAGTCCGAGGACGTCACCTTCCACATCGGGCGCGAGCAGATCAGCACCGTCGACCTCGGCAGCAAGGAGATGACCGTCAGGAGGAACGGTGCGACCGTCGCCACCTATCCCGTCACCGGCGGCGACACTGACCACGCCACCTGGTGCGGGATCATGGTGATCAGCAACCGACACAAGCAGACCCGCATGCAGTCCTCGACGGTCGACCTCGACGACGAGTACGACATCCCGGACGTCCCGCACGCCCAGCGGCTGACCAAATCCGGCACCTTCATCCACGGCAACTACTGGGCCTCCCCCTCCGTGTTCGGACACGAGAACACCAGCCATGGCTGCGTCGGCCTGCGCGACGCCAAGGGGGGAAACGACGGCTCCATGGACGGTTACAAGTTCTACGAGAGCTCGATGCTCGGCGACGTCGTCATCGTGGAGAACTCGGGCGAGGAGACCGTCGATGCGGCCAACGGTCTCAACGGCTGGAACCTGTCGTGGGAGGAGTGGAAGGCGGGGAGTGCGCTTTTTTGAGGGGATCTACACCCGCTTCCGCCGCTACGCGCTGCGGCGTGTTCACCCGGGCTCTCCAGCAGATCCAGGCCCGCGCGAATGCGGCCGGTGACATCGACTGGCTGATGCAGATCGACTCCGCCCTCGGCCGCTCCCGAGGAGGAACCGGCCACCAAGATCCACCTTGCCTGCGGCGGCCGCGGTCGGCCCCTCACGACCCTGATCACACCAGATCAACGTCACGAGAGGATGATACGTGAGTTGATTTCCGATTCGTCGCTTCGTTCGAGGTGAGCGGGCAGGTCGCGACGACGCCGGGCGGCTCACGGCCACGGCTGAGTGAACAAGCCCTGCTCGGTCTCGGCCAGGATTCCGCGCTCGACAAGCCGTTTGAGCTTCAGGCGGGTGTTGTTGATGGTGTTGGGCGCGATCTCCATGTCCATCGCCTCGCACACCTGCCGCGCCCGCAGCGGATGGTTGGCCGCGGCGAACTAATGCGGCCATGACAAGCGGCTCTGATCCACTTCTTGTAGCCGTGTGACGTTGCGTTACAGACCTCTGATCGGTTCACCGTTCGTGTGGATGCAGCGTACTCTGGACCGCCTTCTCCAACCTGAAGTCGGTTGCGGTGGAGGAGATCACGGTGGACGACGAAGCGGTGGCCGTCGCGGCGCGGGTGGTGAGCCGACAGGCACCCTGCCCAGGGTGCGGTTGCACGTCCAGCCGTATCCACGGGCGATGCCACCGACGTCTGGCCAACCTGGCGGTGGCGGGGCGGAAGGTCGTCATAGACCCCCTGGTCCGGCGGGGGGGTGCCTCTATGTCCTTCGTAAAGCCTGAGCTGGTCATGCGACGGCTGCTTCGGGAAGGCGGGGTGCGTAGAAGGTGCCATCACGGAGCATTGCGAACAGCACGCTGATCCGGTGTCGGGCAAGGCGGAGTAGGGCCTGCGTGTGGGTCTTCCCCCGAGCCCGACAGCGGTCGTAGTAGGTGCGGGAGGCGGGGTCGTGCAGGGCGGCGAACCCGGAGAGGAACATCGCCCGTTTGAGCTGCCGGTTGCCGCCTCTGGGGGCGTGTTCGCCGTGGATCGAGGTTCCCGACGACCTGGTGGTCGGGGCCAGCCCGGCGTAGGAGGCGAGGTGGGCGGCGGTGGGGAAGCTGGTGCCGTCGCCGACGGTGACCAGCGGCACTGCGGCGGTCCTGACCGCGACCCCCGGCATCGAGGTCAGGACCTTGGAAAGAGGGTGGTCCTCCAGCAGGGCCTTGATCTGGGCTTCCAGGGCCCGGCGTTGTTCGTGGACGGCCGCGAGCGAGCGGGCCAGGGAGGGGATCACGACGTCGAGGGTGCCGGTCCCCGGGACCACGACGGTCTGCTCGTCCAGGGCGTCGAAGACATCGTCTATCAGCCGCTGGGCCATGCGTGGGGCCTTGGGCCGGATGACTTCGACGAGTCTGCGGCGGCCGGCCTTCCGCAGCGCGGCCGGGGAGTCGTAGCGTTCCAGCAGCCAGGTCACCGCGGGGTGGTCCAGGCGTGGGCCCAGGACGCGTTCCAGGCTGGGGTGATCTCGTCGGTCAGTTCCAGCGAGCGCAGGGTGTGCGGCATGGTGCGGGCGGCATCCGCGATCACCACGGCGTCCTTGGCGTCGGTCTTCGCCTTGCCCGGGTAGAGGTCGGCGATCTGGCGCATGGCGAGTCCGGGCAGGTAGGCGACCTTGCAGCCTGCATCGCGGGCGACGGTGAGCGGGAGGGCTCCGATGGAGGCGGGCTGGTCCACGATCACCAGGACGGTGCCGAACTTCGCGGTCGGCTTGTCGAAGACGGCCCGCAGCTTCGGCTCGCTGTTGGGCAGCTGCTTGTCGAGGACCTTCTTCCCGGCCGGGGTGAGCCCGTAGCCGTGATGAGCGCTCTTGCCGACGTCCAGGCCGAGGAACACGCCCACGTCTTCGTGTCGAACATCGCGCCCTTTCCGGGGTGTTGAGCGTGCCGGCCTTGGCTGTGGTGTCGTACGCGCGCATCCACGTTATGCAGACCTGCCGCCCGCGAGCTGTCCGGCATTGCGCCGGACCGGGTGGAGGCCGGGCCTCTCATGGCGAACTCCTTGCTCAGGCTGCTGGGCAAGCTCCCGGAGAAGAAGCTCGGCACGGCCCCTCGGGTCCTGGGTGTGGACGACTTCGTGTTCAAGAAGGGCCACGTCTACGGGAATCCTGATGGACGTAGAGACCGGCGAGCGCGTGGACGTGTTTTCGTTGGCAAACATCGCAAGCGTTCAGCCGAGCCCGCCGAGGACACGACCGCCGACACCGCCGTCGTGAAGGCTCCGCCACGGCAGCCGACGACGTGCCGAAGCCCATTGGCCCATGGAACGGCTGCGCGCGATCAAGCGACGCGAGTGCCACGCCGCGATGCATGCCCTCTACGACAAGGGCGTGCAGATCGAGGTGATTGCCAAGACCCTCGGGCTCGACCGCAAGACAGTGCGGCGCTACGCACACGCCGCCACCCCTGACGATGCCTCCCGCGGAACCGGCTCCCGCCGCTACGGCCAAATCCACGCCTACTCGCCTTATCTGTACCGGCATTGGAACGAGGGCTGCACGGATGCGGCACGGCTTCATGCGGAGATCGTCGAGCTCGGCTACTGCGACAGTAAGCGGACCGTCCGCCGTCACCTGCAACAGATCCGGGCCAGCGGCAAACCCGCACCCGACAAGCCCAAGAGCTGACCGTCCGGAAAGCCACCTGGCCGATCGCCGCGCACCCCGACAAGATCGACGAGAACAACGCGCTCAAGCGCAAGCAACTCCTGGCCGCTGCCCGGAATTGGCAGCCGTCGCCGACTGCGTGCGCGCCTTCGCACAGATGATGACCGAGCGCCGTGGCAGCGACTTCGGCAGCCGGCTCACCCGTGCCGAGCACACCGGGCTGAAGCAACTGCGGAGCCTGGCCCGTGGCCTACGGCAGGATTTCGACGCCGTCGCCGCCGGACTCACCCTGGAGTGGAGCTCCGGCAAGGTCGAGGGCAACGTCAACAGGGTGAAGCGGAACAAAAGGGACGGGTACGGCCGGACCGGATTCGACCTCCTCCGACGCCAAATCCTTCTCGCGGACTGAGCATCGTCACCCTCTGCGACCGGACCACAACGAGTGGATCAGAGCCCATCTCGATGGGCCATCGGGGCGAACTCCTGGCCGCTTACGGGGAGAACGAAATGGCTTTTGTCAGAATGTATGCCGATCCCATCCAGGACCCGAGGATGCAGTAGTGACCAGCACTCTTCGTACAGGCAACACCGACAGTGAGCGAGGACTGCCGATGGTGCAGGTCGACACGGCGGAGCAGACCGGACAGGAAGGCGTCGGCCCCCGGGACACCGGCCCAAGTACCCAGCGCGCGGGCATCCGCCGGGCGATCCGCATCGGCTCCCGGCCGGGGCCCTGGAAGCGCGGCCCGGTGCTCACGGCGCTATCGCTGCTGCTGGGCCTGTTCATGCTGCTGCACGCGAAGATCCCGAACCGGATCGGGAACCTCGGCAGCCTGGTGGAGACCCTCCTACCGTGGTTCGGCCTGTTCATCCCGGTGCTGCTGGCCGGGGCGCTGTGGCGCCGCTCCGCCTCCGCGGTCGTCGCGCTGCTGCTGCCGGTCATAGTGTGGCTGTGCCTCTTCGGCAGGCTGCTCGGCGACAAGTCCCACCCGGGCGGCGACCTCACCGTGGCCAGCCACAACGTCGCCGCCGGCAACCCCGACCCGGCCGGCACCGCCCGCGACCTGGCCGCCTCCGGCGCGGACGTGCTGGCCCTGGAGGAGATCACCCCGCAGGCGAAGCCGCTGTACGAGGAGGGCCTGGCGAAGGCGTACCCGTACCACACGGTCAAGGGCACGGTCGGGTTGTGGAGCAAGCTGCCGCTGTCGGACACCCGGCCGGTCGACATCAAGCTGGACTTCGGGCCGCTGGCGGACACCAAGTCGGCCGACATCAAGATGGACTCGACCCGGGCACTGCGCACCACGGCGGCCACGGACCAGGGGCCGCTGGCGGTGTATGTGGCCCACCTGGGGTCCGCACGGGTGAATCCCAGGGCGGGCTTTTGGACAGACTCGCGGGACAGAAGCGCGCAGGCGCTCGGCAAGGCCATCGCCGCCGAGCAGAACGAGCGGGTGGTGCTGCTCGGCGACCTGAACGGCACCACGGACGACCGCGCGTTCGCCGGCATCACCTCGCAGCTGCGCTCGGCCCAGGACGCGGCCGGGGATGGCTTCGGCTTCAGCTGGCCGGCAAAGCTCCCGGTGGTGCGGATCGACCAGATCCTGGTCCGCGGCGTTGAGCCGGAGAGCTCGTGGTCGCTGCCGGCCACCGGCAGCGACCACCTGCCGGTGGCGGCCGGAATCAGCTGGTGAACACGGCGTAAAGCCTCCGGATGGTCCCACGTCAAGCCTCGTGAACGCTGCCGGCCTGGGCCGACGCAAACGGGCCGCTAGGATCTGTCGCGCCTGGGCGATGGACTGGAGGACGACCTCGCACCCTGGAGCGGAGGCATGGCGGAGCTGCTCCTCGGCCGCGCGGAAGTAGCCGTCCCCCGGTCAGTCTGCAGACCGACGAGCCGACGCAGCCTCGCGGTGCCGTACCGGCCTGCCATCGCGTCCTCGCTCCGCAGACCGCGGTGTCGAGGGTCCTCCAGGGGAGGGAGAGCTTGCCGATCCGCAGGTCCTCCGCGAGGTCCATCGGATTGTCCAGCGTCCCAGGTCTCCTCGGCGCTGACCTCGGCGGCGTCCTCGGGCACGCTCATCAGCGTGGGACGTCTACAGCGTGGACACGGGCTGCAAGAGCTGGAAGCCGGCCTTCTGACGCGATGACAGCAGGCGACGGAAACAGCACGGTGGAAACAGCATTCACACAGAACGTGCGCCCCGGGCATCCGCACCCGGGGCGCACGTTCGTGTCAGGCCCAGCAGCCGTTCACGGTCGCGGCGAGGCCGTCCATCGCGTCCCTGATGGCGTTGTTGTTGGCCGTGGAGCCGTTCTCCACGAAGGAGAAGACCTTCCACCGGCCGTCCTTGCCCTGGGTCAGGCCGCTCAATGCGATGGCGCCGGTGAGGGTGCCGGTCTTCGCGTGCACCTTGCCGAGGGCGCACTGCGAGTTCGCGTCGTCGAAGCGGCCCCACTCCGGGCCGAGAGTGCTGCCGGCCTCGCCCGCGACCGGGAGGCCGTCACGGATCGAGCTCAGCCGGTGCTCATAGCGCTTCTCCGTCAGCAGGTCGAAAATCTCCGCCAGCGTCCGGGCCGGGATGCGGTTGGCACGGGAGAGGCCGCTCCCGTCGTACATCTCGAAGTTCTCCAGCGACACTCCGTACCGCCGGCTCAGCACATCGCGTACGACCGCCGTGCCGCCCTCGAACGTGGCGGGCTGCCCGGCGCCCAGCGCGGTCATCCGCAGCAGGGTCTCGGCGATGTTGCTGTCGCTGACCTTGATCATGTGGTAGACGATGTCCGACAGCTTGGCGGACTCGTGGCAGGCCACCGGTACGTCGGTGATGTCCGCCGTCCGGCGTGTGACCTCGCCGTCCACGGTGATGCCGTCGGCGGCGAGTTGCTTGGCGAAGACCTGTCCGGCGTCGATCGAGGTGTCGTTGACGCCGTGTCCGTCAACGACGAGGGCGCGGACCGGAGCGACGGAGTCGGGGTAGTAGCCGTCGTTCCAGCCGGGGGCCAGGGTCGGTTCGGGGAAGAGGCTGTCGTCCACGGCCACCTTCACGCCGGTGAGGCCCGCGGCCTTCAGCCCGGCCACCGCGTCCTTGGCCATTTCGCCGAGGTCGGCGCTGGTCAGGGTCCTGTCGCCGCCGCCGACGAGGGTGAGAGTGCCGTCGCCGTAGACGACGTTCGTCTTGAACCGGTGGTCCGGGCCGAGCACGGTCAGGGCGGCGGTCGAGGTGGCGAGTTTGGTGTTGGACGCCGGCATCAGCGCGGTGGCGCTGTTGTGGTCCCAGACGGTGCCGTCCGACTCGGCGTCCAGCACCACTCCGCTGACGTTGCCGCCCAGGCGCTCGTCGAGCACGCGGGTGTTGAGGTTCGCGGCGATCGCCTGGTCGGCGGAGTCGAGGCCCTCGTTCGTGTCCGGGGCCGTGTCGGGGTTCGTCGCGGTGGTGTTCCCGTCGGCGGCGAAGGCCGAGGGGCCGAGGAGCGCCACCGACGCGACGGACACGGCCATGGCCAGGGCGCGGCGGGCGCCCGCGCCGAACTGTTTCGGTTTGCGGTGCCCGTGGCGACCGCTCGGCGTGAAGGCGGGCGGGGGCACGACTTCGGTTCTGTGGTTCATGGGGGGACTTTCCGTGATGTGCGCTGGCGGAAGTACAAGCCGACGTAGTGGGGAAGGGTTTGGCCCTGTGGCGCGAAATGATCAGTGCCGCGCAAGTGGTCACATGAACCCCATGGCCCACGAATGGATCCGTTTCTGCTTTCTCCTTGTCCAGCTCACGGGCGCGCAGGACGGTCAGGCAGGCGTGGGCGGCCATGGCCAGGGTCATGTGGCGGTGCCAGCCGGGGTAGCGGCGGACCTGGTAGTCGTCCAGGCCGCATTCCTGCTTAGCGGCCTGAAAGCACTCCTCGATCGCCCACCGGCGCCCGGCAACGCTCACGAGCCGGTCGACGCCGGTGCCCACCGGGGCATAACCGAGGTAGTAGGCGATCTCATCGGGTCTGCTGATACTGCGCCGGGCCAGTGCCCAGCGGTGATGCGTGGGCCGCTCGCCGTCGAAGTCCTCGATCACCGGGAGCTGGACGGCAGCCCAGTGATAGACACGCAGGCCTTTGGCGCCGTCGCCGCACGAGTGCTTCTCCCATGCCTCGTGCGGTGCCTGCGTGAAGAGGTGGTCGATACGGCCAAAGCGCGGTATCTGCTGGGACTTCGGGACGGCGAGCACGTAGCCGACGGCGGTTTCTTCCAGCGTCCGGCGAAAGCGCCATTCCTGGCCGTAGGCGGCATCCGCGGTCACCCAGGCGATCGGCAGCGGCGAGGCGAGGCGCGCAGCACCATGGCCCTGGCAAGTTCTGGTTTGGTAGCGAAGGTCCTCTCATCGGGGATCTTGGCGGCGCGGCAGCGTTCGCGGTCGTCGGTCCAGGACTTGGGCAGATACAGCTCGCGGTCCACCAGGGCGCGTCCGCGGGTGGTGGCGTAGGCGGCGAAGACGCCGATCTGGCAGTTCTCGGTGCGGCCGGCGGTGCCGGAGTACTGGCGCTGCGCGTCCGCGGAGGTGGTGCCTTTCTTGACGAAGCCGGTGTCGTCGAGGATGAGGACCCCGTCGGCTTCGCCGAGTTGTTCGGCGACGTATGTCTGCAGGTCGTCGCGGACGTCGTCGGCGTTCCAGGTGGCTCCGTTCAGGAGCCGTTGCAGGCCGTCGGGGGTGCGGTGGCCTGCGTGTTCGGCCAGTTGCCAGCCGTTTTTGCGGCCGACCGGGCCGAGCAGGGCGCGGACGTAGTCGCGCACGCGGCGTCGTAGGTCTGCGCGGCCGAAGCGGTGGCCGATGCGCAGGAAGAGGTCGTCGAGTTCACGGTCCCAGGTCGCGTCGGCAAGGTCGTCGATCACGCGGGGCGGCTGCCCTCATCACAGCTCGGACAGTTCTCGATGCCACTCGTTGGAGGGGCGGTCCGGCAAGACCGCCCCTGACAGGCCATCCGCCAACTACACTCCCAGCGATGCCTCTGACCAGGCCAGATAGCGAAACGCTGCTGGAGTACTAGTACTCCAGTCGTAGATCGCGACCTGACGCGGCGGCATCTACGTTTGATCGGCTGACGAGAATGATGACGGCCGGGTGCATCGGCATGTTCCGGATCTAGAGTTTGTTCAGCGGATGCCCCAGTTGGGTCGACTTCACGGCTGGGTGCGTCGCTCGGCGGCATCGAACGCGGGCGCGAGCGGGGCCAGTGCCGCGCGGAGCTGGTCGGGCAGTGAGCCGGAGGGCACGACCAGTCCTCCGGTGCCGAAGCTCCCGGCGGCCTCTGCGTTCCCGGCCGGCCGAAGCCAACCTTCCAACGCGATGCGAACCGCCGCGGCCACGCTTGCCGCGAGAACGCGGGCTGTGTGTGCTCCGGCGTCACCTAGGCGTTCGGCGATCACTGGCGTGAGAGGGGGCTCGATGTCGGCGGTGGTATCGAGGAACGCGTCGCGCAGCGCGGTCCAGGTGGTGATCAGCAGCAGCGCCTCGCGTTCGCGCTCACCGGTGTTCGTGTACTGCTCGACCACTGCTTCGGTGACGGCGTCAGCCAGGCGCACTCCTGCGGGCCGGGCCGCGACCGCCGCCGCGATCCGCGCCTCCCGGTCCGCGGTAACAGCGGAGACGATCGCCTGCTCGCGGCTGGCGAAGTAGTTGTTGTAGGTGCGCGGCGAGACCCCGGCCGCCTCAGCGATGTCCTCGACCCGCACCTGGTCCGGCCCGCGCTCCACGGCCAGGCGCAGGGCCGCCTCGCGCAGCGCCTCGCGCGTCGCCTGCTTCTTCCGCTCCCGCAGCCTTGATGGTGGTGTCGTCACGGTGTCAGCGTTCCACACAGACTGCGTGCACGCAAACTTGCGCGCACGCATTTTTACTGTCAGCCTCGCCCCGACCGGGACCGACAGAGAGGCCGTCACCATGCGAGCAAGAGGAATGACCTACGACACCGGATTCGTCGTGCACGGCCAGATATCCCGCGAGCACTTCGACCCCGCGGTGGTTCGGCGCGAGCTCGCCATCATCCGCGACGACCTGCACTGCAACGCGATCCAGATCATCGGCGGCGACCCGGACCGACTGGAGCTGGCCGCCGGTGCCGCCGCCGAGCTCGGCCTGGAGGTCTGGTTCTCGCCCTATCCGCTGGAGCTGGATCCGGAGCAGATCCTCACGCTCTTCCGCGACTGCGCCGAGCGAGCGGAACGGCTCCGGCAGCAGGGGGCCACAGTCGTGTTCGTCGCAGGGGTCGAGCTGAGCGTGATGAACCGCGGGTTCCTGCCCGGAGAGAGCCCCGAGGAGCGGGTCGAGCAGCTGATGAGCCAACCCGAGCGGCGCGCCGAAGCGATGCGCGAGCTCGGCGTGCGCATCAACGCATTCCTCCGCGACGCCGTAGCCACGGTCCGCGAGTGGTTCCAGGGCAAGCTTACCTATGCATCCATCCAGTTCGAGCAGGTCGACTGGACTCCCTTCGACGTTGTGACGTTCGAGCTGATCCGCTCCGCCGAGGTCGCCGACCGGTTCCGGGACGCGGTGCGCACCCTGGCCCAAGGCCCGAAACCGCTCGCCATCACCGGGTTCGGCACCGCGGCCTACCGCGGCGCGGGAGACCGCGGTGGGCGGGTGCTGGAAGTGGTCGAGCACGACCCGGAGACCAAGGCCCCTGTACGGCTGAACGGTATGTACGAGCGTGACGAGGCCGGCCAGGCCGCATATCTGAGCGAACTGTTGGAGATCTTCGAGACCGAGGGCGTGGACAGCGCGTTCGTGTTCTTGTTCGCCTTGCCTGGCTACCCGCACCGCCCGGATGGCGACCCCAGGGACGATCTGGACCGGGCCGGGCTGGGCATCGTCAAACTCCTCGAAGGGTGCCGGGGGCAGACCTACCCGGACATGGAGTGGGAACCCAAGGCCGCCTTCGCGGCAGTGGCGCAGAGGTATCGGGGTGATAGGCGCCGTGCGAGGTGACCGCGGCTCGGGATCTGCACTGTGGCGCAGTGCAGATCCCGAGCAAATGGAAGCGGTATTCGCCGAGCTCGCCGCAGACCTCGCGCCGGTCTACCGCCGCCGCGACCTGCGGGCCAACGGGGTGTTGTACCTGCGCGGGTTACTGATGCCGGGCGTTGCGGGCAACTGCTGGTCGATCGCTGAGGCAGTCGGCCTGGACCGGCCGTATCGCCTGCACCACCTGCTTGAACGCGCCTGCTGGGAGGAGGACGCCGCGAGAGACGTGGTGCGCGCGTTCCTGGCCCGCCACCTCGGCGCCGGCGCCACGCCTCACGCTGGCACGGCACTCGACCAGACCTCTCCCCCGACGACGTCCCGCAGATCGCACCGCCGTGAGCTTCCAAACCGCAATCTCCCCGCGCCTCGCTCGGATGGCTCCGAGCATGGAGCAGGCGCCGTCCTCGTCGACCAGGGCCGAAGGCGCGGCGCCTGCACGAGGCGGTTGCGTCGATCATCTCACGATGGTTTCACCAGCGGCCGCCCCGCTTCGGCGGGCGGCCCGGGGGTAACGGACCGCTCCGCGCCCACTGGGCATCGGTCAACGGCACACCCGGACCAACGACCGGCTGATCCAAACGAAACCGCCCAGCAGCGCTGGGTCGGGGCTCAGCAGGTCCTGCCGACGTACCAGGCGCCCAGGAAGTCAGGCCAGCTGCCCAGGAAGTGGTCGCCCGGCGTCACACACTTCTCGTAGTCGCGGATGCCGCCGATGTTGAGCCGGTCGACGAAGATGACGACGTTGCCAGTACCGCAGTGGTTGTAGTACGCCTTGCTCAGGGACGTGTACCAGCCGCAGGGGGAGGCCGCCACCGCCGGGCTCGCCTCCTTGACGGGGGCCGCCGACGCGGTCTGCACACCCATCGCGGTCGCGGCCAAGGTCAGGGCCGCCGCAGCCGTCAGTGTCGCCCTGTAGTTGCGTCGCATGTGTCTTCCCTCCAAGTAAGCAGGGTCCCGGTGCCGGCTACCACCGAGGCGCCCATCGCAATGCCCCGGGCCGGCGGCGTCTCCGGGCGCCCCGTTCTCCGTTGAACAGCGATTCCAGCAACTGACGTGCTGTCAGACGTCATTGCATTTGGCGAGTCTGCGGTAGCAGAAGGAGACTGCAGACTCAGGTTGTGCATCGCTTGTAATGACCGTAGGCGCAAGGCGCATCCCAAGAGCACCAATGTGCGCACCGCGACTCACCAGTTCGTGCACAGTGCACAACGCGGCAGTAAGGTTCCCGCGCATAGGGGGATCCGGGCATTCTCCTTGTACGCAAGGGGCGTTGAGGGCTGAGCCGCTGTGGGTGGAGACGTTCACAGGGTTGCGGATGGACCAGTTCGAGCGGTTGCTGAGGGTGGTGCGGGAGCGGGGCGGGGAACGCTCCCGGTGGCGGTCGGCAGTGGTGTCTGCCGTTGACGGTTCGGGGGCCATCATCGATGCCGACAGTCGCCAGGTCGTCGCATCGGCCCGGTCGGCGCCTGGGAACAAGGCCGACGCCCACGTGTGGCGCGAGTGAGATCTGCCCGCGAAGGCTGACGGCCCGACCGTGATCGCCGACGGCGCCTACCTGGCACGGGTTTTATGGTCCCGCACCTCAGACGCGCCGGTCGGCCCCTCCCTCGCGGCCAAGAGGAGGACAAGGCCGAGCACCGGCGCGTCCGAGCCCGCGTCGAGCACACCTTCGCCCGGATGAAGAACTGGAAGATCCTCCGCGACCGCCGCCAGAAAGGAGACGGCCTACACCATGCCGTCGCCACCCTGCACAACCTCGCCCTCGCCGGGTGAAACAGCAGGTCATCCACCGCTGAGCCATGCGGACAGCCGCACTTCTGCAACACGCTGCAACGGCAAGATGACTCGTCGGAAACTGCCATCAGCCGTCAGATTGACCTTGCCCGCAACGTAGGTCGTTGACGGTTTCGCCGAACTCGCGCTTCAGGGCTCTGCCGAGGTGTTTGGTGTCGTGTACTCCCCATCGTGCTGCGATCGTGGCTGTCGAGATGCCCGCGGAGGTGGGGTCGAGGAGGTCCCGCCGAATGCGTAGCAGACGTTCATGCCGGACCCAGGCGGCGAAGGTCAGGTCGCTTCCTTTGAAGAGCGCGTGGAGGTGCCGGATTGAGATGTGGTGCCGGCGCGCGACTCCTTCTGCACTGAGGTGGGGGTCGCCAAGATGGGCCAGTGCATAGGCGCGGATGCGGTCGACGAGGTCGCTGGCGACGGAAGCGCGTTCAGGGGTGGTGTCGGCGAAAGCGGCCAGGAGCAGTGCGGTGAGCGCGTCGGCCAGATACGTACGTGCCACAGCCTGACGAGGGAGGCCCTCGTCGATGCCGGACAAGGCATGGTTGAAGAGTCTGCCGATCCCGTCCTGAGGCGACAGGGGGAGCGCCGTGCGCCGGCATATGGAGTTGGCGTGCCTGCCGAGACTTGTCCGGGGAACGCAGAGCACGGTCATGTCAATGAGGTCGGCGCCGATGAGCCGGTAGGGCCGGGTGTTGTCACAGGCGAACAGTTCACCCGGTTTCACCGTCGTGGTGCGGTCATCCTGGGTCGCGCTGAGCGGACCGTGATGGTGCAGATTGAAGTGCACCCACTCCACGTCGCCGGAGGTGATACTGCGGCCGTCCCGCATCACCGTTGCAGCGGTGGCCTGGATACGAGCGACGACCAAGGGCCCGATGTCTGTCTGGTCAACCACGGCTTCGAACGCTGACGGGCATGGATCAATAACCCGCAACGGGGCGAATAATGCCGAGGCAAGAGCCTCGAACGACTCGGCTCCTCTTAATCGAGAACTCTTGCGGTCGGTCATGCCGGTGTACCTCCAGCCCCCGGTTCTGTCTGGCACCGGAAATACTGCGTCATGATGAGGGCCTTGCCGCAATCCCCCCGGTGCGCTATACGTTGAGAGTGGCAAGGAGTGAGCGACACCTCCTTGCCTCTGTCATTTCCCTTTGCGCCAGGCACAAATGAGGGCGCCGCGTGCGCACAGGCGGACCAGATGCCCGAGCTCGCTGCACAGCGGGCCCTCGGTTTCGCGGGGCGGTCTTGCGGGCGGCGATCCGGTTCAGTAGGGATTGGGGGGTGAGTCGGTCAGCAGGACGGGATCCCGGGCGCCGGGTCGGCGCCCACGTTCACGTTGCCGCCCCATATCCACACGTTCATGAGCTCGTAGCCGCCGACGACGCCGCGGTACCAGACGCTGGTGGTGTATCCGCCCACGGTGACTTCTTGGCCACCGAGCCAGCAATCGATGCTGGCCCGGGTCACCTTCGTCGTGGTGCCAACGAGATCGGCTCGGGTGGAAGGGCCGCTACGCAGGTTGCTGTTCGCCTGCACGGTCGTCGCGTAGGGGGAACCCGAGGGCACGGCCTCGGCGGTCCCGGCGGTGCCGAGCAGGGAGACGGCCACGCCGAGCACGAGCCCGGCCGCCGCGGTCGACACACTTCGCTTGGTCATGGATGTAATCCTCGGTCCGGTTCGGAATCAGCAGGAGTCGATGCCGGGCGCCGGGTCGGCGCCCACGTTCACGTTGCCGCCCCACATCCACACGTTGCTGTAGAGGTGGCCGATGTCGTAGTCGATGACGGTGCCGAAGTACCAGACGTCGTGGTGTATCCGCCCGCGGTGACGCGCTGACCGCGGGTGTAGCACTCGACGCCGGCCTCGGTCACCTTCGTCGTGGTGCCCCAGATCCGGCTGCTGGTGGTGGGGGAGTCACGCAGATTGCTGTTGGCCTGCACGGTCGTCGCGTAGCCGTTGGTGCCGGAGGGCGCGGCCTCGGCGGCCCCGGCAGTGCCGAGCAGGGAGAGAGCCGCGCCGAGCGCGAGCCCTGTCGCCGACAGCCTGGTGGATTGCTTCGCCATTGTTTTCCCTCTGTCATGAACCCTTGCTGCTCGGCTCTACGACGGAAGGGGCGGTGCGTCCGTATGACCGTGTTGCAGGCCACCCTCACGGATTTTTCCTGTCAGAACGTGCGGTCGCTGACGTGCGCCCTGGCGGGCCTGAACCAGCTGTGGAATCGCCCGCGAGAGCCTGACGACGAGGCGTAAGCATCGTCGCGTCGAGGGGAGGTTGGGCATGTCTGCGACGGCTTGGTGGAGGCCGTAGCCGCGCTGTCGACAGCCCCAAGGATCTTGTAGTACTTCATGCGGGCGCAGGCATGCTCGATCCGTACTCGGCCCCGGCGATGCTGCGCGTTGTCGGTTCAGCGGGCGGCTGGGGGCAGCGCGCGCTCGAGGAACTCGAGCCGTACCTGGCGTGGCAGTGTGCTGTCGAGGCCCAGGGCAGTGCGGATGGATTCTGCACTGACGTCGCGCGGGATGGCGACACGACGTTCCGCGTCTCCGATGATCTCGCCGATGAGGTGGTGCGCTGTGCGGGGGTGATGTCTGATCACCCAGTCCAGCATTTTGGCCACCGGTGTCGTGATCCCGTAGAAGGTCGTCGGCCCATATCGCCCAGCGACTCGTCGAGTTCCTTGCCGCTGGCGAGTTCGTCGAGGACGGCGTGGCGGACGGTGGCAGCCAGGTCGTGGGCGTTGACGATGCTGTCGGTGTCGGCTGCCACGCTGAAGGCGAGCTCATCCGCGACCTCGTGGACGGCTCTTTCGGTGCGGAAACGCAAGGCCCATCGCTTGCGCCGGTCGGGCCGCTCCCACAGTGCGCCGATGAATCGGCGGGTCAGCTGCTGTCACAGTTCGGCCAGGCCGATCGGCAGCTCATCGTCGTCGGCGCTGAGCCTGGCAGCGGCGCTTTCTGGGGAGCGGTCGCGTCCTTCCGCCCAGTCCAGGGCTACGGAACGTGCCCAGAGGTTGCGGCCGTTGCCGATTGCTTGTGGCGGTGGCACGTCTCGCTGGTTGCGCGCGATGTACGCGCGCAGGGTGGAGGCGGCAATGTTGCCGAGCTGCGCCATCTCGGGCACGCCGATGAGCTGGTCAGCGGCGAGTTCGGGTGCGGACAGGCGCACGACGCACTGTGAGAGCGAGCGTGCGTCTGCGGGCCGGCGGGAGGCCCACAGGGCTAGGTGATCGTTCCACGGGTCGGGTAGCGGCGCGTTGAGGTCGATGTTGGCCACCTTCAGCAGACGCCCGCCGTCGGGGTGGGCGTTGTCGTCGAGCAGGTCGGCCGCGGTAATCTTCTGGAGCCACCGCCGCCGGCCTCGTTCCTGCCGTCTCCTCCGTGGGCAGGGCGGGGGCCCGCTGTGACAGGGCGGCGTATGAAGTCGCGGGCCCGACCGTCTCCTGGGCCAGCCGCGCCTCCGGCCCCGCTTGTTTGGCGAGCTGCCGCAACCGAGCCATGCCGGCTCCACTCTGCAGTTCCCCCGAAGACGGCTTCACCGCTCCGACCGGCAGCACGTATGACTCGACCTGGAGGTCAGCCGGCTCCTTGACGCTTGCCGGGACGGTGCGGCCGCCGAAAGGACAGCGACGGCCGTCATAACCGTCAGCGAGTGTCTGCCGACACGTCTCAGCCAAGTCTGATGCACTTGACCTGCAACACATGGCTGAAATCGCCATGCAGGGGACGTCAGTGGCCCCTGTCGGCGCATGGGCAGCTGTCGCAAGCCGTGCCCTCCCTGCCGCGCCGCAGCCGTCGCTGTTCCAGCCGTACGAGAACACGCTCGGCATCAAGCGCTCCGCACCGTCCGCCCAGCATGCGGGGTGTACTGAGCCGCCGGTCTCCCCCATCCAGGTGCTTGCCGACCGGAAGGTCGCCGCCGAACTGACCCGCACCGATGCGGTGCGGCGCGGCAGGTCAGTTCTCGCCCGGGATGCGGGCAGCGATCTCCCGTGCGAACCGGTCCGCCTGCGGCGATACGGGACCGCCCTCCTGGGCGATCACGAGCAGCAGGCCGAGGAGGTCGTGCGCTTCTTCCAACGTGAGCAGCGCGAGCCGCTCGGCGTTCTGCTCCATCGGGGCAAACTCCACCGGAAGGGAGCCTCGGGTTCCTGGCGCGGGCCCAGCCGTGGGCGTGCATGGTCTCGCTCTCCCAGTCCTCGAACAGCTGGGGAGCGCCGCCTTCGGGGCGCGGTCGGCATCGCGGTGCCAGCGGATGAAAACACGGGCTGCGGGGGGCGAAACCGTGCGCGGAACTCGGTGCCCCGCCTCCCTCGCATTCGGCCTCCCTGCTGGTGGGCGTCCTGGGCGGAGTGTTTGCGTCGTGCCTGTCGCGGCACTGGAGTCCTCCTGAACCATGGGTGAGAGGAAGATGCGGCGCGCAGGTTCACTCGCGGCCGCCCAGCAGGAGTCGGTGCGCAAGGCGTAGGCCTCCCGCCGTGAGGCCGCCTCCGCGGTCCGGGCCGGGACGGCGGCTCGCCGCTCGAGCCGGCCAGCACTCCTCGGGGCCGTGGCGCGCGCAACCGCGGCCCCGCTGATCGTACGGGCAGCGGGGACACGGACCTGCAGCTCCTCAGGGAGGTGCACGGTGAGCTGGACACCGGCTCCAGGCCATCCGCGGCCTTCGTGGACGCCTCCGGCACGGTGGCCCCGACCGCGGCGTACACCGCAGCCGGGGCCCATATGCCCTCTGCCGCCCAGTAGTTCGCAGCCCTGGCCGAACAGACCGCAGCCCGCCTTGTCCTCGGCCGCGGGCGGGGAGCTGTCGCCGGCGCTTTGCGTGCTGTACGCGGGCGTTGCCCGGCCCTGCGCTAGAAGGTCAGGTTCCAGGCGTCGATCTTGCCTGTGTCGGAGGCGGCGTTGTCGTTGACGCGCAGCTTCCAGGTGCCGTTCGCGACCTCCGAGGAGGCGTTCACGGTGTAGGTCTGGGCGATGTTGTCGGCGCTGCCGCCGGCGTGGTCGTGCAGCGTGTAGACGGTTCCGTCGGGCGCCACCAGGTCGACCTTCAGGTCACCGATGTAGGTGTGCTTGATGTCCACGCCCACCTTGAGGGTGGCCGGGGCGTTGCCGGTCACACCGGTTACGGCGATCGGGCTCTCCACGGTCGCGTTGTCGTTGATGGCGAGGTCCGCGAGGTTCTCGAAGTACTTGCCGGGCGGCGGGGTGGTTCCGACGGCCTTGAGGGCGTCGACCTGTCCTTCGCCGAAGAACGAGTTGTTGGCCGTCGTGCCCGTGCAGCGGCTGTCCGAGGGGCAGGCGATGTCGTTGGCCTGGGCGGCCAGCTTGGCGCGGAGCTGCGCCGGGGTGATGCCCGGGTTGGCGCTGGCGATGAGTGCCGCCACGCCGGCCACGTGGGGGGTGGCCATCGAGGTGCCGCTCTTGCTGCCGTAGCCGCCGCCGGGGACGGTGGAGTACACGTTGCTGCCCGGTGCCGCGACGTCGATGACGCCCTGACCGTAGTTGGAGAACGAGGCCTTGGTGACGCCCGTGCCGTTGGCAGCGACCGTGACCACGCCCGGCAGCTCGGTCGGGATGTCGAGGCAGGCGTTGGTGATGGTGCGGGTGACCGGCGTCGAGTCGTTCGGGCTCGCGGAGTCGGTCGTCTTGTGGGCGAGGTCGTAGTTCTCGTTGCCCGCGGCGGCGATCTGGAGGGAGCCCTTGCTCTCGGCGTACTCCTGGGCGCGCTTGACGCCCTCGATGATGGCGGCCTGGTCGATGTTGTCCGGGCAGTTGAACTGCCAAGGGTCGGTGTAATAGCTGTTGTTGGTGACCTTGAAGCCGTGGTCACCGGCCCAGACGAAGCCGCAGATGGTGTTCTCGGCGAAGAAGAATGAGTTGCCCGGCTCGGCGACCCGGACCGCGGCGATCTTCACCCCGGGTGCCACGCCGACGACGCCCTTGCCGTTCTTGGCCGCGGCGATGGTGCCCGCTACGTGGGTGCCGTGCGTGTCGACGTCCCGCCAGGCGCCGGCCCGGGTGTCGGGCTTGCCGTAGGCGCAGGAGACCGAGTCGGCCGCGTCGAAGTTGGGCGCCAGGTCCTGGTGCTGGTCGTCCACACCGGTGTCCAGGATGCCGACCTTGACGGCGGCGGAGCCTGGGTTCACGGCCCAGGCCTGGTCGGCCTTGATCTGGCTCATGTCGGCCCGGACCGGTTCTCCGGCCGGGGTGGAGGCCTGGGGCGGATTGGCAGGGAGTGCCGGGGTGTAGGCGTCGGCCGGGACGTCCGAGGTGCGCGTGGCGCCGACCTGCTGCACGCCGGCGACGCCGCGCATGGTGGCGGCGAATCCGCTGGACGCCGAGTGCGCGACGATCACGCCGATGGCGTCGAAGCTGGAGAAGACGGTGCCGCCGTTGGCCGTGATCGCGGAGCGGACCGCCGAACTGTCACCGGGGGCGGTGATCACGAGGTAGGCACGCGTGCCTGCCACCCAGGTCGCACTCTGGGAAGCCGGCACGGCAGCCGGAGCGTGGGTTTTGGCGGCCGGCGCGGTGGAGGGGACGACGGGGAGCGTGCCCGCGAGGGCGCCCGGGGCGCCGAACGCGAGGGCTGCGCCGAGCGTGGTCGCCAGCACCAGCGTGCGTCTAGGTCGGCTGGATATGTGGGGTATCAATGCGTCCTCCGGAGACGGCCCGGCCGTGCTGAGGGCATCGGCCGGGCCGTACGAAACGAGTGGTGGATGCAAAATGTCAGGTGCATGCCCCTGTCCGGAAGTACCTTTCCGTCCAGGGACGCTATAGAGGCATGGCTGAAAAGAGACGCACTCCGGGCATCGGGAGGTCGGGATCCACCGGGAGCTCGGCGACGTCGACCGGGCACCGGCGTACGCCGCCGGCCTGGTGCCGGCCGTGCTGCAGCGCCGGACCCGCGCGGCGACCGACAGCGCCCGCGCCCTGGTGGCCGTCGGCGACGTGCCGACCACGTCCGTCCAGCTGCAACTCGTGGAGCGGACCGCGCCGCAGCCTCATCTGCTGGCGACGTCTCAACAGGCCCAGATCGGGAGGGTTCAGAAGAGGAGCGGTTCGGCGTCCAGTGACTCCGTGTATCCCAGGGCCCACCGCCCGGGGACGGTCTCGCAGATCGCCTCCAGGTCGGCCGTTGTACGGCCGACCTCCACCGCCGAACAGTGCCTCGCTCAGTACGAGCTCGACGCAGGCCAGGGACACCCGGTTCATGAACGGCACCCAGCCGGGCCTCGCTTGGACGAGCACCGGCGGATCGTTGATCCACGAGGACGGATTGGTACGGCTGGAGTTCTCCGTCGCTCCTCCCTCGGCCTGGGACCACACGCTGGTCGCTCGTTGCCGGAACCATTTCCGGCTTTTCGGCCTTCGAAAGGACCGGCTTCGTCGTGCTGCCCCGCCGCTGGGTCGTCGAGAGGTCGCTCGCCTGGATGATGCACGCCCGCCGCCACGCCAGGGACTACGAACGGCTCATCCAGCACTTCGAGACCCTGATCACCTGGGCAGCCATCACCCTCGCGACCAGACGCCTCGCCCGAAGAGGCGCCACTCCCAGCTGGCCGAGGAAGGCCGCACCAGCCAGCGGCTGACCACCACTTGAGTGCACTAGCCGCACATGACAGGCTCGTAGCCCGTGATCGATGACTTCGCGAAAGAGTATCTGCACAACGATCTGCGAGAGATTCGCAAGGCGATGCTCTGGAAGCTCAACGGGCTGAGCGAGTACGACGTCCGCCGCCCCATGACTTCGACTGGTACCAACCTTCTTGGCTTGGTCAAGCACCTGTCGCTCTGGGAGTCCAGGTACTTCGGCGAGGTCTTCGACCGACCGTTCCCCGAACACCTGCCCCGGTGGGACGACGCCGAGGAGCGTGGCGCCGACATGTGGGCCACTGAGCAGGAGACACGCGAGCAGATCACCGACCGCTATCGTCGCGTATGGGAGCACTCAGACGCGACGATCAACGCCCTCGCCATTGACTCCCCCGGCTACGTGCCCTGGTGGCCACGCCCCAACGTGAAGCTGTTCAACATCCTGGTCCACACGCTCGCTGAGACCAGCCGGCACGCCGGACACGCCGACATCCTGCGCGAACACCTCGACGGCTCGACAGGGACAGCGGCCGAATACACGACCCCGAACCACGACGCGGCCTTCTGGGAAGCGCAACGGGCAGAGATCGAGCGAGCCGCCAAAGCAGCAGCCGATGCCAGGTCTGACGGCATTGGCCGCTGACGATCCTCTGCCCCTCAGCCCGGACAGCTCCTGGAATCAACCCTTGAGCCGCAACGCCGCACCTTCAGAACACGCACTGCCCCACGTGAGACTGTGTCCCGGAGAGCGATGGTCGTCAGTACGGGCTGGCGTCGAGGGCAGCGAGGCCGCCACGCACGGCAGTAGCCGTCTTGTCGAGCTGGTCTCGCTCCTGCACACGCCAGTCAGCATCAATGCGGAACGGGTCACCTGCGAAGCGGGGGAAGACATGCAGGTGAACGTGGAAAACTTCCTGGAAGGCTGCTTCGCCGTCCGCAAGGAACAAGTTGACGCCCTCGCATCGCAAGCTTGACCGGCGCAGTGCGCGTCCGAGCTGATGCGCCACTTTCCGGACCTGGACGCCGGCGTCCTCCTGGAGATCCTCCAGTCCCACCGCGTGCGCCTTGGGGATGACCAGCAAGTGGCCTGGAGTGACAGGCTGGACATCCATGAAGGCGATCACCGAGTCATCTTCGTGAACGATGCCGGCGTCCGCCTGACCTCTCACTATCGCACAGAAGATGCATCCGTCGTCCGTCACAGCATGCCCCCCTCAAGGCGCCAACTACCCCGCGCCGCTCACAACCTCAGAAGCGGCACACAGGCGCGAGCGAATTTCCCCCAAATGGACTCGCTCAGCAGCTGCGAGCCTGGCCGCCGCGTCGGCCAAACCAGCCCTGTGCTGAACGGATCAACGTGACAATGAACGCGCATGTCCCGCCTACCACGGTGTGGACGGCACCCGACCCGACTACGACACCAGCACTGCGAAGGCGACATCGCAATTGGGACTGTGACCCTGTCCTTCGCAAGGCGCTGCTCCAGCCGGGCTCACTCTCGACCAGACAGATCCCCCGCTCGTACCGCGCCCGGCATGATCCGCTGAAGAGACCGCCACACGACCAACTGGACCCGCCCTAGTACTCCAGCAGCGGTTCGTGTCCTGAGCTGGCGGTTGTCGTTGTCCTGACATGGAGGGGATGACTGAAGTCGATTGCTGGGCCGCCGAGTTGGAGTCAGTATTCGAGCGGGTGGCGGGCCGGTTCGGTCGGGCGGATCTGCGGTGGCGGATGCGGGACTATGTCCGCGGTCTGCTGGGCCAAGCGGCAAGGAAGAACGGCTGGCAGCTTGCGGAATGGGCAGGCCACCGCACTCCGGACGGCTTCCAGCGGCTGTTGAACAGCAGCGTCTGGGATGAGGATGCCCTGCGTGACGATGTCCGTGCTTACGTCGGTGAACGTCTCGGGCCGGACGGAGTGCTGATCATCGACGACACCGGGTTCATCAAGAAAGGCACCACCTCGGCCGGGGTCGGCCGACAGTACACCGGCACCTCTGGAAAGATCGACAACTGCCAGATCGGAGTGTTCGCCGCCTACGCCACCAGATCGGGCCGGGCCCTGGTCGACCGGGACCTCTACCTGCCGAAAGCCTGGACATCCGACCGCGACCGCTGCAGGGCGGCGAAGATCCCTGACGAGCGGGGCTTTGCCACCAAGGGCGAACCGGCCCGGAACATCGTCCGTCGCTGCATCGCCGCCGGCCTGCCCGCCACCTGGGTCACCGCGGACGAGGCCTACGGGCAGGACTGGCACTTCCGCCGCACGCTCGAACAACTCGACCTCGGCTACGTGGTCGCGGTGCCCAAGTCCCAGCAGATCAAGTCCCTGGCCGGGATGTGGCGCATCGACCAGCTCATCAAGGACGCCCCTTCCGATGCCTGGCAGCGGCTGTCCTGCGGCGATGGCGCCAAGGGCCCGCGCGTCTACGACTGGGCCGCGGCCAAGCTTCCCGCCAATTTCATCTTCGACCCCGATCCGCCCACCCATCACCGATGGGTGATGGCCCGCCGCAGCCTGTCCGATCCCGGCGAACTCGCCTACTACCAACCTTCGGGTGATCGTGCTTGTCTGCGCGCCGGCCCCACCTACCGGCAGCGACTCGACACGCGGGGCGTGGCGACCCCTCGCCGCCAAGGAGGGACCACCTGCGGCGGAGGCATGGGGCGCGGCGTCGCGGTGGGGTCACGGCAGGGGGGTGCCGCCGGTCGCGTTGAGGATTTCGGCGGTGATGAAGCTCGCTTCCTGTGAGGCGAGGTAGACGTACGCGGGAGCCAGTTCGGCCGGCTGCGCCGGTCGGCCCAGCGGGCTCTGCTTCCCGAACTCCGCCGTGTCGGGCATTGTCGCCGGGATCAACGGCGTCCACACCGGGCCGGGTGCCACAGCGTTGACGCGGATGCCGCGCTCCGCCAGCATCTGCGCCAGTCCCTGCGTGAAGGTGACGATCGCGCCCTTGGTCATCGCGTAGTCCAGCAGGTGCGGGCTCGGCTTGTACGCCTGCACCGAGGTGGAGTTGATGACGCTGCCGCCCTCCGGGATGTGCGGCAGGGCGTGCTTGGTCAGCCAGAACATGCCGTAGAGGTTCGTTCGCATCACCCGGTCGAACTGCTCGGTCGAGATCGCCTCGATCCCGTCCGGCTGAGACATCTGGTACGCCGCGTTGTTCACCAGGACGTCGATGCGGCCGAACTCCTCGACCGCCCTGTCGACGAGCGCCCGGCACTCGTCCTCCTCGCGGATGTCGCAGGGGACGGCGATCGCCTTGCGTCCTGCGTCGTTCACCAGCCGGGTCGTCTCCGCCGCGTCGTCCGCCTCCTGCTCCAGGTGGGTGAACAGCACGTCGGCGCCCTCGCGGGCGAACGCCAGGGCCACGGCCCGGCCGATGCCGGAGTCGCCGCCAGTGATGACCGTCTTACGGCCATCCAGCCGGCCGGAGCCCCGGTAGGAGTCCTCGCCGTGGTCCGGCGGCGGGTCCATCGGGCCGGTCCACCCCGGATGCGGCTGGTCCTGCGAGGGGAAGCCGGGCCTGGGGTGCTGCGTCGTCGGATCCTGCTGTGCGTGCTGCTCGTCGCCCACGTAGGCCTCCCTTGTGATCGTGCGGTGTTCTGGATCACCGGGTTCCCACATTCACCGGGCGGAAGCCACCTCCCACCCGAACAGCCGGGTGGGGTGCGTGCAGGTGGGGGGTGAGTTACGGCGGGAGCCGGGGGTCTCGGTCTTTCGTACGCTGGCGGCATGCGCATGCGTCGAGGCGCTTGGGCACCGGCCGTGTGCTGGTGCCCAGCGGTGCGGGCATCTCCACGGAGTCGGGCATCCCCGACTGCCGGGGCGAGGGGTGGAAGTCGGGAGCCTGAGCCGACACACCCCGATGACGTACCAGGACTTCACGGCCAGTGCTCCGGCCCGGCGCCGCTACTGGGCGCGCAGTCACCTCGGCTTGTGCACTTTCGAGCGGGCTGGCCCCAACGCCGGGCACCGGGCCGTGGCCGGATTCGCGCGGCGCGGGCTGCTCACCTGTGTGATCACCCAGAATGTCGACGAACTGCACCAGGCCGCCGGGGCCGAGGGGGTCGTGGAACTTCACGGGAGTCTGGACCGGGTCGTCTGCCTGTCCTGCGGCGCCTCCAGCCCGCGCCGGGAACTCGCGCGGCGGCTGGAGGAGGCCAACACGGACTTCGCGCCGATGGGCGCCGGGATCACCCCGGACGGGACGCCGACCTCACCGACGACCAGGTCAGGGACTTCCGGGTGGTGTCCTGCGCCTCCTGCGGGCGGCGCCCTCAAACCGGACGTCGTGTTCTCCGGGAAGAGGCGCCGCGTCGGGTGTCGAGCACTGCGGCAAGCTTCTAGACGAGGCGGCTTCGCTGCTGGTCCTGGGTTCCTCGCTGACCGTGATGTCCGGGTTCCGCATCGACCGCGAGGCGGCCCTTGCGAGGAAACCGATGCTGATCGTGAACCTGGGTCCGACCCGCGGCTACCAGCACGCCGTCGCCCGGGTCGCGCTCCCGCTGGGCGAGGCCCTCACCGCCGTGGCCGAACGGCTGGACGCCCCCGTCGACGGCCGGGAACAGCGGGGGTGAGGAAGGGGCAGCGTGGCCGGAGAAAGGGCAGCATGGCCGGGGATGCGGGAAGCCGGTGAGACCCCTAAAGGCTGTCCGTAACTGTGGGTGAGGTCCCGTGTGCCCCAGCCTACCGTGACCGGGACCGCCGGGGTGAAGGCCCGCAGCCGGTAGGCGAGCGCCGCGCGCCGCGTCGGCTCGAAGCCGGGCGAGCGGGCCAGGTTGCGCAGCGCGCCTGCCGCCGTCTCCTGTGGGATCCGCCAGGGCCGGGCGACGAGCTGCCAGAACGCCACGGTACGCCCGATCGGGTGGCCGGCGATCCAGCCGGGAGGTTCGGCGCAGGCCCGCGCCATGGCACGGGCGACTCGAAGCGAACCAAGAGCGTGGGCGGCCTCGGCACGCGTCCACAACCCGATCGGGGACAGCGCGACGGCGCTGCCGACCGCGCGATACGTGCCAGCTCCAAGGCGACCGCCCCACCCAGGGAGTTCCCCACGACGGGCGGGCAGGTCAGGCCGCCGCCGGGTAGCCACTCCGCGACGGCGGCCGCCAGCGCCTCAACAGCGGCGAACGAGCGCGGCACCCCGACGACACCCGGGGTGCCGCGCTCGGTCGGCGCCGGCCGGAAGGCGCCGTCCAGCCGAGTGCCTTCGCTGCGGCACGGTCAAGCCGATCTCGGCGACGACTCGGGGCCGTTGCGTGTTCATGACGTGCTGGGCCCTTCCTGCGGTCGGCAGGACGAGTCCGGGAGGTCGGCCAGGCGCCGCGCCCAGAAGGAGCGGTCGGTCCAGCGGGCCTCCTGAGCGTGGATGACACGGTGGCCGCGCAGATACGCGCTCCGTGCGGCCGCGACCTTGTCCGCGTATGCGGCGAGGGCCGAGTCCGCGCCATAGGGGGCGCGACCCAGGCTGGTGTCGACGGCCAGGCCCGCGCCCAGCCCGGTGTAGAGAGCGGTCAGCACGCCCTGGGAGGAGAGCGGGTCGAACGCGACCGCCGCGTCCCCGGCGGCGGTCCAGCCGTCTCCGTACACCGTGTCCAGGTGCGCTGTGTGCGCGGCGGCCCGGCGGGGCGCGGCAGGTGACATGGGCGGGGGCCCGTCCCGGTGGATCCATCGGGACACGTGGCGGGTGGCCGTCATCCGTCGGCGGAAGTGGCGTGCGGTGTGGGAGGCGGAGGGCAGGTCGGCGTCGGTGAAGTAGGCGACCAGTCGCCCGCCGGAGGGCTGCGGGGCGGTGTACCACCAGCCGTCCTCGTCGGACTCGACGAGGGAACGGCGGTCGGTGTCCAGCGGGTCCGCCTCCAGGGGCACGTACAGAGCTGTGAGCCGGTCCCCGACCCGCCGCCGGGCCCCTGAGCGGACGGCGATCGCGGCGGCGCGGCCGGTGGCGTCGATCACCCAGCGGCAGCGCACCGTACGCTCGCCACCGGACCGGGTACCGGCAGGGCCGGTACCGCCGCGCAGGACCAGGGTCCAGCCGCCGTCCGGCGTCCGCGCGGTGTCGCGTACGGCCGAGCCCTCGGCGACCTCGGCCCCCGCCGCGCGCGAGGCGTCGCGCAGACGCCGGTCGAACAACCGCCGGTCGAGGTGCCAGCCATGACCGTGCGGGTCGTTGATGAAGTCCACGGCGTGCAGGTCGGCCGAACCCCACGCCGAGAGGCTGCCGTAGCAGGGCAGATGCCCCGAGTCGAGAACACGGTCGGCGACGCCGAGGTCGCCGAGCAGTACCCGCCCGGCGGGCACGAGCGTCTCGCCGACCTTGGGCGGCCCGGTGCCGGCGTCCGCCAGCAGAACCGTACGGCCGGCACGGGCGAGCACGAGCGCGGCGGCGCAGCCAGCCGGGCCGCCGCCCGCCACTACGACGTCGTAGGTGTCCGTGCCGGGAGCGAGTGCGGCGCTCACCGCGCGTCGCGGAAGGGGTCGAGTATCTCGAGATATCCGGCGGTGATCTCCTCCTCGCGGTAGCCGGTCGCCCGGGCGGCCTCGCCGATCACCCGTGCCGCGGAGGCGGCCTCGGCGGTTTCGGGGGAGAGCCTTCCCTCGGGCCGGATGCCCGCCGCCGCGGACAACACGTGCGGACCCGCCTCGGGCACGTGCAGGTTGACGAGGTTCGCCGTGTCCGGTGCCTGATCGAGCGGTTGTCCCGGGCGCGACTCCACCAGGATCCGTTCCGGGAACTTCCCGTCGCCCACTGTGTAGTCGCGCACCTCGACGATGCCGAGCTTGGGCCAGTCCTTGATCATCTGTGTGCGCTGCTGGTTCATGGTGCCGTTGAGGCCGCGCAGCCAGGTCGCCCGCCGCTCGAACGCCTCTTCCCGGGCGCTGTCGTCGCTCCCGGTCGACGGCGTGTTGACCTTCTCGAAGTCCTCCAGCTTGAGGACATGGTTGGGTACCTGGGCAGGCCAGAAGGTCGGCAGGTAAGGGCTGTACCGGGGCCCCAGGTTGGCCAGCACCTCATAGCCGGAGCGGCAGCTCGCGGTGTCCGCCTGCCAGGGGGCGGCCATCCAGCGAGTGAGGTCTCCGGGCCCCTGTGCGTGCAGGGGGCCGTTGGCGGCGACCGCCTCCTGCGGGGTGAGGGTGGGCCCGTAGTCGGGTTCCGCGGTGCCGGTGGCGCGGTGCCGGATGCGGAAGGGTTCACTGAACATGCTCGGGTGCCTGATCGGCCAGGTGACCTCGCACCCCGGGTGGAACGCGTCGGCGGCGCAGTTCTCCAGGGCCGCCCGGTCCAACAGCCCCGGCTGCTCGCCGACGGGGGCGTCGTCGACCGTGGGGCGCGGCTGCCGCAGGGGTCCGGCCCGGAAAGCCCCGTCCGCCCAGCGCTGCAGCATCCAGTCCTGGGTCGGCGACAGCACCAGGTGCTGACGCACGGACTTGGGCGTGCTGGCCATGGCGTCGCCGTAGATCCACGGCCACGGCAGCGGGGACTTTCCGTCCCGGTCGTAGTCGCGCAGGGCGGCGTACGTCTGGCGGCGCAGTTCCCGGTTCCGGTCGGACGGATCGGCGAGCCTCTTCCGCATGGCAGGCGAGAGGAAGAAGTGGGGGCCGTTCCAGCCGAACTGTGCCGCGAATCCCTGGTTGACCCACTGCAGATCGCAGAACCGGCGGAGGATCGGCTCGATGTGATCGGTGAACGAGATCTGCTGCGGGCGGGTCAGCGAACCGGCCTGGACGAAGACGTCGAAGAGCAGGTCGTGGAGGGTACGTATGGACTTCACGCCGGGGGCGTAGTGCGGAGGCCCGACCACGACCCAGGCCGGGGCGGCGGTCAGATCCTTGCCGTCGATACGGACCGTCGCGGTCACCGGGCCGTCGGACACGTCGTCGTACCAGGTGTTGTTGTTGGCGACCCCGGTGATCGGCTGGTTATTGTAGGAGGCGGAGTTTCCCCGGCCACCGAGCACCAGCAGGCGGCCGTCGGAACGGGTGGAGATCTCGCCGAGGTACACCGCCTTGCCCATGATCTTGCCGGTGTCGAACTTCTGCGTCTCGGTCTTCGAGCCGCGGACGGTGCGGCTTCCGGGGTCGTTGACCAGCTTCTTCCTCTCGGCGCCCACGACGTCGGCGTTGCGCAGAGCGTATTGCTCTGCCGCGAGCGTGTTGCCCTCGGGTATGTCCAGCGCCAGATGGAACTGGTACCAGGCGGCCTTCTTGTTGGCCAGATGCACCGTCCACTGGATCTCGGAGACACCCTCGGCGCCCGGCTTCAGCTCCCTCACCACCTCCCCCGCGGCGTTGTAGCCGTACACACGAAACCGTGCGGCCTGCCTGCGGAGCGCCCCGGAACCGTCCTTGTAGGAGCCGGGGTCCGTTGGCTTCTGGTCCGGTGATTCCGGGCCGATGAAGGGTGCTTCGACACTGTTGCCGACCCGGGCGACACCGATGGCGGGGTGAATCTTCACCTTCACGATCTGACTGTCCATCGAAGAACCTTCCGTTGGGGGCCGTCGAGATGCGGTCTCGAACGTAAGACGTGCAATTTGGCCCAGGGGTCACACCCCGACGGAGCTGATCGACGGCCGACCATCACTGACCTCCTACCAACTTCTGCCGCAGACACGCGAGTTCGCCCCGGCCGGAGGTGCGCGGAGGTGGCCCGCACCTGAGGAGTTCGACCGGCGGAACTCACCGGACGCGGTCTCGATCAGCTCACCGCGCCGGTGAGGACCCGGCGCGCACGCAAATGCCGTACCGCCCCGCCTCATCGACGGCCTCCTCGCCAAGACCCGCCTCGGGCTTCCGGCCGCCGTGACCTCGGCCATGGAGGTGCACCTGGTCGAGGAGAACGCCCTCGCGCGTCACGGCGAAAGCCGGCACGGTACGGCGGCGCACGCGTTCCGGAGGCTCGTCCACCGCGACAAGTCTGAGCTCACCCGTGACGTCCCGCAACAACAACCGCGGGCGAGGTGCGGGAAGGCTCCGCCGGCAGGGCTCCACCCGGCGCCAGTCCGTCACCGGTCCGGGGTCGGTGCGGTCCGCAGGGGTGACCCAGAAGGCTTGGCCCAGCGCTGTCAACTTGGCTGGACAGAAGGTGTATTGGGGTAGGCCGGACCCGGTCGGGGCATGCGCCGGGACCCGTCCTCAGGCCGTGGCCGGTAGGCTGGCGGTCTGGCGTTGTCAACTTGGCGGACGTGCCGGGTGCCTGCGACGATCCTCAAGTGGCCGTCGGGAGGGGCGTCGTGTCACCGTCGTACAAGGGGTACCGGTTCCCGGCGGAGATCGTCGCTCACTGCGTTTGGCTCCACCACCGCTTCTCACTCAGCTTCCGTGAGGTGGAGGAGCGGATGCTCGCCCGGGGTGTGACCGTCTCCTACGAGACGATCCGGCAGTGGTGCGTGAAGTTCGGCCCCGCCTATGCCCGCGAGCTGCGGCGACACCGGCCCCTGGCCGGGGACAAGTGGCATCTGGACGAGGTCTTCATCAAGGTCAACGGCGAGCGGCAGTACCTATGGCGGGCGGTCGACCAGGACGGCAACGTCCTGGACATCCTCGTCCAGAGCAAGCGGGACGCCCAGGCTGCCAAGCGATTTCTGACCAAGCTGATGAAGAAGCAGTGCCGAGTGCCGCGCGTGCTGGTCACCGACAAGCTCCGCAGCTACGGCGTCGCCCACCGTGAGCTGATGCGGTCGGTGGAGCACCGGCAGTCGAAGTATCTGAACAACCGGGCGGAGAACTCACACCAACCGACGCGGCAACGCGAACGCGCCATGAAGGGGTTCCGCTCGGCGGGCGGAGCCCAGCGCTTCCTGTCGGTCTTCAGCGCGATCTCACCGCACTTCCGGCCCCGCCGTCACCGTCTCACCGCTGCCAGCTACCGCGCTCAGATGACCACCCGCTTCACGACCTGGAACGAGATCGCCGGCCTACCGGCCACGGCCTGAGGACGGGTCCCGGCGCATGCCCCGACCGGCCCGGCCTACCCCAATACACCTTCTGTCCAGCCAAGTTGACAGCGCTCGTTTGCCATCGGACTTTGACGGACGCGAGTTTGTGTCATCGGATTTTGATCACCGCAGGTCAGCGACTCAGCGCACCTTCGGTGCGCGCTGGGGGCGTGGTAAAACCCGTGGCGCGCTGGAGGTGCTTCTGTCTGCCCTGACGGCCATCTGCACGGGTGCAGCCTGTCGTCACCGTTCCGTCACAAGTAGTCGCCGCACGGAACCCTGCCGCTCTCCCGCCCTGTCTGCACTCACGTACCACGACCACGCGTACCGCGGGGCAACAACCGACGACCGAAACCCGCGGACGAGACGACTCAGGGGGACGACAGCATGCGTCACAGCAACGGCATTCGCAGGGCGGCTCTGGCGACGACGGCGGTCACGGCCGTCGCGGCGGCGGTGACCGGCATCCTGCCCGGCACCGCCATGGCGGCGAGCACCACCACCTCCACCCCGCCGCCCGCCTGCCCGGCCTCCGCCCTCCAGGTCAGCGCCTGGCAGGCCGTCCACCGGCCCGTCGGGACCGGGACCGGGGCGGCGGTCGTGCAGTTCACCAACGTCTCCCGGAGGACGTGCGTCCTGAAGGGCCATCCGACGGTCGCGGGCGCTGGCAACGGCTCCCCCGCCCACAACACCCCGCTCAAGGTCACCCCCACCGGCAGGGCGGCCACCGTGACGGTCCTGCCGCACGGCAAGGCGTGGGTGAAGCTGACCTTCGTCCAGGTCCAGGGGGAGGCCGACGGCTACTGCGTGTCGGGCAAGGACCCGGTGACGTATCCGACGATGGTCATCGGGCTGCCGCACTCCGGGAAGCACCAGGTCGCCCTGAACGACGGGGTGTGGGCCGAGTGCGACAACAAGGTGACCGTCACCCCGGTCTCGGCGGTCAAGCCTTCCTGACCCCCCGTCCCCACAAATCGAGCAGCCTGCATGACGATCGCAAGGCTCTGAGCTACACGTTTACGAGGAACTGCACATAAGTGCGGGTCAGCGACTCAGCGCACCTTCGGTGCGCTGAGTCGCTGACCTGCGGTGATCAAACTCCGATGACACAAACTCGCGTCCGTCAAAGTCCGATGGCAAACGGTCAAGATCCAGTGGCACGGGACAGGTCGCACCCGGCGTGGTCGGCCTCATGGTCGGGGCGATCACGCGGGCTCAGCGGCGGCGGAGTTCCTCAGCCCAGTTCCGAAGCGGTCCTTCGAGGACCAGGTTGTCTCCGCGGGCCACGGTCTGGAGCAGCTGGGCGCACACGGTCGTTTCGGCGGCGAGGCCGGCCGAACTGCCCAGCACGGGGAAGGCGACGCGGACGCGGGCGGCAGTGTGCGGCTGGAGCAGCGAGTAGGCGTAGAGAGTGGCGGCGTCGAACCCCTCCGGAGCCATGCCCCATCCTTCCCAGTCCAGCAGGCGCAGTGGTTCGGTGAGGTTCGCCCAGTGCACATCCGCGTGGGCTGTTGTCCAGCAGGAGACGGCTGGGGCCGGGATGCCCACGAACTCGGGGATGGCCCGCTCCATGTACTGCTGCCGTACGGCGACGCGGCCGGTGTCGACGGCCGCCACTTTCTCCGGCGTCCCGGCGAGGTCGTTCCACCAGGAGCCCGGCAGATGGGCCTCGTGCTGGAGGATCGGGTCGTCGGACAGGACCGGGTCATCGACGCGGACCGACAGCTCCGCCCGGTAGGCGATGCCGTCGTCGACGGCATCGTGGACGGCCAGGAGGGCGGGCCGGTGGCCGTCGAGGTCGCCGAAGGCGTGCTGGCCATCGAGGGCGCCGTCCCACAACTTCCCCGACGCCTTGTCCTCCGGCGCGGACACCAGGCGCAGCCAGGCGGGCACGCCCGTAGCGGTGCGGGCTGGGGCACCCAGGGTGCGCCCGGCCCAACCCCAGAACTCCGCGCCCGGCTCCACCTGGACGGCCAGGGCCGTGGCGGCGCGGGCGTGGTGGGCGCGCATGCGCTGTTCGGTGTCCGGGTCAGGGGGAGGCGAGTACACCGGTGATCTCCCGCAACTTGGCGGCGGTCAGGGAGGGTTGGGCGACGGCTTCGGCCGCCTCCTTCCAGTGTGGCGCACCGGAGGCGGCGAGAAGGACGTTTGTCACTCCTGGGCATGACGCGACGGCGAGGATGCACGCCTGTGCGGGGGTCAGGCCCGGCCGGATGAGGACGGCGAGCTCCTGGTCGACCATGCCGGGGAGCTCCCCGCCGTGCAGCGGGGCCGACGCCATCACCCGCAGGCCCGCGTCCACGGCGGCCGGGAGCGGGCCGCGGCCGTGAAGGGCCTGCACGATCGGCGTCATCATCACCAGGCTGACCGGCAGCTGGACGGCGGCCAGGTGGTGCTGTCCGCCGGCCGCTTCGGCGGCCAGGGCGAGCAGCTCCCCTACCGTGAACGCCTCCTCCTCCAGGCCCGCCCACGTGGCGACGCCGTACCCGTCCACGTGCCCGGACGCCACGGCCTCCTCCAGGACGGCGAAGGCGTCCCGGATCGCGCGGTGCAGGGCGGGGCGGTCGCCGGGGTGGGCGCGCTCGGGGTTGTGCAGCAGGACCAGGTCCAGGCGGTCGCGCCCGAGCTGCTCGCGCTTGCGGCCGGTCTGCCAGCGCACGTAGGCGGGGGCGAGGCTGTGCCCGGCTGCGGCCTGGTCCTGGTTGAGGACACCGTCGTTCACGGCGTCGGTGCCGGTGGCCGTGGTGAAGTACCCCGTCTTGGTGGAGACGTTCAGCAACGGGTGGGCGGCCAGGGCCGGGGCCAGCAGGATCTGTGCGCGGCCGGTGGCGTAGTTGGGGGCCGTGTCGACCAACTGCGCGCCGGAGGTGGCCGCGCGGACGGCCGCCTCCGGGATCGCTCGGCACCGGTAGGTACCGAGGGCGAGTTGTGCGGTCACAGCAGGCTCCCCACCACGGCGGCCTGCCCGGCAACGAGCTCCTGGACCAGGGCGGCGACGTCCTCCAGGGCGAGGCCGGCCGTGTCGGCGAGCGTGGCCAGGTCCACGGTCCGGCCGTCGGCCAGCGGGCGCAGCACCGCTTCCGCCTCGGGCGCGAACTCGTACACGGTGCCGGCGGCGGACAGCGTCACCGTGTCCTCGCCGACGTCCAGCACCGCGCGGGCGGTCGTCAGCCGGACCCGCAGACCGCCGTCGACGGGGACGGTGTCGCTGTACGGCAGGCTCGGCACCATCCGGCCCACGGCCTGCCCGTCCATCGCCGCCCGGTAGCGGGCGAGCAGCGTCGGGTCGTCCAGCAGTTCGGCGAGCCGCTTGCGCATCCCGTCCACAGCGTCGGCCTGGACGTCCGGCGCGGCGAGCAGCGGCAGGTCGCGCCGCCAGTCCTCATGCGCGAGCAGCTGCTCGGACACCCACGCCATCAGCTCGGTCGCCGTGTGGGTCTGCAGGCCGCAGGTGACGTGCAGGGAGCGGGTGCCCTGGTCGGCGAAGACCGCGTGCCACACGCCGCGCGGCACGTACAGGACGTCGCCCGGCCACAGGACCAGGTCGGCGACCGGCTCGGTGGGCGCCTCGCCCGGGTCCTCGATGTCGCGGTAGAGCGGGTAGGGGCGGGTGGTGCCGTAGATCCTCCAGCGCTTCGCGCCGTCCAACTGGACGATGACGGTGTCGTGGTCGTCCCAGTGGATGCCGAAGCCCTCGGTGGCGCTCCATGAGGCGTAGATGTTCGCCTGCACGCGGGTGCGCAACTCACGCTCGATCGCTTCGCAGAGGCGGGCGATCGGCGGGTGGAGTTCGTCGACGCTGTCCAGGGCGAGGGTGGCGCCCTCCTTCAGGCGGGCGTGCAGTTCGGCCGGGTGGAGGCGGTGCCACACCGTGTGGCGACGGGTGGCCACCGGCGTGGTGTAGCCGCCGACCAGCAGCGTCTCGCCGTCGCGGGACAGCCGCATCCGGGGCGGCTCCACGCGGTGGGCTGCCAGGATCTGGTTGAGGTCGTCCCAGGTCATCAGTCCGGCGACATCGAGGGCGCCGGGTACGTGGCGGTGTTCGCGGTGCAGTGGGGGGGGGGGGGGGGGGCGCCCCCACCGCGGCCCGAGTGCCAAGAAGCGTTCCGCGCCCCGGGCGCCCCCCCCCGCGATTCTTTCCTTGCCCTTTTCTCTTTTTT
>NZ_JBWKCC010000038.1:43313-73604 GCF_056436655.1 Streptomyces sp. NPDC043427 | reverse complement strand
AAAAAAAAACCCGGAAATCAAACCTCCTCTTCCTCCCCCATGGCGGCGTCGAGCTCCGAAAAGGGACGTGGGTTGCCGTTTTCTCCGCTCCTTTTCCCCCCCCCCCCCCCCCCCCCCCCCCCCCCCCCCCCCCCCCCCCCCCCGCCGCGATGGACAGGCGCGTCATCGCGTCAGGGCTCCCGATCCGTCAGTCGTTGCCGTCGCTCTTGCCGGTGCCGCCGCCGTCCGAGGGGATGGCGTTGCGGCCCCGGGCGGCGACGATCGACCGGCGGGAACGGACCAGACCGCCGGTCGACGGCCCGGACGTGGCGGGCGGGGGCTGGACGGGACTCTGCATGAGGACCCTCCTTCTGATCGGTCGGCCGAGCCCTGACGGCACGGCCGCGACACCCGCTAGTACAGCCACGAGAACGGCTGGCGATAACCCCGTCATGGGCCCCCATGGGGGGTATGGTCGTTGGGCTGATGCAGCGTCATTCCACGAGCTTTCAGGGGGACTTGTGGACGACTTACCGCCGTCACCCGCCCAGATGCCGCACTGTCTGCTGGCCGACCCCACGTTCGTGAGGGCCCTGCGCGAGCGCGACTTCACCACGGTGTTCGCCATGGCGCACGACGAGGGGATCTCCTACAACCGGATCGCGGAGGCGTGCGCGCTCAAGTCCGAGCGAGTCAGCCAGATCGCCCGGGGCACCGCAGCTGTCACCGCGCTGGCAACTGTCGAGCGAATCTCCGGCGGTCTGCGCATTCCCGGTGCCCTCCTGGGGCTCGCTGCGCAACCCTGGGAGGACACCGCCGCCCTCGGCACGGAGTCCGACCATGGAGATGACCCGATGAAGCGCCGCAACATGCTGCGTGGCGCGCTCGCCGCCGGCCTCACCGCCCCGGCACTCGCCGCCCTCACCGCCGCCCGGACCGACGTCGACCAGACCCTCTCCCCCGACACGCCCCAGGCCCCCCACCGGAATGGGCGGAATGTCGCAGGTAGCGGAACTGGACAAGGGGCAACGCAGGCGCCGGTGTGACGACGCAGCTTTGTTGGCAAAGGACTACGCAGACTGTCGCTGGGCCGAGGGATGTGCCGCTATGTAGTTGGCAAAGATGCAGCAGGACAGCTGGCAAGGCTTGATCACGAACCGTGAACGAATCCGGTGCTGACAAGGGGAGACAGCGGTTAGCCGTCGGGATTGTCCGCATGCCAGGGGGCGTCGGCTCGGGTGGGGCGGGCGCTGGCGGCGATCCGCAGTGCGTACACCGGACGTTCGTCGTCGGGGGCGGGGCCGAGGTAGTGGTGGCCGGTCATGTGGCACCAGGCGGGCAGGTCGAGCGGGGCTGCGGGGTCGGTGGCGATGACGTGGACGACGGTGCCTGGCTTCACGCCGTTGACCTCCTTGCGCAGGCGGAGAAGGAGGGTGACGCAGAGCAGGCCAGTGCCGTCGACGGTGATGGCCGGGGCAGGGAACTCGTGGTTCATCGGCGGTAGGCGCTGGCGACGACAGCGGGCAGCAGGGCGAGGGAGAGGGCTCCGCCGGTGAGGGCGAGGGCGGGGTAGCTGGTGGCGGCGACCATGATGCCGGAGGTGATGCCGCCGGTGGCGCCGACGATGGCGATGGAGACGTCGACCAGGCCATGGGTCTTGGCGCGGGTGGCGAGCGGGACGGTGTCGGTGATGATCGCGGTGCCGGAGACGAGGCCGAAGTTCCAGCCGAGCCCCAGCAGGGCCAGGGCCAGTGCGAGGAGCGCGACGGAGTCGCCGGGCGCGGCGGCGGCCAGGATGCCGGCGGCGAGCAGGGTGATGCCGGAGGCGGCGGCGATCTTCATGCGGCCGTAGCGGTCGACGAGCCAGCCGGTGAGCGGGGAGGGCAGGTACATGGCGCCGATGTGGATGCCGATGACGAGGCCGGAGGCGGCGGTGGAGTGGCCGTGGTCGTGCATGTGGACCGGCGTCATCGTCATGATCGCGACCATGACGAGCTGGGTGAGGATCATGACCAGCGCGCCCAGGACCACGCCTCCGCGGCCCTTGCTGGTGTCGGCGGTATCGGCGGCCGGGTGGGCTGCGGTGTCGGTTTCCTTGGCCTGGGCGACGGTTCGGGCAAGGAGCAGCGGGTCGGGTCGCAGCCAGAGGGCGAGGACGAGAGCGGCCAGGGCGTAGGCGGTGCCGGAGATGACGAAGAGTCCGGCGAGGTGGGGGATGCCGAGGTGTTCGGCGAGGGTGCCGGCGGGGGCGGCGAGGTTGGGTCCGGCGACGCCGCCGAGGGTGGTGGCGACCAGGACGGTGGAGACGGCGCGGGCGCGGTGGTCGGCCGGGGCGAGGTCGGCTCCGGCGTAGCGGGCTTGGAGGTTGGTGGCGGTGCCGGCGCCGTAGACGAACAGGGCGATGAACAGCAGGACGGGGTTGTCCAGGACGGCGGCGGTGATGACGCCGGCGGATCCGATGGCGCCGGTGAGGTAGCCGGTGGCGAGGCCGGGGCGTCGGCCGCGGGATTGGGAGATGCGGCCGACGACGATGGCGGCGAGGGCGGAGCCGGCGGTGAACAGGGCGCTGGGCAGTCCGGCGAGGCTGGTGGTGCCGAGCATGTCCCGGGCAAGGAGGGCCCCGACGGTGACTCCGGCGGCGAGACCTGCGCCGCTGAGGATCTGCGAGGCGACCAGGACGCGCAGGATCCGGGGCTGTGCCTGGGGGTCGGGTATGGAGGCCGTCGTGCTGGTGGGCGCGGTGCTGGTCATGTCTCTTTCCGGAGCGGCGGTGAGCGATGCGGGACCGGCGGGGAGGGCCTGGCCGGTCTCGGCAGGAGGGGGCGGCCGTTGCACCGGCCCGGCGCGGGATGGGACAGCGCTGCGGGCCGGTGCACGTGGGACTTTCGTCAGTCGGTGTCGAGTGCTTGGGCGAGGTCGGCGATCAGGTCGTCGGCGTCTTCGAGGCCGATGGACAGGCGGACCATGCTGTCGGCGATGCCGCGCTTGGCGCGCTCGGCCGGGTCCAGGCCGTGGTGGGTGGTGGTGATGGGCTGGGTGACCAGGGACTCGACGCCGCCGAGGCTGGGCGTGATGGCGAACAGCCGGAGCCGGTCCACCAGGGCGGCGGTCTGGTCGGCGTCCGCGTCCAGGACGGCGCTGAGCATGCCGCCCCCGCCGCGCATCTGCGCGTCCACGATGCGCTTCTGCTCGCCGGTGGCCAGCCCCGGGTAGTGGACGCGGGCCACGCGCGGGTGCGTGGCGAGGAAGGCGGCGACGGCCGCGGCGGTGCCGTTCTGCGCGCGGACCCGGACGGGAAGGGAGCGGATGGAGCGGGCGAGGAGGAAGGCGGTCTCGGGGGCGATGACCTGGCCGAGGTTCTTGCGCCAGCCCACGACTGGGGCGAGGTGCTCGGCGGGGCCGGTCAGGACGCCGGCGGTCAGGTCGGAGTGGCCGCCAAGGTACTTCGTCGCGGAGTGCACGACCAGGTCCGCGCCGTGCTGGAGGGGGTTCTGGTTGACGGGGGTGGCGAAGGTGTTGTCCACCACCGTCAGCGCGCTGACCGTGCGGGCCTGTTCGGAGATGGCGGCGATGTCGAAGACGGTCAGGGTGGGGTTGGCCGGGGTCTCGAAGAACACGATCCGGGTCCGGCCGGTCAGCACCTCGGGCAGCCGGTCGACCTCGTCGGCGCGCAGGAACGTGGTGGTGATGCCGACCTGCGGCAGGTTGTCGCCGAGCAGCTCGAACGTGCCGCCGTAGACCTCGCCGATACACACGATGTGGTCCCCGGTGCGGCAGTGCGCGAGGAACGTCGCGGCTTCGGCGGCCATGCCGGAGGAGAACGCCAAGGCCTGCTCGGCGCCTTCGAGGTCGGCGAGCTTGGCCTCGGTGGAGCGGATGGTGGGGTTGAGGCCGTAGCGGGTGTAGAGGTTGCCGACCTTGCGGCCTTCGAGTGTCGAGGAGGTCGGCGGTGGTGTCGAACGCGAAGGTGGAGTGGTTGTAGAGCGGGGTGTGGATGGCCCCTTCGGCGTCGCGGCGTTCGCCGGCGTGGACACTGCGGGTGGACAGTCCGTGCGCGGTGTTCTCGGTCATGCCTCTCCTGTTCGCGTCGGTTCCTCTGGCTTCGGGCCGGTCGGTCCGGTCACTGCGCGGCAGCCGCCTGGGTGAGTGCCGCTGCCGCCGTCTCGATGTCCTCGGCCGTGGTCCAGCGGCCCAGGGACAACCGCAGCGCGCTGAGCGCGCGGCCCCGCTCGAGGCCCATGGCAGTGAGCACAGGGGAAGGGGTGTGGGTGCCGCTGTGGCAGGCCGAGCCGGTCGAGGCCGCGAGCTGACCGACGGCCGCGAGGAGCTCGTGCCCGAGGACACCGTCGACGCTGACGTTCAGCGTGTTCGGCAGGCGGTTCTTCTCCGGGCCGTTGAGGTGCACACGGCCGACAAGGCTGCCGGTGAGCCGCTGGTGGAGGTCGTCGCGCAGGGCCGCGATGCGGGCCGGGGCGCCCTCGGCGAGCTCAGCGGCCGCGAGTTGCGCGGCGGTGCCGAGCGCGACGGCCAGGGCGACATTCTCCGTACCCGCACGCAGGCCGCGCTCCTGCCCACCGCCGTAGACGACCGGCTCCAGCCGAACCCCGTCACGCACGTACAGGGCGGCAGCGCCCTTCGGCGCGTACATCTTGTGGCCCACGATCGTGAGCAGGTCCACGCCCAGCTCGCTGACATCGAGGGGGATCTTTCCTGCGGCCTGGGCGGCGTCGCAGTGAAACAGTGCGCCGCGCTCATGGGCGAGCGTGGCGAGTTCCGTGATCGGCTGGAGGGCGCCGGTCTCGTTGTTCGCCGCCATCACCGACACCAGCACCGTGTCCTCGGTCAAGGCTGCGGCCAGAGCGGCCGGGGTGACAAGCCCGTCAGCGCCGACCGGCAGCACGGTCACCCGGGCGCCGTGCAGCCGCTCAAGGGCCCGGCAAGTCTCCAGGACGGCCGGGTGCTCGGTGGCCTGGGTGATCACATGCGGGTGTGGTCGGCCCGAGGCCAGTACGGCACCGCGCAGGGCGAGGAGGTCGGCTTCGGATCCAGAGCCGGTGAACACGATCTCGCCAGGCCCGACACCGATCAGATCGGCGACCTGGGCGCGGGCCTCGGCGAGCGCCCGGCGCGGCTCCTGGGAGAAGGGATGGCTGCTGGAGGGGTTGCCGAAGAAGTCCGTCAGGTACGGCCACATCGCCGCGGCGACGCGCGGGTCGACCGGAGTGGTGGCGTTGTAGTCCAGATAGACCGGCCCGTCGGCCAGCCGTGGATGCGGCAGCAGGTCGCCGCCCGGAGCGGTCACGTCATGTCCGAGGCGTCGACGGGCAGCTCCGACAGGCGCCACTCCAGCATGCCGTCGTTGAGCCGGATCGCCCGGCGGCCGCGGTCGGTCAGCAGCCGGACGGCGTCGTAGGCCAGGACGCAGTACTCGCCACGGCAGTAGACGACGATCTCCAGGTCCTCGGGCAGCTCGTTGATCCGGTCGGCGAGCTCGTCGACCGGGATGGAGAGGGCGCCGGGAATGTGCCCGGCCTGGTACTCCTCCACCGGCCGCACGTCGAGCACGACGACGTCCCCGGCGGCGATCCGGACCCGCAGTTCCTCACGGCTGAGCTCGGCGGCGGTGTCCTCGCCGAGGTAGGCGTCGCGTGCGGCGGGCACGGCGGCCTGGTGGGCTTCGGCGACCTTGCGCAGCAGCGCGAACAGCTGGGCCACGTCGTCACCGGCGAGCCGGTAGTGGATGCGTACGCCTTGACGGCGGGACGTGACGAACCCGGCCTGCTTGAGCGTCTGGAGGTGCGCGGAGGCGGTGGTCAGGTTCAGCCCGGCGGCCTTCGCCAGCGCGTCGACGGTGCGCTCGCCCTGGGCCAGCAGATCCAGCAGTTCCAGACGCTTTCCGCTGGCCAGCGCCTTGCCGCTTGCTGCGAACGCGTCGTACAGCCGGGCCTTCGTCGTGCTCTTCGTGTTCTCCGACATATCATCCTCCATAAATCCATGGATTACTGTAGTTGAGTTTGGTGGGTGTGACCACACGCCCCCGTTCCCGAGATCTTGGAGGACGCCGTGGGCTTCGCGGACGATCACCTCATACCGCTGGTCGACGAAGGGCTGGGCAACAGCGCCTACCTGCTCGACCTCGGCGACGGCCGCGCCTTGGCCATGGACGCCAGCCGCGACCTGCGCGCGCTGCGGGCGGCGGCCGAGCGGCGAGGGCTACGCATCGCGTTCGCCGCGGACACGCACCTGCACGCCGACTTCCTCTCCGGCGCCGTCCAGATCGGCCACGACACCGGCGCCACGATCCTGGCCTCCGCGGCTGGCCGCCGGGCCTTCGCACACCAGGCGCTGGCCGACGGCGACGAGGTCGACCTCGGCGGGCTGACCCTGCGTGCCCTGGCCACCCCCGGCCACACCGACGAGCACCTGTCCTTCCTGCTGCTGGACGGCTCCCGCCAGCTGGGGGTGTTCACCGGCGGGTCGCTGATCGTGAACTCTGCCGCCCGCACCGACCTCCTCGGCCCAGAGCGCACCAAGGAACTCGCCCGCGCCCAGTACCGGTCACTGCAGCGGCTGACCGCACTGCCGGACGAGACCGCGGTGTGGCCCACTCACGGCGCCGGCTCCTTCTGCTCCGCGCCGCCCGGCACCGAGCGCACCACCACCATCTGCGCGCAGAAGCAGGCCAACCCGCTGCTCGCCGCACCCGACGAGGACACCTTCGTGGCCCAGCTCATCGCGAGCCTGGGCACCTACCCGACGTACTTCGACCGCCTCGGCGAGATCAACCGGCGCGGCCCGGCGGTGCTGACGGCGCTGCCGGCGCTGCCCTCCCTCTCCGCGCAGCAGGTGCGGGCCCTGATGGCCGACGGCGGCCACGTCGTCGACGTCCGACCGGCCGCCGACTACGCCGCCGGCCACGTCCCCGGCTCGCTGTCGATCCCGCTGCGCGACCAGTTCGCCACCTGGCTCGGCTGGCTCCTGCCCGACACCGCGCCCCTGGCCTTCGTCACCGGCGAGGACCAGGACCTCAGCGAGATCGTCGCGCAGGCGTACAAGATCGGTTACGAGCGTCTCGCCGGCCGCCTCTCGGGCGGCATGGAAGCGTGGCTCGCCGACGGCAATCCCAAGGCAACGACCGCGTTCCTCACCGCCGACCGCGTCGACGGCCGACCCTATGTCGATGTCCGGCAGGAAGCCGAGTTCGCCGCCGGGCATGTCCCCGGCGCGGTGCACATCGAGCTCGGCGCCCTGAACGAATCCGCCGCCGACGCCCCGAGCGGCCCGGTCGTGGCCTGCGGGCACGGCGAGCGCGCCATGACCGCCGCAAGCCTCCTGGAACGCGCGGGCCACACCGACGTCGCCGTCCTGGACGGTGGACCGGACGACTACACCGCCGCCCACGGTCAGCGACTCGTCCAGGGCACGGAGGACACCCGCCCGTGAACACCACGCCCACCGCCACCACACCAACAGACGCTGCCGGGCGTCCCGTACGGCTCGGCCTGCGGGAGAACTGGCTGCAGTTCACCCTGCTGGTCATCGTCAACATCTGCGTCGGCGGCCTGGTCGGCCTCGAGCGCACCACCGTCCCGCTCATCGGCTCCGAGACCTTCGGCCTGACCAGCGACCTGGCCGTCTTCTCCTTCATCATCGCCTTCGGCCTCACCAAGGCGTTCACCAACCTCGCCGCCGGCGCCCTGACCGCCCGCTTCCGCCGCAAGCAACTACTGGTGGCAGGCTGGGTCCTCGGCATTCCCGTCCCCTTTGCTCTGGCCTACGCGCCGTCCTGGGGCTGGATCGTCGCCGCGAACGTGCTGTTGGGCCTGAACCAGGGCCTGACCTGGTCGATGACCGTCAATATGAAGATCGACCTCGTCGGTCCCTCGCGCCGCGGCCTGGCTACCGGCCTGAACGAGGCGGCCGGCTACACCGCGGTCGGCGTCACCGCCCTGCTCACCGGCTACCTCGCCACCAGCTACGGCCTGCGTCCTGTCCCCGAACTCATCGGCGTCATCTTCGTCGTCGCAGGCCTCGCGCTGGCGCTGGTCGTCCGCGACACCGCTGCCCACGTCGCGCTCGAACTGGCCAACCACACCAAGCCGCTTCCCACCGGCGAGGACACCGGCCTGAAGGCCACGTTCACCCGGACCTCCTGGCGCGACCGATCCCTGCGCGGCGCCAGCCAGGCCGGTCTGATCAACAACCTCAACGACGGCCTGACCTGGGGCGTCTTCCCTCTCCTGTTCACCGACCACGGCCTGGGCCTGGCAGCCGTCGGCCTCATCAAGGGGCTGTACCCGATCCTGTGGGGCCTGGGGCAGATTCCCACCGGTCACCTCGCCGACCGCATCGGCCGCAAGCCGCTGATCGTCTACGGCATGCTCGTCCAGTCCGTCGGCTTCGTCCTCGCTCTCGTACTACTCGACCGGCCCCTGCTCGCGGGCATCATCTCCGCGGTCTTCCTCGGTCTCGGCACGGCCATGGTCTACCCGGCCCTCATCGCGTCCATCTCCGACCACGCCCACCCCGCCTGGCGGGCCAACGCGCTGGGCACGTACCGGTTCTGGCGTGACATCGGCTACGCCGCCGGAGCTCTCGTTGCCGGTGTGCTCGCCGACTGGCTCGGACTGAACGCCACCGTCGTCGCCGCCGCGGTCCTCACCGCCGCCTCGGGCCTGCTCGCCGCCCGCTGGATCACCGAGCACCGGCCCGACGCCCGCTGAACGAGTAGCCTGTCCCGGCCACCTACCGGGGCAGGCTCTGAGTGACCCGCCACAAGCGCCGAGGCAACTCCCCCTCCTCGAAGGCGTGGACCTCTCTCAAGTGCCAGCCGTCACCACGGAGCGACATCGACGTCGTTTGCCAACGAGCGTGCTGATTTGCCAACTGCGCTGCGTCGTCTCAGCTGGCCAGGCGAGTCCGCTCACTGTCGGTGCGCGGACTCTATCCACAGGCATCTGCTCTGAAGATCGCTTATGAGGCCGCCGCGATCGGCGCGGCGCCCCTTACGTGAGGAGCCATCATGCCCACCACCAGCATGCCGCTCGCCCCGATGACCCCGGACGCGGCCATCAGCGCGTTCAACTACCTCCGCGCCGTCCAGGCCGACGACGTCGAAGCCGCCCGCGAGTTCGCCAGCGGCGAGCCGCGGATGCCCGAGCTGCTCGTCGACGTCGTCGAACGGATCGTCGTCCCCGTCGTGCATCGCCACTGGATGCAGAACATCGGGGCCCCACTCGGGGGACGATGTCCGGCATCGTCACCACAGCCAGGCGGTGTGCCGCACCCGGGACAGGGCACGGGCATCGCGGCGCGCGGCCGCGTTGCCGATCCGGTTCTGCCGGGAGCGGGGCTGACGCGACTGCGCGGCGGCGAGGCGGCGCTTCCCGGCTTCCTGGAGTCGCTTCCTCTGCTTGCGCAGCTCCTTCTTCTTGTCCGCCTTCGACTTCGGCTTCCGGGGCCGCTTCCAGATCGGCTGCCACCCCAGGGGCTCATCGGGCTCGGGCTCCTGGTCCTCGTTGAGCGCGGCGGCCATCTTCGCGCGGGCCGCGTGGGCGCGGGCGAGTGCGTCGTCGGGGTTGGGGCGTTCTTCCGGGGTGCTCATGCGACTCCTCCTGTGGTCCGGCCCGGCGTGTGCTGGGTGCCGGGCTGCTGGGTGTGCGGCGGCCGGGGCGGGCTGTGGCCGGGGGCCGTGGGCGACGGCGCGCTCCCGCTTGCCGTTCTGGAGCCTGGCGGCCAACTTCACGGCGGCTTCGAAGGTCCGGCGGGTCTGCTCCACCGTGTCGACACCGGTCTCCGGCTCCGGGAGGCGGCCGTCCTTCCGGCCGGAGCGGAACGGCCGCGAGTGCGACCTCGAGGCGGCGGGCACGGCGACGGCGTACGGCCGGAGGCGGGAGCCCAGGCGCTCAGCACGACGCGTGGCGTGGACCCGGGCGGCCAGGGCGCCGGCGGCGAGGCGGGCCCGCTCGTACGGGGCCGCGGTGCGCCTGCGGGTCAACGGGCGCAGCACGGCCTGGTCCTCGGTGTCGCGCGGGTACAGGGCGCGTAGGTCGGCGGTCATCTTCAGGCCGCGCCCGACGGGACGGGTGTAGTCGTCGACGACCGCCTGCACGATCTGTTCGTCCAGGCCGGGCTGGTGAGGTCGGCCGCGTAGGGCGTAGGCGAGGTGGCGGCGCGCTTCGGCAAGGAGGTGGTGGCGCTTGAAGGCGCCGCGCATCACGTACACCACGACGGTGTCGACGGCGGCCAGGACGACGTCGACCACCGGCCGCACCCGCGCCCACGCTGCCGCGGCCGCCGCTCGCGCGCGCTGTGCGAGCCGGTAGACGGTGCAGGCGCCGAACGCCCGTATCGCTGAGGCGCGCCATCGCTCGCGTAGCTCGGTCAGCGACAGCAGCTCCGTGCGCTTCGCAGGGCGGGTCTGGTCGGCGGCCTGGCAGCCCAGTGCGTAGGCGGCCTGCTCCCCCGGTGGGTGCCCCTGCTGTTCTTCGTGGTCGGCCGTGAGGACGGACAACGCGTCCTCGATCTGCTGGCGGCGGGTGGACTGCCAGCCGATGAGCCGCTGGTCGATCCCGGCGATCTCCATGACCGGCCGACGGCCGGGCGTCACCTCGCGCGGCTCCCACGCCCACCCGAGCCGGGCGGACACCTCCTCCATGAAGTAGAGGGTGTAGAGGGTGTCGGTGGCGACGATGTGGGCCATCAGCGAGTCCGCCGACAGGTTGCCCCACGTCCCCTCGTCGTCCGGCCGCCGGGCACGGATCGACACCACCGCGTGATCGTGGAGCAGCGGCTTCGACTCGGCAGCTCTCGACTCGTAGTGCCGGAACACCGCGACGATCAGCCCATCCCTGATCGGCTTGCGGATCTTGCCGCCGCTCCTCCATCGGATCTCCGCGACAGAATCCTCAAACCACGCCAGCGTCTTGTCCCTGGCGATGTCCTGGCACAGCTCCAGCACCAGTCGAGTCTCGTCATCCCCGAGCGCCCACGCGATGTGTGCCGTCGACGGAGACCGGAACACCAGGTCCATGGCCAGCCAGGGCGTCCGCTCCCTGGCCTTCTCGGTCTTCGGTGAGCGGTTGTGCTCGATGGGCCTGCCCAGCACGGTCGCCCGCCGCGCCGTCGCCGGATCGTCGCCCGCCTCCAGGCGCTCGCGCTCGATCCGGTCGGCATCCGGGTGCCGGCCTTCCCCCAGGAGCAGTTCGGCCTGCCGCTCGGTCACCACGTCCCCGGCCGTGAGGCCGACCGCGGCCAGGCCCCGGCCCTTCCAGACGCCGGGTGGGACACCGGCTTCGTCCTGGGCGGCGCGCAGCGGCTTGCCCGCAGCGCGGTGGCCGTCGCCGACCATCACGCCGCGGAAGAGATAGCGCCACCCGTTCCCCGGGCGAACCTCCGCTTTGCTGATCATCGGCCCATGGAACCCCGGCTTTGACCTGCGGAAAAGCGCGATCCCCGGTCCCTCCCGCCGGGCGGGAGGACATCACCAAGTCTTTACCTCAAGGCCCGCCAGGCGGGCCGTCCGGTCAGCCCGAGACGGTAAGCCGCCGACATCTGCACTCTCCCGCCCATGCATACGACAAGAACCGGAATCGCCTGCGCTCTCTGCCGCACGCCCACCACGGAGTTGGTGTACCTGGTCTTCAGCGCCCAGTCGTCCTTCCCGCGACGAGAGGACGTCCAGGACCGCTGGTGCCCCGCTGGCTGCGAGCAACTCCACCCCGTCGAGTGGAAGGAGGCGATGCCGCTACTGCCCGGCGACGACGCCTGACGACGTCGTGCGAATGCTGCGCTGAACCAGGAAGCCCTCGATCTGCTCGCTGGTTTGATGGGCAGGCCCGTCGCGGAGGGCCAGCAGGAACCTACATGGCACTTCATCGGCAGGCAGATCGCCGCGTGCGGCGCACAGCAGGGTGACGAGAGGCGGCGGCCAACGCAGGAGGGGTTGTAGCCGGGTGTCCCGGCTACAACCCCTCTGATGAGCACTGTCAACTTTGACGTACCGTCAGATGATCATAAAGGTGATCTGCAATCTTCACCTCTGATTCCGCGAATGAGGCGCCGAATCGACCTGCCGGAGGGAGGATCCGATCGGGGTTTTCCTTCTTGATCATCTGGCGTCCGGTCAAAGTTGACAGTGCCGGTTCGGACGTCCCTGAGCAGGTCGACCGGCGGCGCGGCCACGATGGACACGTCGCGCAGGCCGGACAGCGCCAGGTCACGGGCGGCCGCGCGCAGGGCGCTGATGCGGGTGTCGATGCTGGCGGGGCCGGTGCCATCGAGTAAGAACAGCAGCCATGGGAAGAGCGGGTAGCGGCGCCGCCATTCTTCCTGCGGCGGTTCGAAGGGCGGCGGACCTGCTCGCTGTCCCCGAGCAGTTGCTAGACCCGCCCATGGTGGGGTGCCACGCCACTCTTTCACTCATTCGGCCTATCAGATCAATCCGTTTGGGTGAAGTTGCGAAACCCTTGGTCGTAGGAGGAGACAGCTTCCGCCGATGTAGGAGGAAAATCATGAGCTTGCCGATCACATACGACCTACGCGGGCCCGGGATCGAGATCAGATACAAGGATGGTGACCTCAGTATCGTCGGAGATAGCGTTCTAGACGGGCACTTTCCCCAGGACAAACTCACCACAGCAGCCACCGAGATGGGCACCGAGATCACCGCTGTGCTTCTTTCCTCGTCGCGCAACCAAACCAAGATCACCTTGAAACTGGTGTTGCCGGATGTAGTGCCGAAGGACACAACCACCCGGACTGAGGTAACGGGGGCGGCGATCATCACTCAGCAGTTCCGCGACGTGATGGGCGGACCGCCTGATGTGCTGCAGCAGTACGACGTCAAGCCGCTTACCGGATCGGCAGGCTCAGACTCTTACCCGGCCGCGGACACACCGCAATAGCACGCGCCCAGACGTCGTCAGCCCCTCGGCGAGCAGACCGCGCGAGGTGCTCGATCTTATGGCCGCGCTGACGGAGTCCGTGAACAAGGCCAAGGCCTCCCGCAGCGAGGAGGCCGACGTCCACGAGCTGCCGACGAAGAACACCGCCGCCAGCAAGAAGTCGACAGCGAAGAAGCAGCCGGCCAAGAAGACCGCCGCCAAAAAGAGCGCCGTACGCAGAAGATCGCCATCGGCCGCGTCAAGAAGAGCGCGAGCGACCTTGAGGACGACATCCCCGTCAGCTGGCTGCTCCAAGTCGCCGAGGCGTGACCCCGGCTACCCCTCCTCTATCCGCCGATGCCCGGTCCGCCCCAACAGGCCGGACCGCAGGGGAACACCGTGACCCGCTGAGACGTGGCCCGCACAACCATCGGGCCCGGTGACTGTCGGTCAGCTCCTGTCAGAGCAGGCGGGTGATCTGCTGCTCCCACCTGCGCAGCCAGTCGCCGCGCCCGTCCTCGCAGAAGGCAGGGACGGTCTCAAGGTCCTCGAGCAGGGTGATCTCTGTGGAGATACCAATCACTGTCACGTGGGAGCGGCAAGAGACATCGAGCCGTGGCTACCAGGTACGACAAACTCGCGGTCCGCTACGAGGCTACCGTCCTCGTTGCCGCCATCAACGAGTGGTTGTGAGGTACTGATCCGACGACAACTCGAACACCCGTACTCGCCGACCGCCGGTGGGATTGACGGTCTCACGGAACAGATGCATCCCCAGTTTGGTCATGATCCGTTCGGAGGCGTCGTTGCCCACTTGAGCGATGCTGACGATCCGTTTCAGCCCTCGCTCTTCGAAGCCGAACCGCACAGCGGCCGCAGCGGCCTCGGTGGCCAAGCCCTGCCCCCAGTGAGAACGTCCCAGCCGCCAGCCGACCTCAACCGCCGGCATAACCTCCGGCAAGTAGTTGGGCACCGAAAGGCCAGTGAACCCGGCCAGCTCGCCAGTGGACCGGATCTCCACGGCGAACAGGCCGAAGCCCTGTGACTCCCACTCGCTCTCCCATGCCTGGACCCGGCCGCGAGTCTTCTGTTCGTCAAGGACGCTGCCGTCACGGATCCACCGCATGACCTCGGGGTCGGAATTGACGGCAGCCATGGGCGCAACGTCTTCCTCGCGCCAGCGACGCAGGATCAAACGGGGAGTCTCAAGCCTGACCATCCAACCATTCTGGAGCACAAATGGGCTCTCGCTAGTGCTCTGACCACATAGGTTCGCCGGGATGCGCGGCCCGTGATCAAAGGGAGGGCGCGACTCCTTCCCGTCGGGATACGGTCCTGCCATGTCCCGATCAGCTGAGATTGGCCCCTCCCCGTCCCCCGTCACCGCGGACGACCTCGACCTTGCCGTGCAGCTCGCTGTGGCAGTCCTTCGCAAGGCGCCCCCAGCCGCCTGGGACGGAAACGCGGGTACGCTGGAATGGGACTGCTGGGAGACTGTCGAGCATCTCAGCGACGACCTCTTCGCATACGCTGCACAACTGGGTCCCAGAACACTGCCCTTGGACGGTGAGGTGCCGTTCGTGTGGGAGAACCGGCGGCCCGGCGGTCCTGCGAACGCCATTCACGCGGACCGTAAGGCGGGCCCTACCGGCCTGTTGCAGGTGCTGGAGGCTAGCGGCGCGCTGCTGGTCGCCATGGTGCGCACGACGTCCCCGCAGGTTCGCTCCTACCACGTCTTCGGCATCTCCGACGCCGAGGGCTTCGCCGCGATGGGGATCGTGGAGACCCTGGTGCACACGCACGACCTGGCCCAAGGGCTCGGGCTTGCCTGGAACCCACCCGCCGATCTGTGCTCGCGGGTGCTCGCCCGGCTGTTTCCGAACGCCCCGGGGTCCACGGATCCCTGGCCCACCCTGCTGTGGGCCACCGGACGCGCCGAACTGCACGGGCGCCCTCGTCTGGCCACATGGCGCTGGGACGGCACACCCCGGGCATAGGACTCAGGTGTCTCCGGCGAAGAGAGAGCGGTTCGTCGGGTTGGTGGTCAGGCCGCTGCTGAGAGCGGTCGGCCGCCCCAGCGGATGCCTTTCTCGCTTCGGATGCGAGCGCGTTCCTTGCACTCGGCGGCGAGGACATCGCGGTGACGGGTGTTGGTGTTGCGCCAGCGCAGATAGGCATGCAGTGCCCGTGTCTGCACAGTGTGATTGGGTTGGTTCGAGTTGGCGATGGTGAACTGCCTCAGCGCTCCGAAGTGCGCCTCGATCGGGTTCGCCCACGAGGCGTAGGTCGGAGTGAAGCACAACTCGACCTTGTTCTTCTTCGCCCAGCGGCGGATGTCGGTGCCCTTGTGGGCGGACAGGTTGTCCAGAATCACGTAGATCGGTGCGCCGTCGGGCCGGGCGGCACGGATCGACTTCAGCGCGGCCAGCGTGTTCGCGGCGCCCTTTCTGCTGCGGTTGACGCCCCACAGGGTGTCGTCGCCGACCGAGTAGCAGCCGTGGAAGTAGCGCACCCCGTGGGTTCGGTGGTAGGTGGCGGGGATCCGGTCGGGGCGCTTCTGCTCGTCCCAGCCCGAACCTGCGGTGGACCGGATCCCGAGCGGGCCGAACTCGTCGAACGCGAAGACCCGGTCGGGGAAACGGTCCAGCACCTCCTCGATCCGGTCCAGCTTGGCGTCGCGGTCGGGGTCCGGAGATTCCTTCCACGTCTTGGTGCGCTGGAAGGTGACGCCGCGGCGGGCGAGCAGGCAGCGTAAGGTCTCGCGGCCGATGCGGATCGTCCGGCCGTGGACTCTTCGCAGATAGGTGACGAGTTTGCGCAGTGACCAGCGGGTGAAGGGCTGGCCGAGCTTGACCGGTCGGGTGGTGGCCGTCTGGATGACGAACTCCTCGTCGTCATCACTGAGCAGGCGGGGACGGCCTCCCGCCCACTGAGGGTCAAGGCAGGCCAGGCCGATCTCGTTGAACTGGTGGATCACATCGCGCACAGTGTCCTCGTCGGCCTGAACCAGTTGGGCAATCACCGGGACGCGGTTCCCGCCGGCCGAGGCCAGCAGCATTATCGCGCGCCGGTAACGCACTGAACTCGTGCTGCCCCGGCGCACGATCTGCTGCAGCCGCTGCCCCTCCTGGTCGGTCAGTCTGCGCACACGGACTGGCTCAACCACTGTGCCTCCAGCGGTCGGATCGGACGTCACCGGACATCCAACCGCCACCGCCACCGCCACCACCCCGGCGAACCTATGCGGTCAGAGCACTAGCCTCACCAGGCCCTTTCGATACACCCCCCTAGCCCGTGCCCCTTTGATGGGTCGTCAGTTGATCGGATGTGTCCGTCCGATTAGTGATCACTGACGATGTGGGACCCGGATCGAGCCGCTGATGCCGGCCGATCCGGTCCGCGGGCGGCGATGGGCCGACCACCGCCGCACTCTTGAAGCCATCGCGTGGAAGTACCGCACCAACTCGCCCTGGCGGGACCCCCGCCGACTCGGCTCATTCCAGACCGCCACAAACGCCTGATCCGATGGGCCGTCGACGGCACCTGGGAGAAGATCCTCGCTGCCGTCCTGGCGGCGGCGGACGTCGACGACGACATTGACTGGACCGTGTCGGTGGACTCCACCGTCGTGCGGGCTCACCAGCACGCTGCCGGAGCACTCAAAAAGAGGGCGTCCCGCTCCGGCGAGCCCGTCGATCACGCGCTCGGACGTTCCCTCGGCGGGCTGAGCACCGAGGTCCACCTGGCCGCAGACGGCCGCGCACGGCCCCTCGCCTTCACCATCACCGCAGGCCAGGCAGGTGATGCACCCACAAGAACGCGGCGGCGGCGTCCATGTCCTCGACGACGATGCCGACATTGTCCATCCGCCTGATCGCCACGCTGTGCTCTCCTCGATGCTTGTGGCCAAGCGCCCCACCCGGAACGTATCCCCGAACGGAGCGCTCGGCACAGACAGCGCACCCGGTCGCTAGCCCGGGACCACCGTGTCGCTCATGCTCGGCTTCCCCTCACCCGACGCGTTCCAGGCGCAGACCAGGATCACGTACTCGTGACCCGCCGTGACCCCCGTGATCCTGGCGGAGCGGGCGGAGGCCGGGTAGCCGATGATCCGGGAGTGGTTCATCGGGGTGCTCTTGTCGTACACCCACACCGCGTACCGGACGATCGAGCCGCTGTGCGAGTCGGTCGGCGCCGACCAGCGCACGTCGATCGAGCCCGCGCCGGCCGTCGCGGTGAGCCCCGGCGGCCGCCCCGCCGTCGTCGGCGCCGCCTTGCCCCGGACCGCCGAGGACCACGAGGAACGGTTGGCCGCGCCGTCACCGGCGACCGCGCGGACCCGCACCTCGTAGGTGTGGCCGTCGTAGGGCTGGTCGGTGAACTGCCAGGACATGTCGTAGCGCGGGGCGCTCACACCGGGCACCACGTCCTGCCAGTCCGCGTTCGAGTCGGTGGTGACGTCACGCCACTGAACGTCGTAGGTGTGCGCGCCGAAGACCTTGTTCCAGGTGGCGGTGACGCCCTGCTGGGTGCCGTCGAACTTCATGCCGGACGGCGTGGCGAGCGACCGGCCGGGTGCGCTGTCCGGTACGTCGGGCGCGGCGGCGCCGATGCCGAACTCCTTGTGCAGCACGGTGCCGAACGCCTGGGCGATGCGGTACTCGCCGAGGGCGTTGGGGTGCAGCCCGTCGTAGGTGGTGGCGCAGGTCTTCGCCTTCGGGTCGCAGCCCATCGCCTTGTCCAGGTCGGCCAGCTCCACCGGCGAGGCGCTGGTGCTCCAGCCGGGGGCCGCCTTGGCGAGGGCCGCGTTGTAGTCGCTGATGCGCTGGGGGAGGCCGGGGTTCGCGTCGCCCAGGGTGGTCCGCTGGGGGACGTTGGCCAGGACGATCCGCACGTCCGGGTTGACCGCCCGCGCGTTGTCCACGAACTTCTTCATGGTGCCGACCAGATCGGCGCCCGCCCCGTACCAGCCGATGTCGTTGAAGCCCAGCTCGACCAGGAGCAGGTCGGGAGTCCGGCCCTTGGCCTTCAGCTCCTGCATCACCGGCTTGATGGTCGGCACGGTCCGGGTCAGCGCACGGCCCCAGAGGGCGTAGTGAGCCGAGCCGCCGGCGGAGAACCCGGCATTCACGTCCCCGGCGTACTCGCCCTGGACGCGCGGGTCGCCCGGACCTGGCTCCGTGGGCTCGCTGCCGCCGCTCTCGCCCAGCACCGGCGGTCGCGGCGGCTGCGCGTCGGCCTGCTGCACGGTGCCCCGGTACGGTCCGACGAAGGTGACCGGCCACTTCTTGCTCCTGGCCCAGTCCCACAGCCGGTAGCGCCAGGTGTGGTCGCCCTCGTACCCGTGGCTGATGGAATCGCCGACCACCATGACGTCGCGGATGTCGGTGTGCGTCACGGAGTTGCGGGCGATGATCTCGTCGATGAGCTTGCCGCCGGGGAAGTCCATCATCATGACGCCCATACGGTCCAGGTCGGACCGCCCGCCGAACCGGTCGTCGCGTCCGGCGTAGAACTCCGGGCACCGGTCCTTCTCGGCGCGCAGACACTGGATGAGGAAGTTGTTCACACCGGTCGCCGTCGGGGTGCCGCCCGCCACCGTGTAGGGGTGGACGCCGACCCCGAAGCCGCTGGTGTAGTTCAGATACAGCGCGTCCTGCTTGTACTCGTGGTCCTTCTCACCGGGGCGGCTGCCGTCCCAGGTGCCGTTGGTCCGGCGCAGGTGCGCGCGGACCTTCTCCCACTTGTCGTCGATGTCGCTGATGGTGGACAGCTCGAAGTCGTCCTGCACGTACTCCTCGTTGGAGCCGCCGGACGGGTAGGGCTGCTTGAGCCCGTAGCCGCCGAAGATGCCGCCGCCGGTGTTCCGGTAGCCGAGGAGCACGACCTTGCCGCGTACCTCACCGAGCGTCGGGACGCGGCTCGACTGGCTCTTGCCGGTGACCGAGGGGCCCCAAAACAGGTTGCGCCAGGCGGTCGACGGGGTGCTCTCGTTACCGTCCCCGGTGTACGAGCGGCCGTCCAGGTAGGAGTCGAAGATCTTCTTGCGCCACTCGTCGGTCCCGAACCCGTCGGCGTCCTTGCAGGAGAAGGTGGAGCCGCTGCACTCCGCCTTCAGGTTCATCAGGACGGTTTCGCCGGGGTGGTCGCTCAGGAAGTCGTGGGTGGCCTTCAGTACGTCGGTGAAGTTGGCGTACTGATAGGTGGCGCCGTGGTGGACGGTGAACTTCAGCCCCTCGTCCCCTTTGTCGACCCGGACCCGGATGTCGAGCGCGCGGATGCCGGCGTCGAACTGGGTGGTCAGGGTCTTCGCGCTGAAGCCGTGGTTCTCCTGCGTCTGGGTGATGCTGGTGACGATGCCCGAGCACTGGCCCGTGTCCGGCTCCGGTGTGTCCCCGCAGAGCGCGAGGCTGTCATGGGTGCCGGGCACCGAGAGCCAGGCGAGGTTGGTCCCGTCCGGGACGCGTGACATCCAGTCGACGTTGGCCGCGGAGGCTTCGGTGATGCTGCTGTAGTAGTCGTTCGCCCGGGCGGGGGTGGCGGAGAGGAAGACGCCGGAGACGGACAGCAGCAGGGCGAGGAGCATACCGAGCACGGTGCTTCTCGCCACCATCGTTGGCCGGCGCATCAGGGATCTTCGGGACGAGCGAGTCTGGCGTATGACAGTGATCATTTCCATCCTGGGGCGGATCGGTCGGTCGACTGGAGGGCCGCGCGTGCGCGCGCGAGTCGTCCGGCGAGATGTGTGATGATCTCCTTGTCGGGCTCGCCGGTTGGTGATCGCAGCCTGCCCGGGACGTCCGACCCGGGCCAGCTCGGAAGGCCGTTCCGGGACTCTGGGACGTTCCGCATCCCCTGACCAGGCGGGATGCGGCCGCATGGGACACGGGGTGGGACGTGTGGGTGGGGTGGGGACGGTGAGGGACGCCGATACGGCGGCCGGGCTGGGCGAGATGCTGCGCTCGCTGAAGGAGCGCGCGGGCCTCAGCTACGGCGCTCTCGCGGGCCGGCTGCACCTGAGTACCTCGACGTTGCACCGCTATTGCACCGGTGACTCGGTGCCGACCGAGTTCGCCCCGGTCGAACGCTTCGGCCGGATCTGCCGCGCGGACCCCGAGGAGCTGCTGGAGCTGCACCGGCGATGGGCGGTGGCGGACGAGGCGCGGCGCGGGAGGGGGGCGAGCTCGTCGGAGGGTGCGGAGGTGCCGGTGCCCGCGCCGGTACCGGTCGTCCAGAGTCCGCCGACTGTCGCGGAGCCGACGCCGCGAGCCCGCCAACTCGTCTCGCGGTACGTCCTGCTGGGGGCCGCCGTGGTCGCCCTCAGCACCTCCGGAGCGCTGGCCATCGACCGGTTCCGCGCCGAGTCGGTACCGGACCTGACGGTCCCGGCCATCACGGTGCCCGACCCGTCGGCCGAGGAGGTCGGGGCGGCCGGAGGGAACGTCCCCCTTTCGGCGGCCGTCGCCCCGTCCGACGACGACTGCCCCCGGACGGACGGCACTCGGACCCGTCCCACGACGTTCCGCCTGAAGGTGCGAAGCACAGCAGAGGGCCCCGTGACCATGACCGCCATGGACGTCCGGGTACTGTCCGCCGAAGCCCCGCCCGCCGAAGTCACCTACGCGGACTGCCAAGGCACAGACGCACAGCACCCGTTCGCCGTGGACCTGGACGCCCCCGAGCCCCGGGCCGTGAGCCCGAGGCGCGGCTTCCCGTACGAGGCGTCCGCCGGGACCCCCCTGGTCCTGGACGTCACCGCGCACACGTCGAAGAGCGAGGTGCGCTGGTACCTGGAACTGAGATGGACCCAGGGCCCCCGCTCGGGCACGCTACGGATCGACGACGGCGGTCACCCGTTCCGCACCGGAGCGGTGAAGTAGCGCCGCCCCCTCTCAGGTCCGCACCGCCAGGTACCTGCACCCGCCCCAAGTGCTCACGTCGGTCATGTCCTTGGAGCTGCGGACGTACTCCGAGCGGACGCGGGCGGCGGGAGCCACGTCCGCACCGTGGACGACGCTGCCTGTGTGCGATCTCTCGGTTTCGTGTCAGTGGGATGAGTGACAGCGGCGGCTCTGCTCGGCGATGGATGAGGGCGCAGGTCAGGGTGGGGTTCTGCTGTTCGTGCTCACTGTCAGGAAGGTGAGAGAACGGTGCCTGTTCACTGCCATCTGGTGAGAGATCCGCAGGTCGTGCAGTGACAGGAAAGCGAGAGATCGCAGCACAACTCCACTACTCCCGCTTCGTAGACATGGCCCACACCTGACGGGCAGCCCCGCAGAACCCGCGCCCGCTTCGGCTTCACCGCCGCGCCCGGTACCACCGACGACGCCCGCATCCGCCACCTGACCGTGGTGCTGCCCCCGCCGTACGCGGCCCGCGTCTTCGACGCCCAGGACGCCGGCGCCAACGAGCAGCAGCTGCGCGACATCGCCGCCGAAGGCCTGGGAGAGATGTACTTCCGCGACGGGGGCCGCCGCGCCCACGGCCTGGAGGTGGAGTTCAGCGACGTCGAGCACCTGCAGTTCGACCTGTAGCCGCTCCAGTAGCCCTCTCGTTGTCGATTTACCTTCCCGGGCCCCCCCAAGCCGCCAGGGGCAGAGAGCGGTGCTCAGCAGCCCGCACGGACGATCACCGGCGGCGGTGGGGGCGGCGAGAGGGTGGGTCGCCCGGGGCCGACGTTTCCACACGCCGACCGTCCCCTGCGGCCGGGCCCGGTGCTCCGATGTTGGAGCAGGCCGACGTCGTGACGACCCCGGCCAGGTGCCGGTAGCCGTTCAGCGGTGGACGCCTCGGCACCGGGCAAGCTCGCAGTCACAGACGAAAGCGGGCATAACGGGCGCGCTGGTTGGAAGGCCGAGGTGGTCGACCGAGTTTGCTGTCGCACCAGAGGGCCGCGTCCGGGCGTGCAGTGTCCGGCGCTGACACGTCCCGACACCCCAATGTGTAGTTGGTCATCCCAGTTGAACTTTCACCTGGGACTCTCACCTTGACCTTACACATGGTCATCACACATGGCTCTAACAAGACCCGCTGGCACGTTCATGATCACAAGCCGGCCCGGCGGGCCCAACGGAGCTGAATCGTTTGGGTGTTGACCGCTCACATCACTACCGTTCAGGGCATGAAGACGACAGCAAAAGCCGAGCAGGACATGCAGAAGGACGAGGCGTCCGGGCGGGATACCCGGGCGGCGATTCTGACCCGCGCAGTCCGGGCCAACGTGCCGCTGCGCAAGACCTTCGTCCAGGCGAACAAGGGGGCCGAGAGTCGGCCAGGGCCCCTGAAGGACTTCGTGACCGGCAGGGACCTGCGTGGTCTCCGGGCCTACCTGATGATCGTGGCCGCGTGCAGCAATGGGGACAAAGGCTGGACGACCGAGCACGACAGCGCGGTGTGGGCGCGGCTGATGGACATCGACAAGACCGCAAGCGACCAGTCTGCGCGAACGGGCGCCTGGCGGGCCCTGCGCCGGCTGGAGGCGCGCAATCTGATCGAGTGCAGCCGCAAGGGGACCATGATCAAGGTGACGCTGCTGCGTGAGGACGGCACCGGGAAGGCTTACACCCGTCCCAAGGGCGACACCGAGGAGGACCGGTTCCTGCTGATCCCGACCACATTCTGGACGCAGGGCCGTGACGAGAAGTTGAGTCTGCCCGGCCTGGCCCTGTTCCTCGTAGTTGCCCGCGAGAAGCACTGGGCGTCGTTTCCCGCGGAATGGGCAACCCAGTGGTACGGCTGGTCCCCCGACACCCACGAGCGCGGCCTGAAGCAACTCGTCGAGCTTGAGTTCGTCCAGACACGGGTCTTCAAGAAGAAGGCTCCGCTCGCGCCCCTCGGTTTCACCATCGCCCACCAGTACCAGCGCGCCCTCATCACCCGGCCGCGTAAGCCGCAGAAGAAGCCCGCCGCGCCTACTCCCGGATGACCCTGGGGACGCCAATGACCGGAGCGTGTACTGCTCCGTATCTGTTCCACACCGTGACGGCCGATCTCATCGCTCTACGCGGTCTGCACACCCAAGCCCAAACCCAAGGGGCGGAGCCTACTGCTCTGCCCGTCATCCGCCTCAGGGGGAATCCATGGCCACCATCACTCCGAACCCGCCCCAGCCCCAGCCCCACGGTGCTCCCGCACCGGTGCCCAATCCCCCTACCGCCCCCGACCGGGCGGAGTGGGTGTTGCCGGTGATCGTGATCGGGACGGTGGTCGCGCTGATGGCGTGCGCGTTCGGCGCGTTCCTCGTCCACGCGTACCCGGTCCTCAGGGAGCCGCTCACGATGGCCCTGAGCATTGCCACGCTGGCCGGGCTGCTCGTCGCCACGGTGGTGCTACTGCACCGCGGACGATAAGCGCCGTGGTTCTGTACACGAGATTGGACAGCAGTTGTTCAGCACTTCGGACAGCGCCCAGCCATGTCACCGTTCGATTTCATGTGCAAGGGCAGCCAGGAACCGGCGGATGAGACCGCGTGGCGAAAAAGGCCATGGCTCGGCCGGGTACCCGAGGCTAATTTCGGACGATGCGGATCTTGCATCTCTCTGACACCCATCTCGACCGGTCCGGTGGCCCTGACGCCGACGGGGCCGACGGCAGTGCGGCACTCCACCGCCTGCTGACCGAACTGGGCCATCTGCACGACCTGGACGCGGTGGTGGTCACCGGCGACGTCGCGGACGACGGTTCCCAGGAAGCGTATGCGCGGGCGCGTGAACTCCTGTCCGACTACGCCGGCCGACGCGGGGCGAACGTCTTCTACACGACCGGTAACCACGACGACCGCACGGCATTCGCCGAAGTGCTCGGCAGCGGCCATGCCCGGCCCGAGGCGGTGTACGAGGGAGCCGCCGGTGAGCGGGCGGCGGCAAGCACCCTCGACGGATGGCGACTGATCACCCTGGACACGCTCGTTCCGGGCAAGGGCTACGGTCGACTCGATGGCGGCCAACTCGACTGGCTCCGCGAACTACTGACCATACCGGCCCCGCTGGGCACCGTTCTGGCCTTCCACCACCCGCCGGTCTCCCTGGACGTCGACGTTCAGCGGGCGCTCGGCCTGCAGAACAGCGCAGAGCTGGCCGACACGATCCGCGGCACCGACGTTCAGCTCATCCTGTGCGGGCACTTCCACCTGCAGATTCTGGCCCGCCTGGAACAAGCGACCGTCTGGGTCACCCCCGGAGTCGTCAGCCGCGTCGACCTGACCGCCCGCCCCGGCACCGAGCGCGCCGTCCACGGCCCGTCGGCCTCCCTGGTCCACCTCGGAGCGCCCCACGGGCCCCTCATCCACACACTCCACGCACGAGACCCGCTTATGGGCGAGACGGTCTACGAGGCCGACGAAGAGGAGATGCGCGAGGTCATCGAAAGGCTCGGCCCCTCCGCTGCGAGCCTCAACTGAGTCTGCGGTCCGCTGGACCGTCCCCTGCCTGCCGCCCGGCGCGAGCGGCAGGCAGGCGGGTTGCAGCCCGGTCGATCACTGACGGCCGCGCAGCTGGTGTCCGGTGAGCGTGTCCAGACATCAAGGAGCCGGGCCGTCTTCGTCCCCTGCCACCCGCTTGCGACTGCTGGCTGTTCGAATCGAGAGCCCCACCAGAGCGCTGTCCGAAGTGCTGAACAACTGCTGTCCAATCTCGTGGACAAAGCCACCGGATATTCTGCGAGTCGGCAAGCTTCACCCGACCGAGCAATGCCCCCGGGAAGTTGCGGCATCCCGCCGGCAAACACGGCGTCCGCGGGGAGGACGTGCCCAGGCAGCGGGCAACGCAGGAGATCGACGGAACATCCTCGCGTCGGCGGGGAGGACCAGAAGGTCCTCGACAAGCAGCTGCCCAACAGCGAGCCGAAGCTGCGGGCCGTCTTCGACAAGCTGACCGCGAAGTTCGGCACCGTCCTGGTGATCGTGGACCAGCCCGCCTCCATCGGAGCCCTCCCGCTCACCGTCGCCCGGGACGCGGGCTGCAAGGTCGCCTATCTGCCCGGCCTGGCGATGCGCCGGATCGCCGACCTGTATCCGCGCGAGGCCAAGACCGACGCCTAGGACGCCGCAGTGATCGCGGACGCGGCCCGCACCATGCCGCACACCCTGCGCTCCCTGGAACTGACCGACGAGATCACCGCCGAGCTGACCGTGCTCGTCGGCTTCGACCAGGACCTCGCGGCCGAAGCGGCCCGCACGTCCAACCGGATACGCGGCCTGCTCACCCAGTTCCACCCCAGCCTGGAACGCGTCCTCGGCCCCCGCCTGGACCACCCCGCCGTCACCTGGCTGCTGGAACGCTACGGCTCCCCGGCCGCACTGCGCAAAGCCGGCCGCCGCAGACTCGTCGAGGTGATCCGGACGAAGGCCCCGCGCATGACTCAGCGGCAGTCGCTGGTCTGCTCACGGGTGACGGAGGACGGGGGGAGGATCACGCTCAGCGGACGCACCTTCAAGGTGACGGGCCCTGGCGGGGCACGGGAGGAGCGGGAGCTGGGTACGGACGAGGAGGTGCTGGGTATGTACCGGGAGCGGTTCGGTATCGAGCTGGACCGCGTGCCGACAGTGCGACCGGAATGGCTGATACGGGCCAGACGGTTCGGTTTCCCGCGATGTGAGCCCCTGTTGCCTCGAATGCCTCATCAGTGGTCGAATGCGTCTTCGACAACAGTGATCTCAAGTCGCAGGGACGTCGAAGATGATCGGCCGCTGGCTGGGAAACCGTACGAACCGGGTGCAACGGACGAGTCCGCTGGCGGCGGTACAGACCCCGCCGAGTGCCGGGGTGCTCAGCTGCCGGGTGCTGGACCCGGTGAACGAGCCGGTGGCGCATGCCGAGTTCGCGGTCAGCGACGCCATGGGGCGCAAGGTGGTCAGTGGGGGCACGGATCCCTACGGGTCGTTCATGACGACGGTGCCGGCGGGGGAGTACCGGCTCGCGGTGTCGGCCGACGGGTACACGCCGTACCGGGCGACCGCGATGGTGGGCGAGAACGCGCTGGCCTCGCTCGGCGATGTGACCCTTCAGGTCGCCCAGCCGCCGGAGCTGCCGGGGCCGGGTGACTGGGAGATCGAGCCGTCGCACTCCTCGATCGGCTTCACCGCACGGCACATCGGGTTGGCCCAGGTCCGCGGACGGTTCAACTCCTTCGCGGGGGCGGTTCGGATCGGTGACCGGATGGACCAGTCGGCGATGCACGTGGTGATCGACGCGGCGTCCATCGACACCAATGTGCGGATGCGGGACGACCATCTGCGGTCGGCGGACTTCCTGGACGTGCGGCGGTTTCCGACGCTGGAGTTCTACAGCGACCGGTTCGTGCACAAGGGCGGCAACCGGTGGGCGGTCACCGGGGCGCTGTCGCTGCACGGGGTGACGCGTACGGTCACGCTCGACACGGAGTACTTCGGGCTCGGCAACGGGATGGAGGGCGAGGTGCGGGCTGCGTGCCGGGCCACGACCGAGTTGCACCGGGACGACTTCACGGTGAGCTGGCAGACGATGCTCGCGCGGGGGATCGCGGTGGTGGGACCGAGCATTCAGATCGAGCTGGATGTGCAGATCGTGCCCAAAGGCTGATCTTGGGGTGTGAGGGGCGCTCTGGCGCGGAGCCTTTGGTGCGGGGCCCTCTGCTTGGTGCCGAGCCCTTGGTGCGCATTCCCTTTGCTGCGAATCCTGCTGCGAATCCCGCTGGTGGGGTGCCTTCGTGCCGGTGCCGGAGAATGGCCGCGTGAGGGCGCTGTCACGTTGTTGGGTGGGTAGGTGTCTGATGGTGCGTCGTGGTGTGGTGGAGCGTGGTTGCGGGCCTGTGGTCAAGCCGTGGCGGCGAGGCCGGCGACTCCGGTGATGTGCTCCCAGATTCCGAAGCGGACGGTCATCTCGGCGCGGTAGTCGTGTGCGGGCATCAGATGGCGGCGGGGCCGGAAGTGGGACGAGATGCCGCTGAACGCGGACAGGAACCGCTGCGCTCCGCCCACGGAGCGGAAGCCTTTCATCGCCCGTTCGCGCTGCCTGGTGGGCTGGTGGCTGTTCTCCGCCCGGTTGTTCAGGCCCTTGTGCGAGCGATGTTCCACCGAGGGCATGACCTCGCGGTGGGCCGCGCCGTAGGAGCGGAGCTTGTCGGTGACGACCACCCGCGGCACCGCGCCGGTCTTCTTCATCAGGCGGCGGAAGAAGCGCCTGGCCGCGGCCTTGTCCCGGCGATTCTGCACCAGGATGTCCAGGACGTTGCCGTCCTGGTCGACGGCCCGCCACAGGTACTTCCGGTCTCCGTTGATCTTGATGAAGACCTCGTCCAGGTGCCACTTGGCACCGGGCCGGGGCTGCCGGCGGCGCAGCGCGCCTGCGTAGGCCTGCCCGAACTTGGCGCACCAGCGGCGCACCGTCTCGTAGGAGACGGTCACGCCGCGCTCGAGCATGAGCTCCTCGACCTCGCGGAAGCTGAGCGGGAAGCGGTGGTACAGCCACACACAGTGGGAGATGACCTCGACCGGGTACCGGTGTCCCTTGTACGACGACGACACGGCCCCCACAGACAGCCCCCTCCAGCACGATCAACCAGAAGATCATCCCACCCGGCCAACCAACGTGAAAGCGCCCCAAGAGGTGCTGTATGTCCGCTTCGACGGCCCGGCCGCACTCGGCGAACTCGCCATCGAACTGACCATCCGGGACGACTTCGACCGCTCGCGGCTCCCCCACCTGGCAGGCACCCCGACCCCCGAGGAGAGAGCGGAGGTCATCTGGGGCCCGTACCGGTTCCGGCCTCGAGTCGATGACGCGGACGAACTGGGCCGCTCGGTCCCCGCCTTCCCGCTTCTCGCCGGTGACCGCCATCGGCTCGCCGTGGACCTGTCCCTGCGACCCCTCTGGTACCAGGGCGAGGAGCACTGGCGCGACGAGTACCGCACGGCTCCCATCCGGCTCTGGGCGAAGTGCACCGCCCCGGGCCACAAGCCCTGGACGCTGGCCTTCGCGGTGCCGCAGGATGGCGGCTGGGCCCTGGGCGGCGCCTGACCTGGCCTGGGTCTCCTATCTCTGCCCCACGGTGCAAAGTAGTCAAGGCCTGACATGGCTCTAAACTGCAGGTTCCCAGGGCAGAGAGGACGACCTGTCTGATGGCAGCGCCGGACGATACAACATCCCCCTCTCCGAGTGGTGATCCTCAGCCTTCCGACCCGCCGCCAGAAGGCAGCGATGGGCGAAGGCCCCTGCTTCGGCGCATCGCTGACAGATGGAACGGCCTCGGGCCCGCTGGTAAAGCGGGTGTGCTTGTGGTCTGCGGCGTGGCCGCTGTGGGGGTCAGAGCCTTCTTGGTTCCTTCCAGCAGTCGACCCACCGCAGCCGCTGCGGTCGAGGAGGAACCTGACCCACCCGTCAGGTGGTTGACCAACCATGCAGGCGGCTACTACCAGTGCAGTCACAGGCCGTGCAGCAAGAAGGTAAACCCAACGATCATGGATCACGACTGCTGCGGCCGGTGCCAGCGCTCGCGCGTGCGGGACTGCTTGGGAGTCGCGCAACGCGATTACGGCGGCCCCGGCAGCTTCGCTCACAACTGCTTCGAGGTGCCTCTGCGCCCTGGCATCTGCGAGACCTGCGGCGAACCCCCCGAAGCACACCTGTGGGAGTTCGACTTCATCCACGGCGAGCGCTGCGCCCGGTCCGACGGCTGACCCGCGCCCGGCGACGTCGCCCCGGCCCCGACAGCTATCCGCCGGTTGCTTTTCCTCTGGGGACAGAGGTAGGAGTCCGGGGCCGACCTGGGACGGGCGTCGACCGGCGCCATGGTCACTCCTCGTCGTCGCGCATCCGGAGGTCGGGCTGCTCGCTGTTTTGGCGCTCGCACTCGGCAATCTGCTCGGCGCAGTGACGCAGCAGGAGATCGTCGGTGGCTTCGTGACTGTCGGCCAGGCCGAGGCGGCGCAGCAGGTATTGGGGTGCTGGTAAGAACCGCGTCACCACGCAAACGGTGGTGATCAGTCCTTGGACTGTGATCTTCCTGGGCTGGGCGGCTCGTACACTGACGAAAATGGAGGACCACACGGCCACCGGGATCGGTGCACGTCCGGCGCCCGTCTTGCGGGAGTACGTCGGCTCGTATGTCGGCTTCGACCTCCGCGGGCTCCCGACGGGGGTGCACTGCGGCCCGCCGAGCCGCGCGCTCACTGCGGTGATCAGCCTGTCAGATCCTTTGGAGGTGGCGGCGGGCGTTGACGACGGGTCACCAGATCGCGGGCGGTAACGCCGGGGGTGATCTGGAGCGGTGGCGGATCGTGGGGCGGGACGCGGTCGTCTTTCGGGGCGGCCGACCCGTCAGCCACGACATCGACCTCTACCAGGACGCAACACCGTCGAGCGCCTGATCAACCGGCTGAAGGACTGGCGCGGCATCGCCACCCGCTTCGACAAGACGCCCGAGAGCTACCTTGCCGGCCTCGAACTACGCGCATCGATGATCTAACTCGAGGACCTCTTACGAACAGCCCTTTGATCACGACATCACACAGACCCTAGTCGCCCCCGCCGCCGCCACCGCTGTCGCCGCCGTCGCTGCCGCTGCCGCTGCCGCCGGAGTCGCCGCTGTCGCCGCCGTCCGCACCCCAGCCGTCGCCGCCGCCGGGCTCGTTGTCCTCGCCGGTCCTGCCCAGGTTGCTGAACCAGGGACGGTCCCAATGGTTGTCGACGGCAACCGGCTCGCCTCCACGCGCAGGGTGCCGCTGCCCCGGGAACCGCGCAAGGCCTGTCGTGTCGCCGAGTCCGAAGGCGACGGCGAAGACATGCGCCATAACGGCATCCAACGGGTCCGAGCTCTCGTACCGCATAGGGGCCAGCGGCACCAGGACCGTGCCCGGCTCGGCCGCCGGCCGACGCGGGGGCCGCGTCAGGAGGGCGACGCGCCGTTCGTCGCGCAGCAGCCACGAACTCACCGCGTTCTCCCGCCGCAGCACCCAGTGCTGACCGGGCAGCCGCACCTGCACCGAACTCTTGGACTTGCGCAGCTTCTTGCTGAGGACGAGCTGCGCCGGGGCGTCGCCTATTGTCAGGCGCAGGCCCTTGGCCGGGTCCGGGGAGTCGTGGTGGAAGCCGTGCGGCGCCCGGATCCGTACGACGGGAGCGTGCGGCCCCCACACGTCCACGCGCACCAGGCGCCGGTCCACGGCGACGGTGACCGGCCCGGCAGGTCCCGGCGCGATCCGCCGCGCCATCCACAGCGGTACACCCTCGGCGCGGGCCTGGGCCGCCAGGGCGGCCACCTGGTCCGGCCCGCCGCACTGGCGTACCGCCAGCTCGCCCAACCGGTGGGCGAACTCGGCGGCCTGGCGTACCTTCACCGGTGTGGCGGTCCCGGGGGGGGGGGGGGGAGGGGGGAAGGCGGCACCGGCCGGCAACTGCTCCCGAGGGGGTTTCGTTTCTCCGCCCCTAAGCCAGCAGCCAAAATGGAAGGAATC
>NZ_JBWKCC010000038.1:0-43303 GCF_056436655.1 Streptomyces sp. NPDC043427 | reverse complement strand
ACCGCAACTTCTGTCCCCTCCCCCCTCCCCCCTTTTCTTCCCCCCCCCCCCCCCCCCCCCCCCGCCCCGACGCCGGCACCGGCCGCCAGCTGCTCCAGCGGGCGTTCCGTTCCGCCGCCCCCGAGCCAGCAGCCACGCTGGAACGCCTCGGCCATGGCGGCGAGGTTCAGCTCGCCCAGCGGCGTGGTTCTGCTGCCCCGGCGTAGGCCGGCCTCGGTCAACTCGACGGTGCGCGCCAGCGGATTCCACGACCGCTCGCCATAGAGCATCTGGCTCACAACAGCCCCCCGTATGTATGCGGTTCAGCGGAGCTCACCGAACTCCAGGCGTGCCGGGGGTGCGAGCGGACGGCACGCTCCCCAAATCTGAACCTACTCCCTGAGGGCAGTGGCGGGCGCTGTCACGTTGGCTGAGCGGGTGGGATGATCTCCGGGTTGATCATGGTGGAGGGGGATCGTCCGTGGGGAGCGCGTCGCCGCAGTACATAGGGCACCGGTACCCGGTCGAGGTGATCTCCCACTGCGTGTGGCTGTACTTCCGGTTCCCCCTCAGCTTCCGTGAGGTCGAGGAGTTGATGCTCCAGCGCGGCGTGATCGTCTCCTACGAGACCATCCGCCGCTGGTGCATGAAGTTCGGGCAGCAGTACGCCAATTCGCTGTGCCGCCGCCAGCCCCGGCCTGGTGACAAGTGGCACCTGGACGAGGTCTTCATCAAGACCAACGGCGAGCAGAAGTACCTCTGGCGGGCTGTCGACCAGGACGGCATGGTGCTGGACATCCTGGTGCAGAACCAGCGGGACAAGACCGCGGCCAGACGCTTCTTCCGCAGGCTCCTGAAGAAGACCCGCACGGTGCCCAGGGTGATCATCACCGACAAGCTCCGCTCCTACAGGGCGGCCCACCGCGAAGTCATGCCCTCCGTCGAGCGCCGTTCCCACAAGGGCCTGAACAACCGGGCGGAGAACAGCCACCAGCCAACCAGGCAACGCGAACGGGCAATGAAAGGCTTCCGCGGCACCGGCGCAGCCCAGCGGTTCCTCTCCGCGTTCAGCGGCATCTCACCCCACTTCCGACCCCGACGGCACCTGATGAACGCCACCGAACACCGCACCGAGATGATCAACCGCTTCGCGATCTGGGATCAGATCACAGGCCGCCGCCGGCCAGCCCACCACAGCTTGAGCCAAGGCTGACGCCTGGGCCAGCCACACCCTGGCACCCCATCAGACACCCACGTCCCCAACAACGTGACAGCGCCCTCCAACATCCTGCTGCTGGAAAGCCGATGGACCCTCGCGGACTGGGGGTATTGTCCGGCGGCCGAGAGGTCAGACCACGAAGGCCGGGCGTACCCGCTTCGAGATCGGCACGGAGGGCTTCGCGGCGCCTGAACTCTTCGTTGCGGCGCACGAAGCCACGCCAGCCGCCGACATCTACGGCATCGGGCGCGTCATCGCGTGGGCGCTGACAGGCAAGTATCCGCAGATGAACGTCCAGCTCCTGCCTGATCCAGGCCCTTGGAGGAACGTCACCCGGATTGCCACACACCCCGACCCCGAGCAGAGGTCACAGAGCATCCAAGACCTCCGCGACCTGATCAACCGCGAGCTCACTGAACCAGCGGAACCTCCGGCCGAACAAGCGAAGCGGCTGTGGGAACGGACATGTACCGGTGATCCGGCAGCGGTGACTTCCCTGCTCGAACTGATCGCGGACCATCCTGAAGACTATGAGCTGTACGTCCGGACACTGACCGGGCTCCCGGCCGAACAGGCAGGCCCTGGCTGTCCCGCAACCGCCAAGGGAGCGACCGCCTCTTCAAGGCAATGGCCAACCATGCTGATGGCCGAGGAACACGGCGTGTCCAGTTCGCTGAAGCTGCCCGAGCCGCTGTCTGGCTACACACCATCGCGAATTTCGCTGAGGCCAAGGACGACTGGGACCTTCTCGACGAATCGGCCCGCACGATGTGCACCTGGGACGCTGCGTGGGACCAATGGAGGGCCCAAGACCGAATCGCACCCTGGCTGCGCTCTCTGTCGGGCCAGGCAGCGCAGCTCGTAGCAGCAGTTCTGCGTGATTGCCCGCGCTCTGCGCGGCACTTCTCCGGCTTGGCACAAGACGGAACCGTGGACCTTCGGATCCGCGAGGCGATTCGTATGGCTGTGGAGACGCTCCGCGATCAGCTCCGCCTCGGCTTGGCCGGCGGGCGGATCGGCCACGGTGCGCCAGGCGACCAGGAGCGTGTCGGAGTCGGCGAGCTGCCAGATGTACTCCCCGCCACTGTGCCCGGCATTGCGCCCCTGGCCCTGGCGGCGGTAGGCGTTGAGCCGTTTGCTCAGTCCTTGGCGGCCAGCGGCCTTGCCGACGTACACCACTGTGGCGCCGGGCACCCAGGCGCTGTTGAGGGTGGCGGTCGTCGTGGTGGGGTCGTGGCCCTTGCGGTGGCCGGCGGGGCTGCGTGTGAGGAAGACCGGGGGTGAGGCGGAGGGACGCAGCACGACGTAGATGCCCTTCCCGGCGGGGACGGTGCTGTGGGGGAGGTCGGCGAACGGTATGAAGCCGTCGAAGCCTCGCTCGGCCAGCGTCGCGCTCTTCAAGGGGCGGGCGGGTCGGCCCGCTGAGGCTGGGGCGGTGCCGTTCTCGGCAGGTTCGGGCTCGGGCGTCATCGTGCGTCTACCTCCGGGGTGGAGCGGCAGGCCCGCGGGTCGCGGAGGTCGGGGATGTGGTTGTAGAGCGTGCCAGGGCTGACCCGAGGAGTGACCGCGAACCCAACGTCACCGTCGCACCCGGCCAGCGCTGAACGCCAGCCTGTCTGTGCATGGCGCGCCGCCCTGCGGCTCGCAGGTCGGCGAGCGCACCGTCTACCGCCGTAAGGGCCATGGTGCGGCTGATGAGAAAGCGGCCCATCAGTGTCCTACCCGCCGAACCGCAGCGCCCGGGCGAGGCCGGGAGCCGGCGAGCGCTCCGACGAGTGCCTCGAATCTTCACGCGGACCTGTGATACCTGCCAGCCCCTCACCAGGGGCTCGCCGGGGCGGTGACGCCCCGTCATGGAACCGCGGGGCACGCCTGCCCTGCGGCCGCGAAAGGCAGTTGAACAAACCCAAGGTGTGGCTCCCCTGGTCAAGTTCCGGGGGCAAGAGCAGGAGGGCAAGAACATGACGGTTCCTTCGACGCCGGGTATGTCCTGGGACTCGGTAGCAAATCGCGCAGAACATCGGCGGCGAGCCCGTCGTCGAGGCCGACGGCCACGGACGCCTGAACGTGTTCTTCCACGGCACGGACCACGCCGTTTGGCACACCGCCCAGACCTTCTTCCGACCAGGAGCGGGCTACGCGACGTCACCCTGACACCCGCTGAGTCGCCGCGCCAGGGCGCACGCCGCCCGCACTGGCACTGCACCAGTGCGGGGGGGGCGTCGCGCTCGGTCTCAGCGGGCGAGGGTGATGGGCTTGTCGGGGCATTCGGCGAGGCGTTCTGCGAGGGCAGTGTGTTCGGCCTCTGGACCGCGTCCGTCCGAGGTAACCGGCCTCGAACAGGGCACGCCGTGCTGATCGCAGGCCCGTCGCCGGGCCATCGTGGTGCAGCAAGCTGGAGCTATGGATGGGATACGCGGATGCCGGAATCAACCGAGGCCATGAGTCGGCGCAGTCTGCTGATCACCGGTGGTGCGGTGGCGACCGCCGTCGCCGCGACGGGCGGGGCCAGTGCTCTGGCCAGGGAGGAAGCGGTGTCGCAGGGCTCGCAGAGCGGTGACAACGCCGGCCGGGCAAGGATTGACGTCCACCACCATTTCACCGCTCCGGCATGGGTCGATTGGGCCGAGCGTGAGGGCCTGGTGCGGCGGCAGGAACTGCCGTGGTGGGCGCGCTGGGATCTGGACTCCACTCTGGCGCTGATGGACCGGGTGGGCATCGCAACGGCGGTCCTCAACCCGACCATGCAGGACCGGTACCGCTCCACCGCGCAGGCCAGGGAAGGCCTCACTGTCGTCTTCGAGGCACTGGCCGAGCTGGTGGCCGCACACCCGGGCCGTTTCGCGATCCTCGGCCCTGCTGTCCTGGACCATCCCGACGTGACCACGTGGGCTCTCCAACACGCTTTCGACAAGCTCGGTGCCGTTGGAGTCAGCGTGAAAGCCAACTACAACGGTATCTACCTCGGTGATCCCTCCTACGACCGCTTCCTCGCGGAACTCGACGAACGCGCCACGGTCCTTTTCACCCACCCCCTCGACCTCCCGGGCGGACCACCCGGCGTGCCCACCGTCCCCGGAATCCCGAACTTCATGTGCGATTTCCTGCTGGATTCCACGCGTGCCGCCGTGAACCTGATCCGTACCAGGACACTCGACCGCTACCCGCACCTGTCAGTCGTCCTGCCACACGCTGGCGGGTTCCTCCCTCAGATCGCCACCCGCATGAAGGCCTTCGGAAGCTTCTGCACCCCACCCCTCGATGCTGCCCGTGTACAGGACTATCTCCACCGCTTCTACTACGACACAGCGGGCCCGCTGGCCCCCTCGGCCACGCTGGTGGCCACCGCCGGTGCCGACCGGATCCTCTTCGGCACCGACTGGCCGGCGGCCTCCGCCGACATCATCACCAGCTTCACGGTGCCAGCCGTCGAGACCGACCCCGTCCTCACCAACCGTCAACGCCGCGGCATCAACCGTGACAACGCCCTCCGCCTCATGCCCACGCTCAAGCGCACCTAGGTCGTGTCTCTTAACTCCGTCGTAGCCAGGTCACGATCGCGGCCAGGACCGCTGCCCCTCGGTAGACGACGGCGAGCTTGTCGTAACGGGTCGCCAGCCCTCGCCACTGCTTGAGGAGGTTGAAGGAGCGTTCGACCACGTTGCGTCGTTTGTACGTCTCGGTGTCCAGGTGCCGGGGACGCCCACCCTTGCTGCCCTTACGGGTCCGGTTGGCCTGCTGGTCAGCGCGCTCCGGGATCACGGCCCGGATGCCCCGGGCTGCGAGGTCCGCACGGATCTGGTGGGAGGAGTAGGCCTTGTCCGCCAGGACCGCATCTGGCGTGGTCCTAGGCCTGCCTGCGGCAGACCGGGGGACCCGGATGTCTGCGAGCACGACGGGCAGGGTGCTGCCGTCGTGGGCTTGTCCGGCGGTGACGACCACGGCCAGCGGGCGCCCGGCCCCGTCGACTGCGTGATGGATCTTGGTGGTCAGTCCGCCGCGGCTCCTGCCTACGCCGTGCCCGGCGGGTTCCTGGTCCTGCTTTGCGCTGGTCGCGGTGGTGTCCTTTTCGGGTCTGGTGGTGTTCGTGGCGTGCTGGTGGGCACGGTTAATCGTGGAGTCGACCGAGACGGTCCAGTCGATGCGCCCGGCCTGGTCCGCTTCGGCCAGCAGCAGGGCGAGCACCCTGTCCCAGGTGCCGTCTGCCGCCCAGCGGCGGTGGCGCGCCCAGGCTGTCTGCCAGGGCCCGAAGGCCTCTCGGGGCAGGTCTCTCCAGGGGGTGCCGGTGCGGTAGCGGAAGATGATCGCCTCCAGCACGCGCCGGTGGTCTGCGAATGGGCGGCCGGGCCGACCGGCCGTTGTTGGAAGGTGCTGGCGGATCTGCTCCCACTGCTGGTCGGTCAGGTACTGGTGGCGCGAGGACAAGGTGTGAAGGGCACGACCGTGTCCTCACCCCGCGCGGCGGGGTGAGGACAGCACACCGGGACCGGCGTGACGCCGCAGGTGTTCGCCCGACTCGGTGGTGCGGGCCGGGTCAGAAGGAGACCGTCAGGTCCCGGGTGACGGTGGGCACCGAGACCACCGCGTCGAACGCAGCCGTCAGGTCCGTGAGCATCGCCGATGACTGAGTACGGATGCTGCCCAGCAGGCTCCCACCCTGAGCATCGCGCGGGGTTTGACGCAAATCGGTAAGCGTGGCCTGGTCGGCGAGTTCGGCCTGTTCCAGGGCGTGCTCGATGCTGCCCGGCACAGGCTCTGCCGCAGGGGTGTCCTGCAGTCGGAAGCCCACCGGGGCCGAGGGGTCGGGGACCATCTCGGGCACGGACTGGTCGGTGTGGGTGACGGCCACCGAGACGTAGTCGGTCCCGAGCATGCCCGCCAGGTGCTGGCCCATCGGCAGCGCGGTGACCTGTCCGTCGAAGACGTTGGCAGTCTTCTGGATGTGGTTGTTGTGCGCCGCGATCACGGCCTTCGCCTCGGGACCGGCCTCGCGCAGATGCCAGGCCAGAGTCTCGGCCATGTAGCGGTCGCGCACCGACAAGTCCGCGGTCTTGCCCTTGCCCGCGTACAGGTCGTTCATCGCGCCGAACATGTGGTCCGTGGCTCGCGCTCCTGCCAGCAGCCGCTCGGCGCGGCGGACCAGACCGGCCTGGGCACGACCGGTCATCAGCGGGCCCACCGCGCCCAGACGCAGCTCCAGGCGTGCCAGGAGTGCGGTCAGCTCGTTCTGGGACGCGGTCGGCAGCTCCGCCCAGGCCGGGGCCGCCGCGGCTCCCGAGCCGAGTCCGGCCAGGAACTCGTCGCTGATCGCAAGGGCTCGGAGAGCCAGTACCTCGGACTCCGGGTCGGTCGCGGCCAAGATGTCTGCAAGCGGCTCCAGAACCGGCCGCAGCGCGCCGCCGGCCTCGGGCACGTCCACGCCCACGAACCGCAACGGAGCGAGGCTGGTGGTGTTGTGCTCGCGCAACCCGGCCATCAGGTCGGCCGCTCCCCACTCGGCTGCGGCCGGGGCCACCTGCTCCAGCGGGCGGTTGTCGTGGCCGCGGAGCCAGGCGTCAAGATCGGCGGCGGCGGCGAAGGAGTACTCGAAAGCGAAGATGGTGAAGCCGCACCGCTCCGCCAGGAAGCGCAACACCCGCTGGCGTACCTGGGAGAACTCCTGCACGAAGTGCGCGCCCTCGCCGATCGCCACAACGCGGGCATTGCCCACGATCTGGCGCAGAGGTTCGAGTTCATCCAGGACGGCGTAGGCGTCCAGGCTGGTCAGGGCATGGGTGTGCCGACGGGTCCAGATAGTCGGCACGGTGGTAGGGGTGGTGCTCATGGCAGTTCTCTTCTCTGCAGGCTGGTATCAGATGCCGCTGCCCGTGGGCAGCACAAACAACAGGCCGGACTTCCAGCAACCTCAAAGGGCGCCGGGTGGCCTGTTCGAACCAGCCAGGTTCAGAGCGAGAGGAACGCGGTGTACATATCTCGAAGTTACCGCACCGGAGCCAGGGCAGCCGCAGAACGGCACGTGAACGTGCGAGTCAGCGAGTTACGAGACACGGCCTAGGGCCAATGCCGTTGCGTTAGCTCGCGGGCGTACGCTGCTGTGCAGTGCTCCCGGGGGCGGTTCGGGTGTCTGCAGATGGCGGTGAGTTATCGGGGTTAGGGCTGCTCACCTGGGTGTATCCGCCGAGCCTTCGGCCGCCCCGGCAACAGCCGCGGCCGCGACAAGTCCTCCTTTCCCCAGGTGCGGATGGTCTGCCTGATCGAGGTGGGTACGCACCTTGTGCTGGACGCTGAGCGGGCCAGCAGCAGGGCACGGACGGCGGACGCCGAAGCGCGGGATCGGTCCCCGACAGCGACGTAGTCAGTCACATCAGCGCCCGTTTTTCTGTCCTACGCTGGCGTGGTGGGTGTGGGGATAGAGGTGTTGATCGTGGACTGGCCGCGGGTGGAGGCTGCAGCGCCCGGCGATCGGGAAGAGTTGCTGATCAATGCCGCCTTCGGAGAGGCGCACAGCGACGACCTCTTCGAGCATGGCTGGTCGTGGTCCGCTCAGCCGGGTGAGGGCTGGTACGGCAGATACGCCTTTCGGAACACGCTCGGTTCGTACAAGCCGCACTTCTGGGCCGGTCACCGCTGGGACCACATGCGCGACTTCGTCGAGCCCAAGGTCCGCGTTAATTTGGACCGGTTCAACGACGCTCTGTTCTGGCACCGTCTGGAGGACACCACGGGGGTCGGTTCGGAGCTTTTGGAGCAGCCGTGCACCTGGGAGGCGGACCTGCTTCTGTGGTGTCCTCCCGATCACGTGCCGTTGATCGCCGGATGGTGGCAGCAGGTGGCTCCCCACCTGGAGGTTCTGCGCGGGCCGTTCTCCCAGCATGCTGCGGAGCCCGGCGGATGGATCACGACGTTTGAATCGTTTGCCGACTTTCTCACTGACTGGGGAAAGGTGGTCACGGAGGCGGAGCGCCGCAGTTGGGGCATCGTCGGCCTGCGCTGCTGATGGCGGCGCGCTACGGGCGCCAGTCGACTGGAGCACTCGGGCACGCGATCGACCGAGACGTGGCGGCGGTCTCGAAGCGAGTCGATGGGCGGCACTTCGCAGAATGCGGTGTTGCGTGATCCGGTGCGCTTTACAGTGCTGACCACGGCATCGGGGCGGGCACTGTCAACTTTGACCGGACGTCAGATGATCAAGAAGGAAAAACTCCAATCGGATCCTCCCTCCGGCAGGTCGATTCGGCGCCTCATTCGCGGAATCAGAGCGGAGCGGCCCCCCCTCGTGCAGGGGCGGGGCCAGGGGCGTGGGGGCGGGCCGTCGGCTGCACGGGGCGCGGCGGGTGTCAGCGCGGGCGGGGTTCGGCAGGCATCCGGCGTCGGTGCAGCGGCCGTTGACCTCGTTCTCGGCTGCAGCCAGGCTGTCGGCGCGGCCGGCGGCCCTGGGTGCGAGGACAAGAGCGTGGGACGTAGCAGCTTTTCAAGCTGAGGGAAGTGCTACGCGGCCTGCAGGGTTGCGGCGGTGGTGTCGATGCGGGGCGCGCCATCGGCGAGTTGGCCGCGGGCGGCGAGGGCCGCCTCGCGGCTTCGCCGTCCCCAGAAAAGCCAGGCCGCGTCATCGCCGGACAGACCAAGCTCGGCCTGGGCGACCTCGGAGACCAGCCGGGGCGCCTCGCCCTCCCGGTAGGCGATGACGGGCTCGTTCACGACCTCGTCGAGGACCTCGATCGTATGGCCGGTCAGGTGGGCGGCGTATCCGGCGACGCACAGCCTCGCCGCCCTGCACACCCTCCTGCCCGCCGACGACCGCTGGCAGCACCGCCACGGCAGCCCCGGCCACGGCCGCGACCACGTCCTCCCGGCCCTCGTCCCACCCCAACGCGACCCTGCCGGTCATCGACGGACGCCTGGAGTTGGGCACGTGGCAGTCGGTGTGCCTGGTGGACACGAACCGGGACAATCCCAACCGTCAGGTCCGGTTGCGCTTCCTCGCGTAGCGAGCCGCCCCAGTGGGACCGCAGGGGCGAAGCCCGGCCGCGCCAACTGGCTCTGGGCCTGCCACACCCGGCACCGACATGGAGACGCGGTTCGACCGTGGACGTGGCCTTCGGCGCTGAGACAGGCGTTCGCGTCGAACCGGTTGACTCCCTTGTCGGGGACCTTCGAGGTTCGGGTCACGTCGGCGTCGGCACCGGCCTCACATCACGATCACGTAGATCTTGCGCACGGTCTCGATGGTCTTCCAGACACCGACAAAACCCGGCTTCATGACGAAGCTGTCGCCCGCCCTGTAGACCACCGGCTCGCCACGTTCGGGCGTGAGTTCGACGATGCCGGAGAGGATGTGGCAGAACTCGAAGGTTTCGCCCTTGACCGAGCGCGTTTCACCGGGTGTTGCCTCCCATACTCCCGTACGGATCGTCTCCCCGCGGGCGACGTCCTGGGCCCAGGTCTTGAAAACGGGGTTTCCGGAGATCAGGCGTTCCGGGAGCGGGCCGGTCTCCCGCGGCGCGGAGGAGGGATCGGTGTCGATGGTCTTGAGGAGCGACATGTCTTTCTTTCCTGGGCTTGAGAAGTCAGTGGACCGCGGCCCCGGTCTGGCGGGACCCTGATGCCACCGTGCCGAAAGGTTCCTGTCGCTTCCGCAGGAGCAAGATCTCTACCCACGCGAGCTGTTGGGCAGCTCGTCGGCCGTGGAGTACACGGCCTAGAGGCGCTCTTCGAGGCGGAGGCAGCACGTCTCGACCTCCGTGAGGTGGCGTACGGGGCGGCCGGTCTGGGACGCACTCACCCTCTCGATTGCCGAGTCCGTCGTCAACACGCGCAGTGTCCAATCTGACGTGCAGCAATGGACGAACCGCCAACCCACAGCGCTGGTACCGCGACAGCTTTCCTGTGGCCTGTGGCCTGTGGCCGAAGCTCTGCCGACCAGGCCCTGTCGTGGATCAGGCTGGCTGTGAGGTGCGGCCCTTCAGCGGCCCTGTGAGGCCGGGATGATCCAAACGACAGGGTCTGGAGGTGGAGGCCGGATCCTGCCGTGGCAATGGCCGCCGTTCCTCCTCTCAGCCCATTGACCGGTCGCAGGTGACGTCCGTGACGGGCAGGCGGCCGGTGGCGAGGTAGGTGTTGACCGTCGAGTCGACACAGGAGTTACCGAACACGCCGTACACGGCGTGCTGGTCCGCGCCGCGGAGGGTGACCAGGCGGGAGGAGGGCCACATGCGGCGCACCGTCTGCGCGTTCCGGTAGAGGGTGCGCGGGTCACCGGTCGCGTTGACGAGCAGGGCCGGCAGGTCGCCGCGGATCGTGGTCGGGTGCTCGCGCGGCGGGTCCCAGAACGCGCACGGCCCGATGTTGTTGGTGACGGGACCGAACAACGGGTCCTGCTTGCGGGCGTGTTGGATGTCGCGCCAGTACGCCTCGGGGGAACGTGGCGCGGACGCGTCCCCGCACAGGATCGCTGTCTGGGCACTGCCGTATGCGGAGTCGGATCCGGTCAGCAGGAAGTCGAGCGTTTCGGCCAGCCACGGCGAGGGCGTGACCGTGCGGCCGCCGACGGCGCGTCGCATGTCCCGTACGGCCTGCGCGAGATCGGCGTAGGCGGCGTCGTTGTCCTGCGAGAGGCCGTTGAGGACGACGACGGGCACCAGATGCTCGTCCACCCGGTGGTCGCCGATCACCAGGGGCGTGCGTCCGGCCGCGGTCTGGACGCTGTCCACGGCCGCCAGCACATCGCTCCCGGTGCGGCCCAGACCGTAGGCGGTGTCGCGGGCGGCCGCCCAGGTGGCCCAGCCTTCGAGGGCATGCCTGTTGGCCGATTCCGTGCCGCGCAACAGCCGTGGGTTGTAGCGGTCGGGGGCGACCAGGCCGTCCAGTACGACGCGGTCGGTGCGGCCGGGGAACATCGTGGCGTACACCTGGCCGAGATACGTGCCGTACGAGTAGCCGAGGTAGGAGACACTGCGCTCGCCGAGCGCGGCGCGAATGACGTCCATGTCGCGCGCGGTGTTCCGGGTGGTGGCGTACGGCAGGACGTCGCCCTGGGACGTCCGGCAACGATCGGCGAGTTCCCTCCCCAACGCCACCGCGCGGTCGAACCCCGAACGGTCCGTCCCCGCACCGCGTATGAAGGAGCCAGTGGGCCAATGGCAGTCCAGCGGCGTGCTGCGGCCGACGAAACGGGGGTCGACGCCCACCACGTCGTAGCGCTCACCGACCTGTTTCATCGCCGCGCGCACCCACGGCGGGTCGCCGATGGTCCGCCCGCCGGGGCCGCCGCCGTTGAGCAGCAGCGCGCCCGCGCGATGGGCCGTGTCGGTGGCCCGGATCCGCGAGATCGCGACGGTGATCGTACGGCCGTCCGGATCCTCGTAGTTCAACGGGACGGTGACCTCGGCGCACCGGGCGCCCGCCTGCTGGAGTTCCTTGCCGGTCTCGCCGTCGGGTTCGAGCAGGCAGCTCTTCCAATCGAGGTGCTGTCGGTAGTAGCGGGCGAGCGGGTCAGCGGTCGCACGGGCGGGTTCTGCCGCGGCGGACGCGGGGACAGCGAGCGCCCAGACCAGGCACAGGGCGGCCCCTGCCGCGGTGCGCGACACGAGCCGGCGTAGGCCGCCGGTCGCGGAACCGCGCGGACCGGCCGTGCTCGCCGTCGCGGGGCAGGTGAGGGCAGAGGGCGGGGCAGCGGGGGAAGGAGTCGCGCGGGCCGAGGAGGTGGGGGACGAAGCCGCACGGGACGGTGTGCCGGGGAAGGGGGAGCCAGTCATGCGGGAGTCCTCTCGGAAGGCCTGCCCTCGCAGAGCAACGTGTCGACGAGGTCCAGGAAGGCGGACTCGGCCTGGAGCGAGGCGGGCACCTCGTTCAGGGCGACGGCGGCGCTCCGGCCGCCAGGACCGACGGCGACCAGCGCCCGGTGACCGCCGGGCACCGTCCCCGCGTGTCCCCACCACGTCCCGCCGCAGGACAGTGGTGTCGAGATCAGGCCCAGCCCGTAGCGGGCGCCTGGCCAGAGCCGGTCGACGTCGACCTCCACCGTCCGTCGCATCTCCGCGAGCTGGGCCGCGGGCAGCAGGCTGCCGTCGAACAGGGCGGCGGCGAACCGCGTCAGGTCGGCCGGTGATGAGACGAGGGCGCCGCCGACCCCGCCGAAGGTCATGTTCCAGGGGGTGCCGTCGACGCGCCGGCCGTCGCCGTCGGTGAAGTAGCTGCGGGAGTGCGCTCCTCGAACGCGGGTGTCGTCGCCGGGCCAGTAGGTGTCGCGCAGCCCGAGGGGCTTGATGATGCGGCGGGTGATCTCCGCCTCGGGGGTACGGCCGGTGACCTCGCGGACGATCATGCCGAGGACGAGGTAGTTGGTGGTGGCGTAGTGCCAGGTGCCCTGCGGGCGCGGCAGTTCGAGAGCACGCGTGACGAGGTCGCGCGGCTCGAAGTGGCGGTACCGCAGCCGGTCGGGACGCTCCCATTCGGGAGCATCGAGATAGTCGGGCAATCCGCTGGTGTGCTGCAGGAGTTGTCGTACGGTGATCAGACGGCCGTCGTGGCGGTCCCCTTGGAGCAGGCCGGGCAGATAGCGTTCGACGGGGGCTTCCAGCGAGAGGCGGTGCTCGGCGACGAGCTGCAGGACGAGTGCCGCGGTGAACGTCTTGGTCACGCTGCCGACGCGGAGCCGGTCGGTGGTGTTCGTCGGGCGTCCGGTGCGCAGATCCGCCGTTCCGGCGGTCTCGGTCCAACGCCCGCAGGGCTCGTCCGCGGTGGGATCGGTCACCAGGACCGCGGCGCCGGTGATGCCGTGGTGGTCGGTGAGGCTGCGCAGCACCTGGCGGGTCCGGTCGTGAGTGCCGCAGTCCACAGCAGAGTGCGAGTCCGGCGCCTGCGCGGTCGCCGTCGGGCCGGTGGCCAGCACGATGGCCGCCACCAGTGCCGCGAGACCGACACGCTTGCCGGTCTCCGAAGTCGGTAAGAAGGTTGGCATGCCACATCACGGTAGGCACGGGCCGACCCATGATCACTCCGGCAGGCATGTGCTTCCGCGTTGACGCCAGCCCGAGCAGGGAGCCGGGAGCAGACCCCCTGGACGGGTTGGGCCTACTGCTGGTATCGGCGAGCCCTGTTTCGGCAGGCTCGGCCGGCCCGCGAAGCCGGCCTTTACACGCGACCGGACGCTGGTCAATGAGGGACACAACCCGATCTAACGAAGGGCTCAACCAGATCTACGGCACACAGATCGCTGGTATGAAAAAGGGGCACCCGTTCCGTGGCCCTGCGAAGAGCCCGAGGGCATGGACGAGCTCGGCAGTCGGCATCGAGCGGTTCGACGGCGGCGGGCGGCGAAGGGTGGGAACATGAGGCGGCCCCGGGCCGGGACGGGTGTCCGGGCACGGGACCGGTCGGCGCGGCGGGCTGGCAGGTGCGGTGGGGTGGGCTACGGAGTGGTCGTGACGTGGATGTTGTAGCCGGTGTTGTTGGAGGGGCGGACGGTCTCGGCGGTGAACTGTGCTTCCTGCGGGGTCATGCAGGTCACCGTCCGGCGGCCGGGCCCGGAGCCGTTGTAGAGGGTGACGCTGTAGCGGGCGCCTGCGAGGACGCCGCCGGGGACGGCCTGGAGGATGGGGGCGGCCCCGCGTGCGGCGCGTTCGGCGTTCGCGGCGGGGATGCAGTTGAGGCAGAGGAAGGGACCCTGGCCGGTGCCGTCGTGGGTCCATACGGCGCCGTAGGCCAGACAGGTGGTGCGGGTGCAGCGGATGCCTGCGGTGCAGCGGGCCCGTATCTCGGTACGGCGGGTGACTTCCTGGACGATGCACGAAGAAGATTGACAAATCGTCACATGGCGCCCTCCGGCGCGCGACCGGTGACCACCCGAGGACCGGCGGCCGACTGCTCCTACGCCCCCAACCACCAGCCCGAACAGGCCCGCGCCATGCTCGCGGCCACGACACCCTCATGAACCGGCTCCCCGAGGGCCAGCGGTCGGACATCTGGCTAACGTACAGCGAGCAGAAACACCACGTACACCTCAGCCACGCCTTCACCACCCTCGGAGACACCCGCCTCGCCCACGTCAGCCAAGAGCACGCCCTGGAGCTGTCCGCGCCCACCAGCACCATGACGCGCGCCCTGCTGCACATCGACGCCGCCACCTGCTCCCACCACAACGGCGACATCGAGCAGGCGTGCCGCCGTACCGTCGACGACCTGACAGCACTGCCCGCGGACTACCGCACCGGCCCGGTCCGCCGCCGCGCCCTGGACCTGTACGAGGCGATCCCCGCCCAGCACCACCGCGAGCGCGCTGTACGGGAACTACGCGACGTCGTGGCCAGCTGACAACGCCTGCTCCCACAGCGGGCGGGCACGCCCGGTCCCCTCGCAGTGGAAGCACCGGCCGCCGCCTGGTGTGCTGCGGGCGCCGATGGTGCCAGCGGCATTCTGGACGCGAGCCCGTCACGCCGTCGCCGACCACCGCTCCTTCGCGGAGACCCTTGTCCGCATCAGTGGCGAGCCTCCCCGGCGGTACGGTGACGTCGATCATTCGAGCGTCGGAACTCGTGAACAGAACCAGCCGGGTGACGGGCAGGGCGGTCATCCAGGCGGCAGCAGCCCGCCAGGCGGGCTGACGGCCGGTGGGAAAGCGGCCCGGGAGCAGGGGCGGCTTGCCCAGAGCGGCGAGAAGGTCGTGGGCGAAGCCGGTCTCGCTGGGGTGCCCGGGCCAGGGTGCAGGGTGATCCGGCCGGACGGCGGATGGTGGGCGGCCAGGGCGGTGTGCGTGTGCAGCGCGTCGTCGTGGCGGTCGAGAACCACGGTGACGGGCGGCGGTGGCGCGGCGAGGAACATGGCGGTGTGGTGGTCAGGCGACGCGGCTGAAGGCCCAGCGCAGCAGCTCCTGGTCGACGCGGGCGCGGCCGGTGCGGGCCTGGAAGGTACGGGGGCGTTCGGCCAGGGCCGTCTTCAGCAGGCGGTCGAACTCGCTGGGATGGCGCGGTGGCTCGCCGGCCAAGTCGAGCGCCGTGAACAGTTCGTAGCGCACCGGGCGGGCCGTGGGACGGGCACGGAAGGTGATCTTGCGGACGTCCTCGCCAGGTTCGAGTTCGCGCAGGCAGGTGTTGACGGCGAGGGTCTTACCGAAGCCGGCACCGCCGTGGATGCACATCATGGCCTGGCCTCCCATACGTAATTGCGCCAGGAGGCCGCCCGTTTGACGAAGACGTCGTGCGCGCGTGCCGCGTCCGGTCCGCTGACCCAGATCCACCCCTCGAACGGACGGCGCTGGCCCGGGCGGCTTCGATCGGGCTGGGCTGGTCGGCGGGCTCCGGGTCGGGGAACGCGCGGCGGTCGGCTGAGCTCTCGCCGTTCGCGAGTCTGCGACTCGATCGCCTGCGCGATGGCCGGGTCGACGTGCCGGACGGGCCGGGACGTCTGGTGGGCGGCGAGCGTCTGGTGGTAGCCGTCGGAGGCCTCATCACGGGTCTTCACCAGCGTCTTTGCGGCCGGTGTGTCCTCATGGTCCGCTCTGGTGTCGGCCGGGGCAGCCGCGCCGCGGCCGGGTGGCCAGGCCCAGCAGACCGCAGCCGATGCGGCCTTTTGCGTCCGTGCTGACGGACCGCTTCTCCCCTGCCCGGGGACCAGCCACGGGCGCCTCGGGCTCCGCTAACTTGACGCGCGTCTTGACCATGAGGGTCTTGCCGTTTGCGTCCTTGACGACCTTGCCGTCCGCCCCGATCAGCGGCAGCTCTTCGGGCATCTTGGACTCGTCCACCGTGCCGTCAGGTTTGACCCACTCCGGGGTGGGCGGAGCCGGCGGCGGGAAGGCGTCCACTGCGGGCAACAGACCCTTCGCCGGCTTCAGGCCCGCTGTGACCGGTGCGCCGGGCAGGCCCAGCAGCGCGTCCGCCGCAGACCGCACACACGCCGCGGCCACCTCCGTCGGCCGTACGAACCCCGCCCCGGTGAGCACTCGGTGCGCATCGGCGCAGCAGCCCCAACGCCCGTGCGCCCGCCTCACCCTGAGCGGTCAGGGCATCGGCCAGGACCTCGTCGACCACGGGCAGTCCGGCCGGCGGCATCTCGTTGCTCACCGGTGCACCGTAGAGCCCGGCGCGCGGTGCCCCGGAACCTGGCCCCGGGCGCTCCCGAGTTGTCGCCCGACGGCGGAGCCGCGGAGCAACGGGAATGAAAGCCTCCGACGCTCGACCGTCAGAGTCGACCTGTTGCAGTGAAGGGCCCTGGCTGGCACCCGCTCATGAGATACCTAAATGCGCAGCCGAGCGGGGCTGGCGACCGCCGCAGCCGGCAAACCCACCGCTCTCCTCCACGTCGGCCGCGCCTGCCACCTCGCCCACACCCGCAAGAACCCCGTTCCGCCCGGGACGGCCCACGCCGCGGTGCCCGTCGCGTACGTCCTCGTCCCGCCCGGCGCCACCGCGAAAACCCTCATCACCGAATCCCCCGCTGCCTCGGCATCCCCACAAGACCCAGATCAGCAATCCGGAATTGCGTTGCCGTTGCCGGTCAGGGAGCCCAGCTGAGCACCGGGGCGAGCGACCGCGTGAACGAAGAGCGCGGCAAGCGCCTCAGCGCTGCGTCGCGCAGGGCCACGGCGATCGGCGAGGCCCATTGGGCGGCCATGCCGATGCGCCGTGCCCGCGCGGCGACCATCTGGGTGCGCGGTCGGCGCCGCCGGTCGTACGCCGGCAGTCCGCCTCCCCCGTTCACGGCCTGGGCGAGGACCACCGCGTCCTCCAACGCCTGGCAAGCCCCCTGACCGAGGTTGGGGGTCATCGCGTGTGCCGCATCCCCGACGAGTGCGACCTTCTCCGCCACGTAGGTGTGCAGCGGCGGCAGTTCGTAGAGGTCGTGGTGGAGCACTGAGTCGTCGGACGCCGCGTGCAGCAGTGCCGGAATCGGGTCATGCCACCCGGCGAAGGTACGCCGCAGCGCAGCCAGCCCTCCGTCGGCCTCACCCTCCGGGGCGTTGGCCACGGCAAAGCAGTAGACCCTGCCGTCGCGCAGTCCCGCATACCCGAATCGCACGCCACGCCCCCACGACTCGCAGCTTTCCTCGATCGGCACGCGCGGGGTGACCATCCGCCAGGAGGTGTAGCCGGCGTAGCGTGGCTGGACGCCCTCACCCCACATCGATCGTCGTACGGTGCTGTGGATGCCGTCCGCCCCCACGATCAGATCACCGCGGGACTCGCCGGCGGAGTGGATCACGGTGCCGTCGGAGCGTACGTGGTCCACGGTGATCCCGCCGCGCAGGGTTGGCTCCGGGAGGACGGAGCGCAGCACGTCGACGAGGTCGGCGCGGTGGATCACGGCCGTCTGCCCGTAGCGGCGCTCCATCCCGGTGGTGTCCGTGCGGGTCAGCCAGCGGCCGGTGGTGTCCCGAATACCGGCCCCGCTCCCCAGCAGCGCTCGCTCCCGTACGGCGTCGGCCAGCCCGAGAAACTCCAGGGCGCGCATGGCGTTGGGCCACACCGACAGGGCGGCGCCGACCTCGCCGAAGTGCGCCGCGCGCTCCAGGACCTCGACATCCCATCCGCGCCGGATGAGCGCAACCGCGGTGGTCAGACCGCCGATTCCGCCTCCGACGACGATCGCCTTCTGCATGGGCTTCCTCTCCGAGAGCCATGGGACAGCCGGTCGTCCAGGCCTTCTGCCCCACTCACATCGCAGGTATCATCGACATTCGTTATCTAGCAATATAAGCAGGTGCGGAAACATGAAACTTTCGCAGGGTGTGGAGTGGGCGCTGCACTGCGCGCTGACGCTGGTGCAGTCGGAAGCCGAGACGCCTGTGTCCCGGCGGACACTGGCCGGATACTTCGACCTGCCGGAGGCGTATCTCGCCAAGCACCTGAAGTCCTTGGTGACGGCAGGGGTGTTGACCGCGGTCTCCGGACCGCGGGGCGGCTTCCGGCTCGCCCGCCCCGCCGAACAGATCACGGCGCTCGACATCGTCGAGGCCATCGAAGGCAGCCTGCCGCCGTTCGTCTGCACCGAGATCCGCCAGCGCGGCGCCTGCGCGGTGCCGCCCGAGAAGTGCACCGGCCCCTGCCCGGTTGCCAAGGTCATGTACGACGCCGACCATGCCTGGCGCGACTCGCTGCGCAGAACCAGCCTCGCCGACCTCGCCGAACAGCTGCCGCCGTGGTCCCACGCCCGCGCCCAGGCCCGTCTCAGCGCCCGCCCGTAACCCCTGCTGTTCGCCTTCGGGGGGCGATGCACCGCTCCGTGACGGGATCTCGAACACCCCCTCCGCGATCCTGCGCGTCACCGCATCGGGCCCCGGCCGCGATCGCATTCCCCCGGAACGTCGCTGCCCAGGCGGCCATGGCGCTGGCGCAGCGGTACGGCAGCTCCCCGGACGTCCACATCCGTCGTGAGGCCGTGACGCCAGTGTGGATGACGGCCGTGTGAACCTGTGACGGCCGTCAGCCGAATGTGACCCGCCCTTTCGGCGTGTCCACGGTGCATGCCAGTCTGCGCGGCCCCGGCCGAACGTCCCAGGACGTGCCGAGCGCGGCCAGCCGACGGGTGATCTCCCCCGGTTCAGGTGCGCGCATCATGAGATCCACCAGGGTCAGCCGCGGCAGATCGGCCGCCGTGGGATGCTCGGAGGTGCCCCAGTCTATGAGGAACGGCACGAGACCCGATGGATGTACGGCATCGACGTCGGTCAGCCGCCAACGCAGACGGGTGCCGTCGGACGTGGTCCGGCTCATCGAATGGATCGGCCCGGGGTCGTGGCCGCGCTGTCGTGCCGTTGCCACCGCGGCGTCCAGGTCCGAGGGGCGCAGCACCCAGGTCGCTACGGTGGGCTCCGTCAACCGGTCGATGCCGAAGGGGCGTGGCTGCTGTGGCTCGGGGCTGTCCGCATCCGGCCCGATGATCTCGAGATATGCCGCTCCGTCCAGCCCCACAAGGTAATTGCGGGTGCCACGACCGGGATGCGCACCGCCGGCGGCCGGGCGCACGCCGGTCCGTTGGGTGAATTCGGCGATCGTCTCCTGGAGGCTGGGCGTCGCACAGACGATGTGGTCGAGGTGGCGAGGGAACGCGTTCATATGCTCCGCCGGTTCACCATCCGCCGAACGGGACGATGCGGCGGATTTCGGGAAGAGCAGCGTCCAGCACCGTCCGGAACCATGCCGAGAAGGGCTTTTCCGCGTACACCGTCTCCAGCTCGTACCGGTTCACGAACAGTGTGTCGGCCACCTCGTTCGGGTCCGGGTTCACGGGCTGGTCGACCGGCCCGACGAAGAGATGGTTGTATTCCTGCTCCACCAGTCCCGAGATGTCGTCGGGGTGGTGGTAACTCACGGTCCCGGCCGGCACGAGCAGGGTCGGGGTCAAGCCCAGTTCCTCACGGCTCCGCCGGGCAGCGGCGTCCTCGGGCGCCTCTCCGGGTAGGGGTGCCCGCAGCAGGTGTTGGACCACACTCCCGGCGAGTGGTACTTGGTCAGGGCACGGCGTTGCAGCAGCACCCGGCCGGTTCGGTCGAAGAGGAAGACGCAGAAGGCGCGGTGTAGCTTGCCCGGAGCCTGGTGGGCGGAGACCTTCTCCGCGGTGCCGATGGTGACCCCGTCCGGACTGACCAGTTCCAGCAGCGTAACGGCCTCGTGTGCGGCCTGGCGGGTCATGCCTCTCCTCTGGTCGGGCGCAGGTGGGTCGGAACGCGTTCACAGGGCGGACGGTCCGGGAGGATCACGGCGTCGCCGGAAGGCGCCCAACGGATGGCGCAGCAACGGGAAATTGATCGGCAGCGGCGCCGGACACCGATGCGTCCGCAATGCCACTCATTCCAACATCCTCTTCCCATCGGCATGTTCGGACGCCGTGCACGGAACAATTCAGCACGCATGAAGGGTCAGGAAAACAGCCGCTGAACTCGGCGTCAATGTGAGCAAGCTCGGCAGGTACACAGTCGAACACCCATTGCGTCTGCCGATATACATTCCGGGAAAGCGTGCGCGGGAGTACCGCTCAACGCTTGAACGCACCCAGGATTTCCCCGACTTCGAGGAGAGCGTGTGACCGGCACTGGAAACCCCTGGACGGCGCTCGGCGCGCTCTGCCTCGGCTTCTTCATGATCATGGTGGATACGACGATCGTGAACATCGCCGTACCGGTCATTCTCGAGGACCTGCACGTCGGCCTCGACGAGGTTCTGTGGGTGGCCAACGCCTACGTACTGGTGTATGCGGCACTCCTGGTGGCCGGTGGCCGGCTGGGGGATCTGTTCGGCCAGAAGCGCGTGTACCTCGCGGGGCTCATGGTCTTCACCGCCGCCTCCGCCTGGTGCGGGCTGGGCGAGGACGTCGGCTCGCTGATCGCGGCCCGGGCGGTGCAGGGGCTCGGAGCCGCGCTGCTCACCCCGCAGACGACGGCCTTCATCGCGCTGCTCTTTCCCGTGGAACGGCGCGGCGCCGCGTACGGGATGTGGAGCGGCGTGGCGGGCCTGGCCACGATCGTCGGACCGCTGCTGGGCGGTCTGGTCGTCACGCAGTACGGCTGGGAGTGGCTGTTCTTCATCAACGTGCCGGTGGGCGTGATCTGCCTGGTCCTGGTCGGCGTCCTGGTGCCCGGTCAGCGCAACCCGCGGCGCGCGGGGCTGGACCTGCCCGGCGTAGTGCTGGTCTCTGCGGGCCTGTTCGCGCTGTCCTTCGGCCTCCTGGAGGGCGAGCGGTACGACTGGGGAACTGTCGTGGGGCCGTTGACGATCCCGGAGGTGCTGACGGCAGGGGTGGTGCTGCTCGGCCTGTTCGCGCTCCAGCAGCGGCGCAGCCACCACCCGCTGATACCGGCGGGCCTGTTGGCGTACCGCAACTTCACCCTGGCCAACGCCGTGGTGTGCCTGGTCACCTTCGCCATGGCCGGCAACCTGCTGTTGCTGACCCTCTACCTGCAGACGGCGCTGGGTCTGTCTCCGTTGCACGCCGGGCTGACGACCGCGCCCCTGTCGGCGGCCTTCGGCCTGATCGGCATCGTCGTCGGTCGGCGGTCCGACGCCGATAACAGCAAGTCCCTGCTGATCCGGGGACTGGGGGTGTACGTCGTCGGACTGGCCGCGACAGCGTACACGGCCCGGCCCGAGCTCTCCCCGTGGGTGCTGCTGATTCCCATGCTGGTGTGCGGTGTCGGCCTGGGGTGTGTGTTCGCCCCCATGTCCAACCTCGCCCTGGGGCAGCTGGACCGCTCGCTCGCCGGTGCTGCTTCGGGCGTCTACAACACGACCCGGCAGGTGGGGAACGTGCTGGGCAGCGCGGTGTTCGGCGCGCTGCTCCAGGCCCTGTCCGCCGGCAGGGGGCTGGGAGAGGCGCTACGACTGTCCATGGTGGGCCCGATCGCCGTGGTGGTGTGCGCAATCCTGTGCTGCGCGGGACTGCGCCGGGGCGGTTCCGGGCCGGAGCTCAACGGAGGAACTTCCGCGGTTGCACGCCCTCGTGAGTCCGCCGACGGCACCGGCCGCTCGCGCTGAGCTTGTCGTTCAACCTCTGTCCGCTTGGGTCTGCGGGTGCCTCTCCGTAGGCGCGGTTTCGATCACGCGGTAGGTGAGAGCGGCGTCCACGATCCACTCGCCGACCGCGAGCAGTGAGGTTGCCCCGGCCAACACTGCGCACGCGGCGAGCGCGAGCACGACGGCGAGGGCGTGCCGAACCCCGCGGGGGTCGCGAGGATCTGGCACCTCGGCCAGCCGTTCCAGCAGACCCGGCACCTCACCTGGCACAATCCGGGGCCGCTCGCGGAGCTGGTCAAGGGCAGGTGTGATCAGCGATGACGCGTCGGCAGGCACGGTCTTCCAGGCAGGTCACGGGGCGTGGAGAACTCCATGATCTTGGAAGCCGTGCCTGTCCTTCTCGCCAGGAGCCGTCAACCGGCAAAGCGAAGATTCCCTGGTCGACGTCGGTTCTGCAGAGGGCTAACCGAGCGGCAGCTCGACACGTCGTCCGAGGCCGATCTCCTCCGCCTCATCGTTCGTGACCATCGCGAACACCCCGCTCGGGACGCCCGGAAGCCCAGCCGTGCCAGACGCCACGGCCAGGAGAACCTCCTCAGTGGCCCCGGTGATGAAGAAGACGTACACCCCGTCGTACTCCTCGCCTTCGTCATACACCTCCGCCGTCTCCTGCTCGGCGAGGAAGTCCTCGACCTGGTCGATCCACGGGGAGGGATCGGAACCTTCCAAAGCGCCGGGGCTTCCCTGAGGGGCACATGGATCTCAACGACAATGTCCACGCGGATCATTGTCGCTGGTCAAGGCCTGGACACCCCTCTCGGAGCACCGCGAGGGGTGGCGAATCCGCTTGAACCGGACAGCATCCGACTACGCCGAAGCCTTGACTTCCTACCAGCCCAGTCGGCGCGCTCACGACTCCTTCTCAGCGCATCGCCACAGGGAAAGTCGCCTCGCGCAGAGCGTCATGGGACGAAGCAGTACGCCGGGCGACACGTGGAAAAACACCTAGGTCCTGTCCGGGCGATCACGTGCGGAGCCAGATCACGAGGGCTGCGACGGTGGTGGTGCCGAGGAAGACATAGCCGCGTTTGTCGTAGCGAGTGGCCACGGCTACGGCCTGCTTGAGTCTGTTGATCGCCCTCTCGACGGTGTTGCGCTTCTTGTACCGCTCGTCGTCGAAGCCGGGGGGCCGTCCGCCGCGTGAGCCCTTGCGTCGGCGGGCGGCCTGGCTGTCGGTCTTTTCCGGAATGGTGTGCCGGATGCCCCTGCGGCGCAGATACTGGCGGCACGGGCCGTTGCTGTATGCCTTGTCCGCGGCAAGGCTGCCGGGCTTGGTGCGGGGCCTGCCCGGCCCGCCACGGGGAACACGGATCTTCTCCAGGACGGCCTCGAACGGGGTGCAGTCCGCCCGCTGCCCGCCGGTGACGACCAGGGACAGCGGTCGGCATCACCCGTCAGCGCTCGGTGAAGCTTGCTGGTGAACCGCCGCGCGAGCGGCCCAGGCCTCACCTCCTGCACCACCCCCCCCAGCCGGGCGAGCAGGCTCTGCCACGGCGTCTCGGCCTGGTGTTCTGCTGCTTCGTCCCCCTTTGACGCGGGGGCCGGCGGCGGGTCGGTGCGAGCACCGGCCGCGTACTGGTGCGCACGCACGATGGTGGAGTCCACCGCGATGTCCCAGTCGACCTCGCCAGCCGCGTCGGCCGCGGCCTGGACCTGTTGCAGCAGACGTTCCCAGGTGCCGTCGGCCGACCACAGCCGGTGGCGATCATAGAGCGTCTTCCACGGTCCGAACCTCTCGGGCAGGTCCCGCCACTGCACCCCGGTCCGCACCCTGTGCAGAATCCCGTCGCTCACCTGCCGGTGATCCCGCCACCGGCCACAACGCCCGTTGCTGACCGGCAGGAACCGGCGCAGCCGTTCCCACTCGGCATCCGTCAAGTCACCCCGCCCCATGCCTGACACAACGAGTCAACAGTCAGACAGTCACCTGATCGGGCGGACAAGTCCTAACTGACGCATGCAGAACGACACCGTGAACGCGAGGACCCCGGCGGCCTGTGTCCGCGGTGGAGGTCAGTAACTGTGGAACCCCGCGCCGCACTTGCGGCCGATGCGGCCTGCGGCGACCAGGTCGGTCAGGGACTTCGCCGGTGACGTGTGCAGGACGGGGTCGGCCGAGTGCAGGACATGCTGGATCTTCAGGGAGACGTCCAGGCCCACCACGTCGAGCAGGCTGAACGGCCCCATCGGGAAGCCGCAGCCCTCCCGGAGTACGGCGTCGATGTCATCCACACCGGCGAGGCCGGTGTCGAGCAACGACGCGGCCGCGTTGAGGTACGGAAAGAGGAGCGCGTTGACGATGAAGCCGGGGCGGTCGCCGCAGTCCACGGCGTGCTTGCCGAGGGTCCGGGTCAGCACGCGGGCGGTGGCGGCGGTCCGCGCGCCGGTCCGGGCGGTCCGCACCAGCTCCACGAGGCGCATCACCGGCACAGGGTTGAAGAAGTGCAGGCCCACGACATCCTCGGGACGTCCCGACGCGACGGCGCACTCGGCGACCGGGAGGCTGGAGGTGGTGGTGGCCAGAAGGGCGCCCGGGGCGCAGATCCGGCCCAGCTCGGCGAAGACGCGCTGCTTGACGGGCAGGTCCTCGATCACGGCCTCGATCACGGCGTCGGCCCGCGCCGCCGGTTCCAGCCCCGTGTCCACGACGAGCCGTGCCAGGGCGTCGTCCCGCTCCTCGGCCGTGGCCTTTCCACGGGCGACGGCCCGGTCCAAGGAGGCGGCGACGCGGTTGCGTGCCCGCGCGGCACTCTCCGGGCGGCGTGCAAGCAGGACGGTGGTGAGACCCGCCCGCAGACACACCTCGGCGATCCCGGTTGCCATGGTTCCCGAGCCGATGACGGCGGCGCGGCGCACGGGGAGGGTGCTGCCGGCGCCGCCCCCCGCCAGGGCGGCCGGCCGGTCCCCGGCCGCGCCGTCCCCGCTCCGGCGGTCAGCCGGGGAGTGGAAGCGGCCGCCCCCGCTCGCCAGCCTCGTAAGGATCGAAGCCGGGCGCAGGTCCGCGTCTCCTGTGTGGGCGGACAGGTGGGTCAGGGTGTCGTGGACCGTGCCCGCGCCCAGGGCGTCGATCTGGGCGAGCGGTCCGCTCGACAGGCCGCAGCCGAGTCGCATCGCGGTGTCGATCTCGTCCGGTCCGGCGTAGCCGTCCTCGCACATGCGTGCCGCCCGGTTCAGGTATCCGAAGAACAGGATGCCGGAGATCAGGCCCGGGCGGCCGGGCACCCGGACCGGGGTCAGGCCGAGGCGAGCGGTGAGCCGTTCCGCCGCTTCCATGACATCGGTGCCGGTGTTGGGAGTGGCCGACAGTTCCGCCACGCCGCCGGGTCCGGCCCGCGGGATCAGGTGCAGTCCCGCGAACCGTTCGGGGCGCGTGGAAGCCCGCCCCAGGCCGGCGAGGTCGAGCGCGGTCGTGCTGGTGAGCAGAACGGTGTCGGGCGGGCAGATCCGGCCCAGCGCCCGCAGTACCTCCGTCTTCACCGGCATCAGCTCCGGCACCGCCTCCACGACGATGCCCGCCGTGCCCAGCGCCGCCAGGTCCGCGGTGACGTGGATCCGGCCCGCCTCCGGGTAGCCGGCCGCCAGGTCGCGGACGATCCGGGCGGCCTCGGCCGGGTCCCGGGCCACCAGGGTCACGGCGAGGCCGGCGCGGGCGGCGAGCACCGCCAGCGTCCGGCCGACCGTGCCCGGTCCGACGATGCCCAGCGTGTTCGTACGATCGTCCGGGCTGTTCATGAATCGGCCTCCGCTCCGCGTGCTTCCGTATCGTTCTCCGTCGAGTGCGGCACGCACCACAGGTCGATCCGCCCCGCGAGCAGGTGCGCCTCGATCTGGCCCGGGGCGGCGCGGAAACCGCTGACCATCACTGGGATTCCGGTGGCCGCCCGGACAGCTCCCGCGATCTCCAGCACCGCGGTCAGTGCGCCGGGCGTCGGGTCGTGGCCGGGTGCGGGCGCGAGGTCCACCAGGTCGCAGCGGCCGACCTCGGACAGGGCGCGTACCTGTGCCTGGAGCGCGGCCGTGGTCTGCCGGGGCCGCGCTTGAGCGCCGGGTCCCACCCGGACTCGGACCGCCGTCGCCGACGCCAGCTCCTGGGGTTGCTGAGGGTGCTCAAGCAGCCGGCGGGTGCCCTCGGCCACCTGCTCGGCCGTCTCGGGGCAGGGCCCGGCATCGTACAGGATCAGCCGGTCCCGCTCCGTGCCGCCTGGGACGCGTCCGAGGAGGCAGGGCAGCAAGGGGGCGTCCGGCTGACCGGCCGGGGTCAGTACGAGCGCCGGGCGCGGTCCCTCCGCCTGCAGCTCCCCACCACAGGCAGCGGAGCCCCCCGTCTCCGTGACCCACCTTCCCCCGAGCCGCAGCGCCCCCACGTCGACCGGCACCTCGAAGGCGTCCTCGCGTACCGGGCTGCCCACCCCGTGTGCCAGCTCCGTGGCCGCGTCGGAGGTGAGGGTCGGGGCGCCCGCCTTGAGGTCCTCCGCGACGACGTGTGCCGCGCGGGTGAGCAGGTGTGTCGAGAACTGGGCGGCCGGACGCCTCAGGTACAGCGGCGCCCGTTCGAACCAGCGCATGCTCCGGGCGCCGGCCACCTGCAGTGCACGGGCGCTGGGCAGCGAGCGCCGCTGGTACTCCCCCAGGGCGCGGGGCAGGTCCGGGTAGCGGTTCAGCATGCGGGCGAGGTAGAAGCCGTCCTCGAGGGCCAGCCGGGTGCCCGAGCCGACCGAGTAGTGGGCGGTGTGCGCGGCGTCGCCGATCACGACCACGTTGTCGTGGACGCAGCGCTCCAGACGTACCTGCGGGAACCGCGACCACGCGGTGTCGCGGGCCTGCAGTCGGTGGCCCTCCAGGTGTTCGGCGAGGAGCCGCTCCCACAAGGGCAGGTCGACCCCGTCGGACACGGCGGTGCCTTCCGGCACCTCGACGACGAACGTGCTGATGCCGTCGCCGTGCGGGTAGCCGTGGGCGACCACGACCCCGGCGCTGGTCTGCTCGAAGATGAAGGTCATCGCGTCGAACCGAGCGCCCGTGCCCAGCCAGGCAAAGCGCGAGCGGCCCTCGGTGACGCTCGCTCCCAGTTCGGAGGCGAGCGCCCGCCGGATGCGGCTGCGGGCACCGTCGGCCGCGATCACCAGGTCGTATGCGGTGCCCAGTTCGTCCAGGGCCACCGGGGTCTCGTAGTTGAGGACGACGCCGACGGCCTCCGCCCGCTGCGCCAGTTCGTCCAGCAGGCGGTGCCGGGACAGGGCCACGTAGCCGTGGCCGGGGATGCGATAGCGGCCGCCGTGCGAGCGGACCTCGACGTCCTCCCAGCGGGTCTCCTTGGCGAGGAGTTCGCCGAGCGTCGGTGCGAGGTACTCGATGGTGCGCACGGCGATGTCGGAGAAGACCACGCCGTAGCCGAAGGTGACCCCGCGCGGCTGGCGTTCGAAGACCTCCACGTGCCAGCCGGGCTGGGCAGTCTTGATCTGGGTGGCGGCGAGCAGGCCTGCCGGGCCCGCGCCGACGCAGGCGACCGCCCGCACCGGTATCGCCGCGCCACCGCTCCGATGACGGCGTGTCATGAACCGAGCTCCAAGATCGGCAGTGTCCCCTCGGCCAGCTTGCGGCGCAGCAGCGGACGGCGGATCTTCCAGGTCGAGGTGACCGGCAGGTCCTCCCAGCGGACCTGGAGCGGTTCGGCGAGGTCGCCGAGGCCCTGGACGGCCTCCTTCCAGCTGCTCCGGTCCAACGGCTGGTCCTTCTGTGTGCACACGACGGGGGTGGCACGGCCGTCCTCGGTCGGGATGATCACGACCTCCACCAGCTCGGGCATCCGAGTCATCAGCGTGTCCTCCAGGGACAGGGTGCTGTCGACCCCGTCGATCCGGTCGACGACCCGGTCCAGCAGGTAGAGGGCGCCGAAGCGGCCCTGGTGGCCGACGTCACCCATGTCCCACCAGCCGTCGCGGAAACGCTCCTCGTACTGCTGCTGTTCACCGATGATCCCGATGGCCCGGCCGCGGGAGCGGACCCAGATCTTGCCCGGGGTGCTCGGGTCGGCCCCGGCGGGCCGTTCGACCTTCAACTTGGTGACACCGACCAGCGGGCGGCCCACGCAGCGGGTGCCCAGGCGGCGGATCATGCCCTTGGTGCCCAGGAAGCTGATCGCGCCGCCGACCTCCGACTGGCCGTAGCCCTGGCCGTAGATCGGCACGCGGCGCCGGGATGCCTCCATCATCCGCAGGATGGTGCGCGGGTGCATCGCGTCGAACGTGCTGCGGAACAGCCGTACGTTGGCAAGGGGTTCACGGGGATCGTCGACCATGCCCTCCCAGCGCAGCATCACGTTGGGGAAAGCCTCGACGATCTCGGGGCGGATCTGCAGGAACAGGTCCGCGGCGCGCGCCGGGTCGGGGTTGGTGATGAAGGCCAGGTCCTGGCCGATCCGCGCCGCGATCATCAGCATCGGCCAGATGCGCACGTGGGCGAAGGAGGTGCAGGTGGCCAGGGTGCCGGTCAGCCGCAGATAGCGGGCGCGGCGGTACTGCGGGTGGAAGTGCCAGTAGAGGCTGCGGCCGGACTGGACGATCAGCTTGGGCACGCCGGTGGTGCCCGAACTGTGAGTGACCAGCGCTGGGGCGTTCGGCGACTGCGGCTTGGCAAAGGGACCGGTGACCGGCGTGGTATCGGCGAGCGCGGTGGCGCCCGGGTGGTCGCCGGCCAGCGAGAACACGCCCTTGACTCGGCTCTCCAGCGGGACCTCGGCGAGGTCGTACGTGAGCTTCTCGGCGTCGGTGACGAGGTAGGTGGTGCGGTCCAGTCTGGACAACAACGCATCGACGGTGGCCCCGTCGGAGTCGGATGCCAGCATCACCGGCACACCACCGAGGCGGTCGGCCGCGCAGGCGGCGAGGATGATGTCGAAGCGGTGGGTGGCGCAGATGGCGACGTAGGACCCCGCGGTGACCCCGGCTGCCTTGAGCCGGCCGGCCAGATCCTCGACCAGCCGGGCCGCCTTGGCCATGGTCAGGATGCGGCCTGCCTCGGGGTACAGGGCCAGGTCGTGGTCGAGGATGATCCGGGAGGCCGGGTTCTGGTCGGCGCCGACCGTGAACACCGCGCCCAGGTCGAGGCTGCCGACACGTGTGGCGGAGTAGGGTTTCATCGCGAAACGGCCTCTCTGTTGTTGTGGTGGGTGTCCAGTACGGTCTCGGCCAGCACGCGGCGCAGAACCTTCCCCGCGCCGTTGCGGGGGATCTCGTCGATGAAGACCAGTTCCCGGGGCTGTTTGTAGGTGGCCAGCCGTCCGCGCAGGAAGACCAGGAGGTCGGGAGCGGACAGCCGTACCCCCTCCTCGGGTACGACGAACGCGGCGGGCGCCTCGGTCCAGTCGGGGTCGGGCACACCGAGCACCGCCACGTCGTGGACGCCCGGGTACTCCCGCACGGCGGCCTCGATCTCGGCGGGGAACACGTTCTGCCCACCGCGCTTGATGACGTCCTTCTTGCGGTCCTTGAGGTGGACGAAGCCGCGCTCGTCCATCAGGCCGAGGTCGCCGGTGCGCACCCAGCCGCCCACCACCGTCTCGGCGGTTGCGGCCGCGTCGTCCAGGTACGACGCCATGCGTCCAGCGGATCGGACGCAGACCTCGCCGACGGTGCCTGTCGGCACGGGGATGCCCGTCTCGTCCTGGATCTCGACGTGCAGCCCGGGCACGCTGCGTCCGCTCGACTCGAGCGGGACCGTCGGCTCGGTCTCCGCGGCCGGGATGAGCCAGGTGGCGAAGGTGCCGCCGGCCTCGGTCATCCCGTACACGTTGCGGATGTCGCAGCGGAAGGTGCGCCTGGTCCGGTCCAGCAGTTCCGGGGTGATCGGCGAAGCGCCGAACATGATCTCCCGCAGGTCGCTGTCCACGGTGGTGCCCGGTCCGACGGCGGTGACCAGGAAGCGCAGCATCTGCGGCACCAGCCAGACATGGGTGATGCCCTTCTGCTGGATGGTGCGCAGCACCGCCCTCGGCTGGAACTCCCGCTGGAGGTGAATGGTGGCGCCGGCGGCCAGGTAGTGGCTGGTGAAGGTGATGCTGCCGTGGGCCAGCGAGTTGAGGTTGAGCAGCCGTACCCGGTCGTCGGCGCCGGTTGCGGCCAGCCAGGACAGGGACATCAGGCGCAGCGCCTCCGCGGTGTGCACGACGCCCTTCGGCTTGCCGGTGGTCCCGGAGGTGAGGAGCACCGCGAACGGGTCCTCCATGCGTGCGGCGAGGGGAGGCGGCGGGGTGCCGGCGGTGAGCACCTCCTGGAACTCGGGACTGTCGAACACGGTCTGCCGGTCGTCCGGCAGGTCGAGCCGGGAGAGCAGCCGCTGCTCCCCCAGGACATGCTCGACCGCGAAGCGTTCGGCGACGTCCCGGTACTCGGCGGGCTGCATCGCATGGTTGACCGGGACGAAGGGGGCGCCCAGGTGTGCCAGCGCGAAGTAGCTGACGATCATTTCGAGGCGGTTGCGGGAGTAGACGGCGACGCGCTCGCCGCGCCCGATGCCGCGGGTGCTGAGATGCGCCGACAAGGAGTGTGCGGCAGAGCGCAGCTGACGCCAGGTCAGCTCCCTGCTGCCCTCGACCACGGCTGGCGCGTCACCGCGCTGCTGGCAGTGACGGTCGAGGATGTGACTGAACCACATGACGTCTCCGGTTCGTTGAGCGGGGAGAGCAGAGCTGATGGAGATCAGGTCAGCGCGCGCAGCTCCTGGACGGTGGCGAGGACGTCCGCGTACGAGACGTAGAGCGCGTTGAGGCCGAAGCGCAGCAGGTTCGGCGGGCGTACGTCGCCGATGAAGCCGCGTCGGGCCAGGTTCGTCATCAGCTCCTCGGCACGTTCATGACGAATCGTCACCTGGGAACCGCGCCGCCCCGGTTCGCGGGGGGTGACCACCTCGAAACCTCTTCCGGCCAGGTGCTCGTCGACGCAGTCGATGAAGAACGCACTGAGCGAGAGGCTCTTGACACGGATCTCCTCCACGTCGACACCGGTGAAGGCGTCGAGTGCGGCGTCCAGGGCGGCCAGGGACAGGATGTGGGGGGTGCCGACCCGGTAGCGGGCGATGCCCTCGGCCGGACGGTAGGACGGTTCCATGGCGAACGGCTCGGCATGACCGTGCCACCCGGTGAGGGGGTGATCGAGGCGGGCGTGGTGACGGCGGGCGACGTAGCCGTAGGCGGGGGCGCCGGGGCCGCCGGAGAGAAACTTGTAGGAGCAGCCGACCGCGAAGTCGACCCCGTCCCGGTCCAGGGCCAGCGGGACGGCGCCGGTGGCGTGGCTGAGGTCCCAGACCACCGCACCGCCCGCCCGGTGCGTCGCGCGGGTGAGGCCGGCCAGGTCCCACAGCTCGCCGGTGCGGAAGTCGACGGCGCTCGCGGTGGCGACGGCCAGCTGCGCGCCGGCGGCACGGATCGCGTCAGGGAACTCGTCCATGGGAGCTTCGCACAACTCCAGACCGAGCAGGCGGGCCACCGACGCGGCGAGGTAGCGGTCGGTGGGGAACCCGCCGGCGTCCATCAGCAGGATCCGGCGCTCGGGCCGCAGCCGGGCGGCGGCGATCAGCGCGTTGAACAGCTGCACCGACGTGGTGTCGCCGACGACCGTCTGGCCGGGCTCGGCGCCCAGCAGGCGACCGATGCGGTCGCCCACCGTCAGCGGGAGCTTGAGCCAACCCCCGTCGAACCAGCTGGTGATGAGGTCCTCGCCCCACTGCTTGGTGACGGTGTGCTCGACCGCCTGCGGCACGCCGGCCGGCAATGCTCCGAGCGAGTTGCCGTCCAGGTAGACGGTGCCGTCCGGCAGCAGGAAGCGGTCCCTGGCCGGGGCGAGCGGGTCGTCCCGGTCGAGCTTCGCGGCTATGTCGGGCGTGGTCATGCCGCCGCTCCCGTAGAGATCATCATGAATGGCTCACCCATCAAGAAGTGGTTGACGTGTCCTGGGGCAGGGTGTGGAAGCGGCGCCGTCCGTAGAGCAGCGGGGACTTGCCGTCCTCCTGGGTGACGTCGAACACCTCACCGAAAACGATCAGGTGGGTTCCACCGTCCACCGTCCGGCTGACCCGGCAGTCGGCGATGGCGTGGCTGTCGGCGGCCAGATGCGGTCCGGCTGGTCCCGGGGTCCAGCGCACTCGGTCGAAGCGCTCGTCCTGGTTGCTGCCGGAGCCGAAGAGCTGGGCGACCCGCTCGCCGTCGCCGTGCAGTAGGTTGGCCACGAACCGGCCGCTGCGCAGGACCGCCGCCAGCGTCGGGCTGTCCGCCCGCAGACACACCATGAGAGTGGGCGGGTCGATGCTCAGGCTGCACAGGGCGGAGCAGGTCAAACCCCAAGGACGGCCGCCCTCGTCGGTCGTGGTCACCACGGAGACGCCGCTCGGGAACTCGGACATCAGCGCCTTGAAGGTGTCCGGGGAGACGGGGTCCAGGGTCAGACCGGTCGGGCGGTTCACAACGAGTCACCTTTCACGGAGGCCTGGGCGGGGATCAGCAGGGGTCCGCGGCGCAGCTCGACCCGGTCGAGCAGCTGCAGGGCGGGTCCGGCCAGCGCCGTGGAGACCAGCGCCAGCACCAGGTAGGCGAGGTAGACAGGCGGGGTCAGGATCCCGGCGCTGAGACCGACCTGAAGGACGATCAGTTCGGTCAGACCGCGGGTGTTCATCAGGGAGCCGACCCGCAGCGAGTCGAGCCGGTCGTGGCCGGCGAGGCGGGCGCCGAGGTAGCCGCCGCAGATCTTGCCCGCGGTGCCGAGCAGGATGGTGAGGACCACCAGGGTCACGGGCGTACCGCCCAGGCCCTTGGTCAGCACGGTGACGCCACTGACCACGAAGAAGGCGGGGAGGAGGGCCCGTCCCCAGCGGGCGGCGGAGGCGACCGCCGCGGCCCAGGGGCCGTCCTTGCGGTCGGGGATGGCGAGGCCGGCCAGAGCCGCACCAATGATCGCGGTCATGCCGGCCTCCTCCATGGCGCGGGCTGCCGCCACGGCGAGCACGCCGACCAGCAGCGCGGCAGGCAGGGGCGCCCGAGCAGCGCATCGTTCGGCGCCGCGGGTGGCGAGCAACCGGCGGCACAGGAAGAGGGCGACGACTCCGGCGGCGAGGGCGCCGAGCGCGTGGAGCAGGCCGTCGAGCTTGCCGGAGCTGAGACTCACCGCCACCACCAGAGCGGTCCAGGACACCGCGTCCAGGATGACGGAGGCGGAGAACGCGACACGACCGACGGGTGTCTCGTCCATAGCGCGGTCGGTGAGGATCCGGGCGAGGACGGGCACCGCGGTGACGGACAGGGACACGGCGACGAGCAGGACGAATGCGGGGGCGGGCGCGCTGCCGCGCAGGGCGGGATCGCCGGTGCCGATCAGCCAGCCGGCCAACAGGAGACCGACGGCCAGCGGCAGAAGAAACGATCCGGCAGCCACCCAGCCGGTGGATCGGCCGGCGGATCGGGCCGCGCCGTACCGCAGCTTGTGCGCCAGGCCCACCATGAACAGGGCCAGGCCCGCCTGGGAGACCGCCTTGAGCTGGGCGAGCACATGCGTCGGCAGCACCCGGTGGAAGCCGTCGGGGCCGAGCAGTCGGAGTACGACGGGCCCCACGAGCAGTCCGGCGGCGATCTCGCCGATCACCTCCGGCTGGCGTGCCCGGCGTGCCGCGTACCGGCCGCAGGCGACCACGGCCACGGTCGCGGCCAGGACCAGGGCGAGGTGGACCAGGCCGAGGGGCAGGAGTGAAGTGATCATGGAATTCCCGTCCTGGGCTGAGGGGTCGCCGTCCGGGCCCGGAGGGGGTTCGGGCCCGGACGGCGGGCACCTGGCTGTTACGCCTTGTTGTGCAGCTTGCGCAGGTAGTCGTAAGTGGACGGAAGGGTGGCCAGCAGCTCCTCGCGGCGCTTCTTGATCTCCTCGAAGGCCGCCTCGGCGGAGGCCAGCGACTCCGGCCGGTGGGCGAGCAGCGGCATCGGGTTGTCCGGCAGCTCACCGAGCCCGGCGAGGATGCAGTAGTAGTTGGCGTTGCTCCAGAAGTTGCGGAACTCGGCCTCGAAGTTGCCGTAGTACCCGGCCTCGTCGGTGACCGGCAGGTTCACGCCCAGGCCGGACTTGTACTCCTTGACCTTCTCGACGAACTGCGGAGCGAGCTCCAGGTCCTTGCAGGCGCGCCAGTACGGGGTGTCGTTGCGCGGCGCGAAGCTGAAATGTCCCTGGATGAAGTCGCGGGTGTCATCGAACATCTCCTCGACCTCGTGGTTGAACCGGTTGACCAGCACCGGGTCGAAGGACTTGTCCGGGAAGTGCTTCACCAGTTGGTACAGCGCCGCGTAGACGAAGTAGATGCCGGTGGACTCCAACGGTTCCACGAACTGGTTGGCGAGGCCGAGACCGACGCAGTTCTTCACCCAGGCGCGGCGGTTGCGGCCGACGCGGAACTTCACGTGGTTGAGTTCGTGCGTCTCGGGGTCGATGCCCCACATCTTGCAGAACTCCTCGGTCGCCTCGTCCTGGGAGGTGAAGCGGCTGGAGTAGACGTAGCCGGTGCCGAAGCGGCCCAGCATGGGGATCTTCCAGGTCCAGCCGGCGGACATGGCGATGGCCGACGTGAACGGCTCCACGCCATTGTTCTCGTCGTCGTGCGGGATCTGTGCGGCGACCGCGCGGTCGTTGAGCAGGTGGTCACTCATGTCCAGGAACGGCTCCTTCATCACGCCGTTCATGAGCAGGCTGCGGAAGCCGGAGCAGTCGATGAAGAGGTCGGCCTGCAGGCGGCGGCCCGCCTCGGTGTTCACCGCGACGATGTGACCGCGCTGGTCGAGCTCGGCGCCGACGAACTTGTCCTGGATGTGGATGGCGCCCAGCTTCTCGACGGAGAAGCGGCACAGGAAGTCTGCCACCTTCTGGGCGTCGAAGTGCCAGGCGTAGCTGGCCCAGCGGGTGCCGTCCAGGTAGCGCGGGGACAGGTTCCTGTCGAAGATCTGCGGCTGCGTGTAGCAGGCCTGGTCGAACGGCTCGTCGGTCTGGCCGGTGAGCTTCTTGTAGGTCCAGTAGTGCGACAACGGCAGGTTGTCGTGGCTGGGCAGTACACCGAAGACATGGTCGAAGTGGTCCTTGCCGCCCTCGTACGGCCGGCCCAGGGCCTCGCCGGTGCCCGGGGTGCGCCAGTTGATGTAGCGGATGCCCAGCTTGAAGCTGGCCTGGCACTCCGGCATCCACTCCTCCTCGGACAGGCCGAGGAAGTCGAAGAAGACCTTCTGCAGGTTGGGGATGGTGGCCTCGCCGACGCCGATCCTCGGGACCGACGGCGCCTCCAGCACCGTGACCTGGGCGGTGGAACCGAGCGCCTTGGCGAGGTAGGCGGCGCTCATCCAGCCGGTGGTGCCACCACCGAGTACGAGAATCTTCCTGATCTGGTTGTCACTCATGGGAGTTGTCTCCTCAAAGGCAGTAGGTGCGGACCGTGGCTGCGGGGCCGCGTGGTCATCGGGGATCGGGCAGACCGAGTTGCGCGAACACCGCCGCGCCCAGCCCGGTCGCCGGTTGGTCGAGGTCGAAGGTGATGTCGAAGTGGTTGCGGTGCTCGGTGACGACCTCGCGCACCGAGGCGGCACGGGGGCTGACCGCCCGCAGCAGCTCGTCGTGTTGGCGGATGAACTCGTCCGTCTCCGCCCCGCCCCTGGCCACCACCAGGGCGGGCAGGTCGGCAGGCAGGTGACGGATCGGGCTGAGCCGGATGGCCGCCTCCGCGTCCAGCCCCAGGGGATCGTTCACGTAGGTCAGCCGCAGCGGCTCCAGGTCGTACACACCGCTGAGCAGGGTTGCGCCGGCGAACGCCTCGACCGGACGGCGGCCGCCGGGCCGCCAGTCGTCCAGCAGGGCCATGGCCACCAGGTGGGCCCCGGCCGAGCTGCCGCTCAGGTGGATTCTGCCGGGGTCCACGCCCAGTTCTGCCGCGTGCCGGACCAGCCAGTCGAGGCCGCGGCGGACGTGGGCGACGATCTCGTCGAGGCTGTACTCCGGTGCCAGGCCGTAGTCCAGGGCGGCATAGGCGGCACCCGCCGCGACCAGGCCGCGGGCCGGGAAGGAGGACTCGTCCTTGCTGAGCTCCTGCCAGTAGCCGCCGTGCACGAACACCATCAGCGGGGCGTCGGGCACGGCCGGCGGGAAGAAGTCGAGCGTCTCCGGCGGCTGCGCACCGTAGCGGATTGCGCGCCGTACCGGAAGCTCCCGGCGGGTCTTCCCGCTCTCCACGGCGTACCGCTCCAGGAACTCGTTGATGTCCTCGACGCAGGAACTCGGGGAGTACTGCCGGTCCAGCGCCCGCTGGTCGTAACCGCCGTAAAGAGGCGTGCCCATCCGTCTCTCCTTCCTCTGCTCGGATGCCGGCCGCCGCTCAGATGCCGGAGCGGACGGCCCACAGCTCGGGGAAGAACCGATGCTGGGCGGCGCGGCGCAGCCAGTTGACGCCGGAGGTGCCGCCGGTGCCCGGCTTGTGACCGAGGACGCGTTCCACCACGAGCAGATGCGTTTGACGCCAGCGCGAGTAGTGGTAATTGAGGTCGCACAGGGCCTCGGCGAGGGCGTAGAGCCCCGGGTCGCGCTCGTCAGCGGTGTAGAGAGCGGACCAGGCCGCCTCGACCGCCGGGTGCTCCTCGTAGGGCTGCGCGTAGTCGCGCTCCACGACCTCCCGCGGGATGTCGTAGCCGCGTCGGCGCAGCAGGTGGAGTGCCGCGTCGTAGAGGCTGGGTGCCCTCAGGGCCGCGACGACCAGCTCGTGCACCCAGGCCACGGGCCGATACGCCTCGGCCATCCGGGACGACTTGTTGCCGAGCGCGAACTCCAGCTGCCGGTACATGTACGACTGGAATCCGGAGGCCGTGCCCAACTCGTCTCGGTAGCGCGCGAACTCGGTGGGCGTGATGGTGCTCACCGGCTCCCATGAGACGGTCAGCACCCGCAGAACCTTCTCGATCCTCCGCAGGTACCACAGGGCGTCGTCCAGCCGGTCCTCCAGCAGGAGGTCGCGTACCCGGTTGACCTCTGTGAATATGAGCTTGAACAGCAGTTCCTGGACCTGTCCGGTGATGTAGAAGGTCAACTCGGCCGGTTCGTCACTGCGCGGGTGCTGCAGGGAGAGCAGCACGTCGACGTGGTGGTAGTCGATGTAGGGGGTGCTGTCGGTGCCGACCTGGCCGGCCGTGAAGTCCAGCATGGGTTCACCGCTGGTCAGTTCGGCCTGCCTGCGCCGGTCCTCCTCGCTCAGGGGCTGGTAGGCCCGTACTTTGTGGGGCATCTGTTCGGTGGTCATCACAACTCCGTCGCGGGGTCGCGGAAGCGGTCGATGGCGTCCGCGTGCCGCGCCCGCAGTTCTGCGTCCCGTACGCCCAGGCCCTCCCGTGGGGCGAGGCAGAGCACGCCGACCTTGCCGTGGTGGCGTCCGGCGTGGACGACGCCGACCGCGTCGCCCACCCGGGCGAGCGGATAGCTGCGGGACAGGGTCGGGTGGATACGGCCCTTGGTGATCAGCCGGTTGGCCTCCCATGCCTCGCGGTAGTTGGCGAAGTGGGAGCCGATGATGCGCTTGAGCTGCATCCACAGGTACCTGTTGTCGTACTCGTGGCGGTATCCCGACGTGGAGGCGCAGGTCACGACGGTTCCGCCGCGGCGGGCCACGTAGAGGGAGGCTCCGAAGGTCTCCCGTCCGGGGTGCTCGACCACGATGTCGGGGTCCTCGCCGCCGGTGAGGTCCCGGATATGCTGCCCGAAGCGCCGCCACTCGGCCGGGTCGGGGGTGTTCTCGTCCTTCCAGAACCGGTAGCCCTCGGCACGGCGGTCGATGATGTGCTCGGCGCCCATGGCCCGGCACAGCTCCGCCTTCTCGGGGGAGGAGACCACGCAGATCGGGTTGGCGCCGCCCACGAGGGCCAGCTGGGTCGCGTACGAGCCGACGCCGCCGGCCGCGCCCCAGATCAGGACGTTGTCGCCCTGCTTCATGGCCGCGCCGTTGGCCGAGACGAGCTGCCGGTAGGCGGTGGAGTTGACGAGCCCGGGGCTCGCTGCCTCCTCCCAGGTGAGGTGGGCCGGTTTCGGCATCAGCTGGTTGGCCTTGACGAGGGAGAGTTCGGCGAGGCCGCCGTAGTTGGTCTCGTAGCCCCAGATGCGCTGCTCGGGGTCGAGCATGGTGTCGCTGTGCCCGTCGGCGCTCTCCAGTTCCACGGACAGGCAGTGGGCGACCACGTGGTCGCCTGCCTGCCAGCCCCGCACTCCCTCACCGGTGCGCAGAACCACGCCTGCGAGGTCGGACCCGATGACGTGGTAAGGCAGTTCGTGCCGCGCGGCGAGGCCGCCGCGCCGCGCGTAGCGCTCCAGGAAGGAGAAGGTGGAGACGGGCGCAGAGAGCGCGCTCCATACGGTGTTGTAGTTGATCGAGCTGGCCAGCACCGCCACCAGCACCTCGCCGGGGCCGGGTTCGGGTGTGGGCACCTCGGTCACGTGAACCGCCTTGCCCGGATCGCGGTCGGCCAGCGGCACTTCGTCGAACATGCCCTGCTCGTCCCTGAAGAGCACCGCCGCGCGGTAGGTCTCGGGCACCGGGATGGCTGCGATCTCCTCGGCGGTGGCCGTACCGCCGCTCAGCAGCTCGGCGAGCCGGCTCATCCCTGGCCCTGGCCCTGGGCCGCGAGCGCGCCGGAGAGTATCGCCTCGATCTCGGCGAGAGTGGACAGCGTGTCCATTTCGTCGTCCTCCAGCGGACGGTCGATCTCCTCCTCGATGCGCAGCGCGATCAGCACGAACTCGCCCGAATTCAGTCCGGCGTCGCGCAGGTCCGCGCTCTCGTCGAGCCCGTCCAGCAGCTCCGGGTTGGCGATGCAGAGCCCGACCAGCTCTCGTGCCTTGGTCATCACTGCCCCTTCCCCACGGCCGCTCCGGCCGTACGTGTCACGATCGTCGTCGGCACCTCGTCGAAGAGCCGGTCTCCGTGCCAGTGCCGCACAACTTCCTCGTCCGCCTTGCTGTCGCAGGGGACGAACCGGTTCAGATACGAGCCCGCGCAGAACTCGGTGAAAGCCGTGCAACGTTCGACGCCGAGGTCCCACTCCGCAAGCAGCGCCAGGGCCGGGTCGAGTGCCTTCCACTCGCCGTCCTCGAAGACCTCCATCCACCCGTGGTCCTCGGCGCCCACGGCGACGAAGTAGCCCTTGCGGGTACGCACCTGGAATCCGGCGTGGGTGAGGACCTGCGCCAGGTGTATGGAGGTCGAGACGCAGTTGCCGACGCCGAGGGCGCGTGCCCTGGGCGCGTCGACGCGCAGCGCGGCGGGCAGCGACTGGAAGCGGATCTTGCCGGAGCGGAGTTCCTCCAGCGCCTCGCGGTACGCCTCCTTGAGCACCGGCGAGCGCAGCTCCATCCGCTTGCCGGCCGTGCGGACCACGGCGTCCAGCATCATGAAGGCCGGGCGGCCGGCCACCGCACCGCTGGGCACCGGGCCGTCGCGCAGCAAGTCGTGTGTGACCTCGAGGAGTTCGCCGCCGAAGCCCTCGGGGCGGACCTGCGCCAGCTCCCAGCGCTCGTCGCAGCGGCCGTGCTCCGGGCAGGTGGCGAAGTGCCGGATGCGCCAGACCTCGGGGCGGGTCCAGTTGTCCAGCGAGCCGCGGGCCAGGCGGACGTTGTAGCGGACGGCGACCTCGGGGACGGAGCGGCCGGAGCCCGAGTACATGGCCAGGTTGTACAGGTCGTGTTCGTCGAAGAGCGGCCCGTCGGCCCCGTTCTGATGGCGCAGTCCGTGGCGTACGAGGGTGTCGAGCGTACGGTCGTCGGTGCGCAGCAGCGCCAGGGCGGTGGGCCGGTCGACGGTGTAGTGGGTGAGCTGGTCGGGGGTCGGGACGAGGTCCTCCAGCGAGCGGAGCCAGCCGCGGAGTTGGCTGTCCCTGGGGGCGGCGGCCGTGGTGGCGGCGCCCTCGTCGGCGGCCGTTGTGGTGGGCGTGCTCGTGGGCTGCGGGGCTGACCGCGTCTTCAGCACGCGTTCCAGGTCTGCCAGGGTGGCCAGGCTGTACAGGTACTCGTCGTCGATCACCAGATCGTGCCGGCGTTCCAGTCGGCCGACCACCTCCAGTACCCGGCCGGTGCCCATGCCGGGCAGACGCTTGAGCACGGTGTCGTCGAGGATCTCCTCGGGCGCGACTCCGGCTTCCTCGGCCAGCAGGAGCCGGGCCTGCTCTTTGATCTCTACGGCGTTCATGCGGGGGTCATCTCCATCCTCTCCGCGAAGTTCTTGGGGGTGACCGGTGGACGCGGCGGTCGCTGGGGGCACGATCAGTACCAGCGCAGGAGTGCGGCACCGCCGGCGAGGCCGCCGCCCACGGCGGCCAGCAGGATCCGCTCTCCGCGTTGGATCGGGCGCTCCCGGTGGGAGGCGTGCAGAGTGAGCGGTACCGAGGCCGCGGCCGTGTTACCGAGGTGAGGGGCGGTGAAGGCGAAGCGGTCCTGCTCGACACCGAGGTCGCGGGCGACCTCCTCCACCATCCGGGTGTTGGCCTGGTGGATCACGAAGCGGTCCACGTCGTCGACGGTCAGACCGGTGTCCTGGAGCACGTCCTCGACCAGTTTGCGCAAGGTGGAGACCGCGTAGGTCCGCACCGCGCGGCCGTCCATCCGGAAGTAGTGGCGTCCCTCGGCGCGGGCCTGCTCGTCCAGCGGCATCCGGGTGCCGCCGGCCTCCACTCCGACGAACTCGTGGAGATCGCCGTCGGTCAGCCAGCGGTGTGCCACCAGACCGTACCCGTCGGGCACCTGCCCGACCAGGGCGGCACCGGCCCCGTCGCCGAACAGGCTCACCGTGCGGCGGTCGGTGCGGTCCATGATGCGCGAGAACATGTCCGCGCCGACGACGAGGACGTGGCTGTCCTTGCAGCGGGAGGTGAGCAGTCCCTCGGCGAGGGTCAGCCCGTACAGAAACCCGCTGCACACCGCGTTGACGTCGAACGAGGGCACGCTGCCCAGGTGGAGCTTGTGCTGCAGGATCGCGGCGGTCGCGGGCTGCGGGGCGTCGGGGGTGCAGGTCGCCACGATGATGGCGCCGAGCTTCGGTCTGGCCTCGGGGCAGGAGTCCAGCGCTTCCACCGCGGCGGGCAGGGCGAGGTCGGAGGTCGCTGTGCCCTCGGCGGCGTAGCGCCGCTCGAATATGCCGGTTCGATCGCCCACCCAGTCTTCCTCGGCACCCGTCCAGGCGCTGATGTCGGCATTGGTGATGACGGTTTCGGGGACATGGGATCCCATGCCGATGATTCCGATGGCCACAAGGCCCTCCCTGGTCACGGCATTCTTCTGTGAATGGTGATTTCAGATCGCGTGAATCGCGAGGCGAATACAGGGAATGGCGCCCGCACCCGACCTGATAACCCGTGAATTTCGCCCTGGAATTTAGCACGGTTCAAGATTCCGGGAAATTTCCTCACTCGTTCGCTCGCGATCAGCTGCACAGGGCGAGTACGGGCAGTCCAAGACGGCTCCGCAGGTCCATCCAGTCGCACCCCTTGCGGAGCAGTCCGCGGCGGCGCAGCTCGGGCAGGAGGGTGCCGGTGGGGGCGAGGCCGACCGGGGAGGGCCCGGCGCACTCGGGGAGGCGCAGCAGGGAACCGTCCGCGGCCCTCTGACGGAACCACAGCTCCATCCGGTCGGCAAGGGCTGCGCCGGGCAGACGTCGACGGTCACCAGCACACGGACATGCTCAGGGTCCCGGCGGTAGGCGCCGGCACCCTCCTTGACGGCCCGGTAGCGCGCCCGCGCGGTCCCCGGGTGCGGCACGGGCTCCGCCTTCGAGTGATCGCTGCACAGCCGGAGCCGGCGACGCAGCCGGCCTTTCTGTGCGACCGAGGAATCTCTTCGGTCGCACAGAAAGGCCGTCGCCGGTATTCGGTACCACCGACATGAGCAAGGTGCGCAATCATGACGGGCCGGGCTCGCGGGCCCTGGCACCGCTCCCCCACGCTCGGCTTCGCTCGCGCGTGAGGGGCCTTCACCGCCCGAACGGCGTGGGGAGGTGCCCCCCGCCTCCAGACCCCGCCCCTGAGCCGGCCTGATCCGAACGAACGGCCCCAGTGGGCCGTCACCGCCTGCCTCAGCCGACGACGGTCCAGGTGTCGCGGCCGGCGAGCAGTGCGGCGAGGTCGCCCTTGCCCTTCTGCTCAATCGCCGAGTCCAGTTGGTCGGCCATCCGGGTGTCGTAGACGGGTCGGTCGACGGAGCGGAAGACGCCGATGGGGGTGTGGTGCAGGGTGTCGGGGTCGGCGAGTCGGGAGAGGGCGAAGGCGGTGGTGGCGGACGCGGCGTGCGCGTCGTGGACCAGGAGGTCCGCTTCGTTCTCCGCTGTCACCGTCACCACCTCCAGGTCACCGGTGGCCCGGTTGCGTACGACTCCTCTGGCGCCGTCGGCGCCGAAGCGGATCGGCTGTCCGTGCTCGAGGCGGATCAGCGCCTCCTGGGCCTGCTGGTTGTCCTTGAGGGCGTCGAAGGCGCCGTCGTTGAAGATGTTGCAGTTCTGGTAGATCTCGATCAGGGCGGTGCCGGCGTGGTCGGCGGCCTGGCGCAGCACCTGGGTGAGGTGTTTGCGGTCGGAGTCGATGGTGCGGGCGACGAAGGACGCCTCCGCGCCGATGGCGAGCGAGACCGGGTTGAAGGGGGCGTCCAGGGAGCCCATCGGCGTCGACTTGGTGATCTTGCCGACTTCGGAGGTCGGGGAGTACTGGCCCTTGGTCAGGCCGTAGATCCGGTTGTTGAACAGCAGGATCTTGAGGTTGACGTTGCGGCGCAGGGCGTGGATCAGGTGGTTGCCGCCGATGGACAGGGCGTCTCCGTCACCGGTGACCACCCACACGGACAGGTCACGCCTGCTTGTGGCCAGGCCGGTGGCGATGGCGGGGGCGCGGCCGTGGATGGAGTGCATTCCGTAGGTGTTCATGTAGTACGGGAAGCGGGACGAGCAGCCGATGCCCGAGACGAAGACGATGTTCTCCTTGGCCAGGCCCAGCTCCGGCATGAAGCCCTGGACCGCCGCCAGGATCGCGTAGTCTCCGCAGCCTGGACACCAGCGCACCTCCTGGTCCGACTTGAATTCCTTCATCGACTGCCTGGCCTCGGCCTTGGGAACCAGCTGCAGCAGCCCGTTGCCGGTGTCAGTCATCGATGGCCTCCTTCAGTGCCGTGGCGAGCTGTTCGGCCTTGAACGGCATGCCGTTGACCTGGTTGTAGGAGTGAGGGTCGACCAGGTACCTCGCCCGGATCAGGGTGGCGAGCTGGCCGAGGTTCATCTCGGGGACCACCACCTTGTCGTAATCCTTCAGCACCTCACCCAGGTTCCGGGGGAAGGGATTGAGGTGGCGCAGATGGGCCCGTGCGATCGACTCACCGGCCGCCCGCAGCCTGCGTACCGCCGCCGTGATCGGCCCGTACGTGGAACCCCAGCCCAGCACTAGCGTCCTCGCGCTGCCGTCCGGGTCGTCGATCTCCAGGGCGTCGACCTCGATGCCGTCGATCTTGGCCTGGCGGGTGCGGACCATGAAGTCGTGGTTGGCCGGATCGTAGGAGATGTTGCCCGTGCCGTCCTGCTTCTCGAT
>NZ_JBWKCC010000037.1:37265-111345 GCF_056436655.1 Streptomyces sp. NPDC043427 | reverse complement strand
CGGCACAGGGCCACGCGCTGCTGCTGACCGCCGGACAGCTCGCGCGGCTTGCGGCCGCCGAACCCGGACAGACCCGCGATCTCCAGCGTCTCCCCCACGCGCTTGCGGATCTCGTCCTTGGCCACCCCGCGCAGCGTGAGCGGGAAGGCGACGTTCTCACGGACGGTCATGTGCGGGAAGAGCAGGTACTGCTGGAAGACGAAGCCGAGGTTGCGCTTTTGCGGGGCGAGCCGGGTGACGTCACGGTCCCCGACGGTGATGGTGCCGGAGTCGGGTTCGCAGAACCCGGCGATCATCATCAGGGTCGTGGTCTTGCCCGACCCCGAGGCGCCGAGGAAGGTGACGAACTCTCCCGCCGCGATCTCCATGGACGCCTCGTCGACCGCGACGACGTCCCCGTATGTCTTGCGCAGGGCCATCACCGACAGCGATTTGCCTGTCGCTGTGGCGGGCTTGACGCCGGCCACCTTCACGGACGGTGTCGCGATACCGAAATCAGCCACGAGCCCACTCCAGCCAGCGCTTGGTGACGGCCGCTTCGTTCTTCAGCCACCAGTCGACGTCCGTGTCGAAGCCCTTGTCGTAGTACTTCGGCGCACCGGCCAGCGCGTTGCGCTCGTCCTCGGTGAGCTTTTCGTAGGCCAGCGGGGAAGACGGGTTCGACGGGAACGCCTTGGCCAGGTTGGCCTGGCTCTCGGCACGCAGCGAGAAGTCCATCAGCTGGTAGGCGGCGTCCACGTTGGCCGCGCCCTTGGCGATGGCATAGCCCTGGAACTGACGGCGCATGCCGTTGAGCTGGCGCTCGACCGGGATGCCCTGCTTCTGCATATCGGCGACCCGGCCGTCCCAGACGGTGGACATCGTCACCTCCTGGCGGCTCAGCAGCACACCCGGCAGCGGGCCGCTGTCCCAGAACTTCTTGATGTGGGGCCGCAGCCGGGTCAGCACCTTGAAGGCACGGTCCACATCCAGCGGGTACAGCTTGTCCATCGGCACACCGTCGGCCAGCAGCGCGAACTCCAGCTCCGGCAGGTCACCGTCCGGGTGGACCATCGCACGGTCGCCCTTGAACGCCTTGGTGTCCCAGAAGTCCGCCCACGACTCCGGCTTCTTGCCGCCGAAGGCGTCGGTGCGGTACGCGATGCACTGGCCGTAGAAGCTGTGGCCGATGGCATGGGCGGTGATCTGGCTCTCGGGGATCTTCGCGCTCTTCAGGCTCTTGATCCGGTCGCGGTCCAGCGTCTCCAGCGCGTCCTGCGCCACGTACTTGAAGTGCGACATCATCGAGTTGTTGATGAGGTCGCACTGCGGGCGGCCCTGCTTGATCTGGGCGAGCAGCGGGGCGTCGTCCAGGTTGAGCACCTTGACGCTGATGCCGGTCTCCTGCGTGAACGGCGTGTAGATCGCCTTCTGCAGGGCCGCACCGTAGGAACCGCCGCTGTCGCGGACGACCACCGTCTTGCTGCCGCCCTTGCCTCCGCCGGACGAGACATCCCGGCTGGTGCCGGTGCCGCAGGCGGCGAGCGAGGGAAGAGCGGTGAGGGCGGCCAGGCCGCCGGCTCCTCGCAGAAGCGCTCTACGACCGATCATGGAATCACTCATGGCAGTACTCCTCGTCTGGGGACGCGTGGGACCAGCTGTGCGGGGGCTTTACCTCGCGGGTGCGGGGGGGGTGGGGGGTGCAGGGTGGCGAACGCCGACAGAGCATCGCCCGCTTGCGTTTGCCGATCGCCGCTTTGGGCGCGTGTTCGCCGTGGATCGAGATCCCCGACGACCTTGTGGTCGTGGCGACGCCGGCTAGAAGACCGGATGGGTGGCGGTGGGGAAGCTGGAGCCGTGACAGTCGGTGACCAGCGGATTGGGGGGCGGTCCTCACCAGAGCCGCAGCATGAGGGCTCTCGTGAGGGGTGAGGCAGAGTGGGGCCTGCGGTTGAGGGACGTGCCGAGCGGTCCATCGGTCCCGGCGACTTTGTTCAGCAGGTAGCTTCGCGGGAGGTCTCGAAGATGATCGGGTCGCGCGGCATCGGCGTCACATCACGGTCACGTAGATCTTGCGCACGGTTTCGATGGTCTTCCAGACACCGACGTAGCCCGGCTTCATGACGAAGCTGTCGCCTGCCTTGTAGATCACCGGCTCGCCGCCTTCGGGTGTGAGTTCGACGACGCCGGAAAGGATGTGGCAGAACTCGAAGGTCTCGCCCTTGACCGAGCGCATCTCGCCGGGCGTCGCTTCCCAGACGCCCGTATGGATCGTCTCCCCACGGGCGACGTCCTGGGCCCAGGTCCGGAAAGTGGGGTTGCCGGAAATCAGGCGCTCCGGGAGCGGGGCGGATTCGCGCGGCGCGAAGGAGGGATTGGTGTCGATGGCCTTCAGGAGCGACATGTTTTCCTTTTGAGCTGGAGAAGTTGGTAACCGCGGCCACGATCGATGAGCCCTTGCAGAGCGGCGTCTGGCACGCACGTGTGGGCGTGGCCCGTTCGGTGTGCGGAGACTGGCGACGTGTCGCGGCTGGTGCGGGTGGCCGGGTGGCTCGGATGCGGTTGTCGGCACGGGCGCACTGTGGGGGGCACCGTTCGAGTGCGGCGAATGGGGGACGCGCTCGACTCGTGGTCGTTCGGTCATGCCGCAATCAGTGGTCGCCCGAGGCAGAAGGCGAGACGGTGAGCAGGTCGTTCAGCCCATTGCTGGAAGTGATGCCCAGCAGGGGTGATCAGAAGGCGGTGTAGCCGCCGTCGACGGTGAGGACTGATCCGGTCACGTACGACGACTCCGACGATGCGAAGAAGAGCACCGCGTCAGCCACCTCTTCAGGAGTGGCGAGGCGTTGGAGCGGGATCGTGCTCTCGCGCTCGCGACGGTAGGCCTCAGGGTCGGGCCTGCGCTGGAAGGCCGCCTCGATGACCGGTGTGACGGTCAGGCCCGGAGCGACGACGTTGACGCGGATGTTGCGCGGGGCCCATTCGATCGCCGCGCCCTTGGCGAGCATGATGAGGCCGCCCTTGGCGGCGGAATACAGGACCTGCCCGGACATGCCGACCATGCCCAGCCGTGAACTGACGCAGACGAACGATCCCCCTGTCTCGGGCATCAGCGGCGCGAAGTGCTTCATCACCAGGAACGCGCTGAGCAAGTTGCTCTCCAGCACGCTCTTCGCGTCGTCATAGGCCATCTCGGTCAGCGGACTGACCGCCTGAAGGCCGTGGTTGAGGACGACGACGTCGACGGTGCCGAAGGACTCCGCGGCCTGCTTGGCCAAGCGCTCGACGAACGCCTCGTCGTTGAGGTCTCCGGGAACGTACAGGTCGTCGGGCTGGGCGGTGTCGAGTCGCTCCCTGCGGCCGGTGAGCAGCAGTCGCGCGCCCTCGCGGCGGAAGTGGGCACTCACCGCCTGCCCGATGCCACTACTGGCACCGGTCACCAAGGCCGTGACGTTGTCGAGTCTCATGTCAGGCACTCCTTTGCGGGGGAAGTCGGTCGGCTCGCGGGCTCGGGTACGAGGGTCCCGTCCCCGGCGCCGGTCAGTTGAGGAACCCGCGGGCGTCGACCGGCCACCGCTCCAGCGACGTGCCCGTGCTGTCGGTGACGATCAGCTCCTCGAAACCAAGGACGACCGGGCACACGTGGTTCGGCACCACGGGGACGACGGTGCCGACGCTGGGGCGGAACTCGCCGTCCGGCAGCGGGAGGAATCCGTGGTACTCGTTGACCTTGGACAGGACCGCCTTCGTGCCGGCGATGCCGCCGTAGCCGATCTCGGGGCTGCCTTCGCGGCTGAGGGCCTTGTTGCCCACATCGACGATGACCTGGTCGGGGACCCAGTCGCTGACCACGGTGCCGGCGACGAACAGCGCGATCTGGTCCTCCGTGCAGGAGCCCAGCCGGGCATTGTTCAGATCGCCGAAGACGTACTCGCCGGGACGGATCTCGGTGATCACGCCGCTCGTGGAGAACTCGAGGGTAGGGGTGGAGCCGGCGCTGACCACCTCTGCGGTGACGTCGACACCTTCGAGGCTACGTACCGCGGTGGTGAGCGCGGCTTCCTGGTCCTGCGCGGCGCGCCGGCGAGCGTCCCGGCCGGCGCAGCCGTGACCTGGATAGGTGAAGACGCCCACCGGCACCAGACCCCGCTTGCGGGCGGCGAGCGCGAGGTCGCCCGCGAGCTCGGGCGGCGCCCCGGAACGACGGGCGCCGCAGTCGACCTCGATCACGACCTCCAGGCGGTCCGGTTCGTCTCCCATCGCGTCGGCGAGGGCCTCGATCGCCGCGGCGTTGTCGACGCCGACCCGCAGCCGGGCGGACTCGGCGAGCCGGCGAATCCGGGGCTTTTTCGATCCCGCGGCCCAGATCGGGTAGGCGAGGAAGATGTCGTCGAAGCCGGCCGCGGCGAAGACCTCGGCCTCACCGACATTGCCCGCGGTGATCCCGACCGCACCGGCCTCGATCTGGCGTCGCCCGATCTCCACACACTTGTGCGTCTTGACGTGCGGCCTGACCTTGAGGCTGTGCTGGTCGGCGAAGCCCTGGATGCGGTCGATGTTGCCTTGCATGACGTCGACCAGCACGATCGGCGCGGGGGTGTCGATCCGCTCGACCAGAGCGTCGAGTGCCTGTTGCAGCCGGTTCACGCTGCCCTCCTTGTGATTCTGCCTGGGAATGATCGGGGGCGCAGGTGCCGGCTCCCCTCTGCTGCCTAATGCGCGCCGCCCGCGGAATCGCGCGCTGGCGTACACCGCCGTCCTGCCCGCTCTACACCGCGGTGCAGACCATCTGGATCTCGACCGGGCTGTTGACCGGCAGCCCGGCGACGCCGATCGCCGTGCGCGCGTGCCGCCCGTTCTCACCCAGCACCTCGAGGAGGAGCTCACTGGCCGCGTTGGCGACCTGCGACTGCTCACCGAAGTCCGGCGTGCTGGCCACGAAGACCAGCATCTGCACGATCCGGACCCGCTCCAGATCCCCCACCGCCTGCACAGCGGCGGCGAGGCAGTTGAGCGCGGCATGGCGCGCGAGCTCCCGCGCCGTCTCCAGGTCGACGTCCCGGCCGACAATGCCCTGACCCAGCAACCAGCCATCCTGGTAAGGCAGTTGGCCCGAGATGTAGATGCTGGAGCCCACACTCCGGTGGTGCACGTAGTACGGGTTCTCACGGAGCTCGGGAAGGGCCAGACCCAAGGCCTGGAGCCGACCGGAAGCCGAGCCGGTGTCCGCTGCCGAAGTCACGAACCGGCTCATCGCGCCACCTCCGCGGACGGAACAGGGCACATGCCCACGCAGTTGTCCACGAGAACCCGCTTCGTCTGAATCTTGATCATCTGTACTCGGCTCTCCTCTCGAGTAACAGTGGCGATATAAGGCCGCATGGTGGCTTAAACTCGCTGCCCTTGTCGTTTGTCGACCATATGGGGGGCCGTTGAGCACTGTCAATACGAACTTCGGCCTCGAATGCGACCTCGGAACACCACGTGCGGCTGGGAGCGACGGCCGATGCGCGCCGGCTCACCGGTCTCATCCGGTTCGGTATGGACGGGCATGTACTGAGGCCCGGACGATGCGGCAGCGATCAGGGACGGCGTCCGGGCCGACCAAGAACGCATGCTCGGAGGGACATCGGCGACCGGTGATGCGGGTGTGACAAGCGCACCATACGGTCAGTGCGCCGTCTCGGCCATATCGCAGGTGTGGCATACCACCCTGCGTGCCGGGATACGACCGTACGCGGCACCCACGCCGATCTGGTGCAATGACTTATACATGACACGGGCGTGGTTCTCGCAGGTGGCCAAGCCGCAGCGCGAGCCCACACCGATGCCGGTGGTGTCGCTACGCGCCTCCTGGAGACGATGGCCTGGTACGCGCGCGGGTGGGAGATTGAATCGACGGAGGGACCCCGGCGCGACGTCGTCACCAGCCGGCGCTGTGCAGGCCGGTTACTGCACTCGCGCGGCCCACGCGGCATGGAGTCGGAGATCCACGCCTGCCGACGACACCCAGCTGAAGGTTTTCCCGGGATGATCGAGCGCACGGGAGTCGACGCCAACTGCTCCACGGTAGAAGCCGCGCGTATGACAGAAGGCCGCCACCACCCGCCCTCTCCTAGAAGAACGGACCCGCCCGCGCAGCTGACCGCGCAGCCGTAAACGCCCCGTCGCCCCTACCCGCCCCACCGTGCCGGCGGGCGGCAAACCCTCACTCAAGATCCGCTACAAGAACGCGTTAACAGCGCGAGTTTGATCCTTACTTCGGGCATTGGTCTACAACGTCACGGCGGCGAGCCGGCTTGGACACTTCACGCAGGCGGCATGGCCTCATGCATGCCCGGGAGCACGTTCCCCTGGCTCTCCCGTCTGGGCCCCCAGCCCCATGGGGAAATGGGCAGCCAGTTCCTGGCGGAACGCGTCCGTGTCGCCTTCCAAGGCAACCGCGGCCAACCTCTCATGTTCGACGACCAGTTGATGCGGGTCGTCGCTGTACGTGCGGTGATCGACGCTGAGGTGGAGACGCAGCTTGGTCTCCCAGCCGTGCCAAAGACTCTGCAGAACGCCGTGTCCCGAGAGATCGTAGAAGAGCCTGTGGAATCGAAGGTGTGCGTCGATGCTGGCCGGGATGTCGTCCTTCTCCATCGCCCGACGGAGATCCTCCACAGTTTGCAGCAACTGCGACCGCTCAGGACCGCGCAGTGCTTCAGCTGAGAGCTCCGCGGCGTACGGCTCGACACGTAGCCGGACCGAGTCGATCTCGGCGACCTCCCGAGCGCTCACCTCTACCACGAACGCCCCACGGTAGGGGATCTTGACGACGAGCCCTTCCTCCTCCAGCTTGGTCAGCGCCTCGCGCAGCGGGGACCGGCTGATCCCGAGATCCGCGGCGATGTGCGCCTCGCGCAGCTGTCCCCCAGGAGGTACGGTCCCGTCGAGGATGGCGGCACGCAGCGTGCGGTAGACGCCGTCCGGTGTCGTCATCCGCTGCTCCTGCCACTCGAACTTGTGGTCCACCCCGGCGCCCTCCCTCAGTACTTGTCGACCACTTGGTCGGTTGTCGACTATACCCTTGCCGGTTTTCCATCCATACCTCAAGTGGGCTATCCGGCACGGAACTCACTGAATTCGCAGCGGTGCCCCGTCCGGCTCACGGGTCGCGGTGACGGGTCGGTGTCTCGGGAGGTGCCGTTTGGCTGTCAGGCCGATGCCGGTCCGGACGCGGGTCCTTGTGGACCTGCAGCGGGATGCAGCCCGACCAAGGGGAGCGCGGCGGTCCGTGGCTCGGCGGCTCAGGACGCGCGACGCAGTGCAGCACTCTCGCATCTCCGGACGCCGACTCTTCGGCCTTCTTCGTCCAGTCGGTACCAGGTCTCACTGAGAAGCCGAGCACCTGGCTGGCAGGTGACCTTGCCGATGCTCGCGGCCTGCTCGATGAGCCACACCCGGCGTTCGTACACCTTGCCCTGGTGGGTCGCGGGATTGCCTTCTTCTCTTAGGTCTCAGCAATCCAAGACTGCCTCCGTGACGCACACCCGCACGGAGAGCCGGTAAGGTCCGGTGTCACTCCAAGCCGTGGTCCCCGAATCCTGCACAACGTGACGGGGAGGTCGGCAACGTCGGCGATCGCATGCGCGTCGTCGGCGTTCACCACGATCACCGACGGGCACTCCTCGACCAAGCGTCTCCAGCACCTACGCTGACACCGGGGTACGCGCCCCACGTGGGAATCTCCTCGTACACCGCCGGACCGTCGCTCTCCGGGTACTCCACGCCAAACCTGCGCATGGTCCGTTCCAGCGAGTGGACCACGACCTGATGGCACTGCTTGCACTCCCCAAGGCGCTCGTCGATCGGGTACTGGTTGCCGGTCCACACGAACTCGGAGGCGACCTCGGCCGAGAGCCGATTGCGCCCGACCCGGCGGATCACCTCGTTCATGCGGAAGTGGAACAGCGCCAGGCATGTCCGAGGCGCTCCTCTGACCCTGTTGACACTCAAGCCTCATTTGGTCGACAATCGACCACGTCGGTCGACATTCGACCAGAGCGCCAAGCTGCTCCACTGAAGCACTAGGAGGACCAGATGGGATTCGACGTCAAGCCCAAGTTCGTGACGTTCGACATGAACGGGACGCTGATCAAGTTCAGCATCAACGACACGATGCGTGAGGTCCTGGGCGACCGGCTGCCGGCCGAGGTCGCCGATGAGTTCCTGCGGATCTGCAAGGCGTACCGGATCGACGAGTGCACGGGCGCGTACCAGCCGTTCCACCAGGTCGTCGCGCGTTCCATGGAGCGTGCACTGCACAAGGTCGGCCTGGAATACCGCGAGGACGAGGCGCGGGCGGTGTACGAGCGCATCCCCACCTGGGGCCCGTACCCCGGTGTTACCGAGGCGCTGAACCGCCTGGCTGAGGAGGTCCCGCTGGTCATCATCACGAACAGCGACACCGCGCATGCGGTGCGCCTCGCGGAGAACCTCAAGGCCCCGTTCGAGGTCGTCATCAGCGCCGAGGAGATGGGTGTCTACAAGCCGCGGCTCCGCGCGTTCGAGTATGCGTTCGAGAAGCTCGGTGTGACACCCGATGAGCTCGTGCACGTCTCCGCGAGCCCGATGTACGACCTGCGCTCCGCGGCGATCATGGGCATCGAGAACAAGGTGTACATGGACCGCGGCTGGGAGCACGACGAACACTGGCTCGGCTACGAGCGGATCACCGACATCGCCGACCTCCCGGTCCTCTTCGGCCTGCCGCGCCCCTGACGCCCGAGCGGAGAACTGAGAAAATGATCCACAGCAAGGTGGTGGCGGCGTGAGTCGGCCCCTGCCTCAAACCGTCAGGGGTGACTCGGCTTCAGAAAGGCTCGAGGCCCTAGGACTGAAGCTACCCGTCCTCGCCGGCACCACGTACCTCGTGCCCCACCGGACGGTGGGCTCCACCATCCACCTCTCCGGCCAACTCCCGTTCAAGGACGGCGAGCTGCTGGGTCAGGGCGTTGTCGGCCGGGACGTCGAGCTGGAAGCCGCGCAGGAGCTCGCACGCCATGCCGCGCTCAACGCGCTCGCCGCCGCCGTGCAGGCGGTGGGCGACCTGGACCGCGTCCGGATCGTGCAGATGCTGGTCTTTGTCGCCAGCACGCCGGACTTCGGTGAGCAGTCGCAGGTCGCCAACGCGGCCAGTGAACTGCTCATCGAGGTACTGGGTGAGAACGGACGGCACGCCCGCACCGCGATCGGTGTCGCCGGGCTGCCTCTCAACACCCCTGTCGAGATCCAGGTGATCTGCGCTGCGGTGTAGCGGCGAGCCAATCATGAGCAGTGCGGCGGTGGCCCGGCTTCAACAGGCACTCGACGCCCTCGGCCGGCATGATCGACACTCCGAAGCGCCGATCGTGCCGGCCGACGCGATGCAAGACAGCGTCGAACGAGTCATCGAGGCGTCCTGCCGACGCAGGTCCGCCCCCGAGGCCACACGCCGCGAGCGTGAGGGGCAGATCCCGCTCCCACGCTTCGCCACCTCCGAGGCGATCGCCGACGCCGTCCTCTTGCTCGCATCGTCTGAGTCCTCGTACATCACCAGGGCGGCCCTCCCCGTCGACGGCGGCTACACCGCCTTCCAGCACCGGCCCACACGGTTCCCAGACACAGAAGAAGGACACACATGAACGCCCTTGCGGCACTACCCCGAAACGGAGAGCTCGGCTTCTGGGTGGCCGGGCTGGCCGACAAGAGGCCGTCATTTCCCCGCTTCACCGGCCAGGACTCCGTCGACGTGGCCATTGTCGGCGGCGGCTACACCGGACTGTGGGCGGCGTACTTCGCCAAGAAGCTCGAACCATCGCTCTCGGTCGCCGTCTTCGAGGCCGAACAGGTGGGCTACGGCGCGTCAGGACGCAACGGTGGCTGGCTCTCGGCGATGCCTCCGGGAAACCGTGCCACCTTCGCCCGCGCCGGGGGAGGGCTGGAGGCGAGCCGGGCACTGCAGCAGGAATTCGTCGCCGGCGTCGACGCGGTCCTGGACATCCTCCAGGCCGAGGGCATCGATGCCGATCAGCACAAGGGAGGCGCGCTCGTCGCCGCTCACACTCGGGCGGGGCTGGGCCGGTTGGTCGCCAGGCGTGATGCCGACCTGAAGTACGGGCTGACCGACGACGAAGTCCACATGCTCGACCAGGACGAGTTCCGCAGCCGGATCAACATCTCCACCGTCCACGGCGGGCTCTTCTACAAGCACTGCGCGCGGTTCCACCCCGCGAAGCTCGTCTACGGCCTCGCCGACACCCTGACCTCCATGGGAGTCAGGATCTACGAGGGCAGCCGAGTGGACACTGTCGCGGACAAGACCCTCACCCTGGCCAACGGACGCGTCACCGCGGCCAGGACGTTCATCTGCACCGAAGGCTATTCGGGACAGCTGCTTGGCCGCCGGAGCCTGATCCCGGTTAATTCCTCGTTGATCGTGACCAAGCCTCTGTCGGAGGAGGCATGGCAGCAGATCGGCTGGGAAGGACTCCAGTGCCTCAGCGACTCCGCGCACACGTTCATCTACGCCCAGCGGACGTCGGACGGCCGGATCGCCATGGGGGGCCGCGGTGTCCCCTACCGCTTCGGGTCCGGCACCGGGGGAGCCGGTGCGACCGCCCAGTCCACCATCGACCTGATCTCGCACAAGCTCAGTTCCTTCTTCCCCGGCATCCCCTTCGAGGTGGACCACGCCTGGTCGGGAGTCCTGGGCGTCACGCGGGACTGGAACGGCGGCGTGCACTGGGACCCGGCAGCGGGGATCGGGTCGTCCACCGGCTACGCGGGCCACGGCGTCACGTCGGCCTACGTCGGCGGCAGGACTCTCGTGGAGCTCGCCTTCGAGAAGGAAACCGAACGGACCACCCTTCCCTGGGTCGGCTACCGGGCACGGAAGTGGGAACCGGAACCCATCCGCTGGCTGGGCGTTCACGCCATGTACCGGCTCTTCGGTATCGCCGACCGGTGGGAAGAGCGCAGGGGCTCCAGCAAGACCTCACTCCTGGCCCGATTCGGCAGCAGGCTCGCCGGACTTCACGAGTAAACGAAAAGGAAAACTGCTCTCATGGACGCAAAGCTCGCAGTCATCGGCCTGGGCAGCATCGGGAGCATGGCCCTGTGGCAGGCCTCACGGCTGTCCGACTCGGTAGTGGGTTTCGAGGCCGCCACCCCCGCCCACGGCCGCAGTGCCGTGGGCGGGGACACCCGTCTGTTCCGCATGGTCTACCTCGGCAAGCCCGAGTACTACCCCATCATCGAACGCTCCCGCGGCCTGTGGGCCGAGCTCGAAGCGGAAACCGGGCAGGAAATCCTCACGACCACCGGGGGTCTGTCCATCGGGACGGCGAACAGTAACTTCATCAACAGCCTCCTCGAGACAACGCGCAACAACGGGGCCGAGCACCACGTCCTCAGCCGGGAGGAGATGGCCGAACGCTACCCCCAGCACAACCTCCGCCCCGACGACTGCGCCGTCTACGACCCCCGCGCCGGCGTCCTGCGCACCGACCGCGCCGTCAGCGCCGCCGTCGCGGCGGCCCAGGCGAACGGCGCCACCGTCCTTCAGAACACACCGGTGGACAGCATTACCGAAACCGAAGACGGCGTGGTCGTCACCTCGGGCGACAGAACCTGGACGTTCGAGAAGGTCATCGTCGCCTCGGGCGGCTGGTCCCGAAGGCTCATGCCCGACCACCTCAAGGCCGTCACGGAAACCCATCGGATCGTCCTGACCTGGTTCATCGCCCAGGACGGCACGCAATTCTCGCCGGAGAACTTCCCCATCTTCAGCCGGTGGTACGAGGACCGCTCCATGTACGGCGCACCCGCCGTCGACGGCGTGACGGTCAAGGCATCGGTGGACGGACCGCTGGCCGGGCGCGCAAGGGCAACCCCCGACCCGGACTCCGTGCCCAGAGAACTCACCCGGGAAGAAATCGAAAAGGTCACCGAGATCGTCACCGAGTTCTTCCCCGGTCTGATCCCCACCATCGCGCGTTCCGACGCCTTCCCCGACCTTTTCACCAAGGACAGGCATCCCCTCCTCGGCTGGCTGGATGAGAACAGCAGGATCTACTGCGCCACCGGATTCTCCGGAAAGGGCTTCAAGATGGCGACCGGCTATGGCCACATCGCCGCACACGAGGCGCTCGGCAAGCAAACCATCGAAGGCCTGGCCTTCGTGCGTCCGGACCGGTTCAAGACCAGGTAACCAACACCCACTTCCGCCGCCTCGGCGCAAGAGCCTCGGAATCGCCATTCGTCTGACGGTCGTTGCGGGACTCATCTCTTGATGTCCCGCAACGATGCCGAGAACCAGCCGTATGCCGAACGCGCCCCCCTGGGCCGTCCTCGCCCCGGCCGCCGTCCTGGGCCCTGCTCGGGGCCCTCGCGGTCACGGGCGGTCGGCGGGGTTCGAATCCCCAGGCTGAGGCGGCGGACGTCGGCCCACCCGGGGGGGCGCCCGAGGACCCTCCGCGCGGGATGGCGCAGACGGTGCCGGAGCCATCGCGTACGCCCGTACTCAGCACACCCAGAAACTGACGGGCACCCTCATGACCGATCTCATCTCCCGCGTTTTGACCCGCCGAACCGTCCGGTCCGCGAAGCCTGCGCGCGAGCGGACCTGAAAGCATCTGTCACCGCTCCTGCGGCTGCTGATCCTGACCCAACTTACCTTCAGCATTGAGCTTCTTCGAGCTGGCCACCGATCAGGTGACGGTCCATGAAGCGCAACGAGCGAGGCCCCAGAGCTGTTGATCGAGATGTCTGACGTCTCAACCACGCTGCTCGGGGGCCTCGTTGGTCATCTATCCTGCCGCACTCGACCTGCCGCATGCGCTCGTGGAGTGGGTGACCATGCTCGTCGTCACCCGCGAGGGTGACCGGCGCTGCAAGCTCCGCCCGTCCCAGCGCGCGATGGTGGCACTGGTGTACCTGCGCGAACACACCACCCTCGCGAAGATCGCCGCCGGGTTCGGGATCAGCGAGTCCACCTGTCCGATCGACGCCAGTCGGGCGGCAGGAGGTCCCGCGCCGCGCCACGCAGCGCCTCCCCATCAGCGATCACTGCTCGCAGGTTGTAGCCCACAGTGCGAAGAGCAACGTCCACTCATCGGTTCCACCGAAGCAGGGGCCGGCATCTGTGGACCCTGCGCCGGAGTCGATGTCACCTACGCGTGCCTGCGCTGCGGCACGAGCGAAAGGATCTTCCGCGAGCAGTTGTGCACCCGTTGCTTCGCCACGAAACAACTGGCCGAAGCTCTCGGTGGGCAAGACACAACGGTCCCCGCACAGCGGCGGAACTTCCACTCGGCTCTCGCCGCCGCAGGACACCCCCGCAGAGTGGCGCATTGGCTGACCTGCGCCGGAGTGGCCGCCCTCCTGTCCCAGCTAGCCATTTCTGATGAGGAGATCACTCACCAACAGCTCGACGATCTCCCCAACACGCCGACCACTCGCTACATCCGCGACGTCCTCGTCGTCGCCGCGGTGCTGCCGCCGCGCGACGAACGATTGGAGGCCCTGCCCCGCTGGGCGGACACCCTCTTGGCCCAGGCACCGCTCCCCCAGCGGCAGCTCGTCACCCCCTTCACCCATTGGTATCTGCTCCATCGCATCCGCCGGGCCCACCGGCACCGCCCGCTATGCGCCAGCACACAGCACCAGATGCGATCGCGACTGCGCCGGGCCCTGGGACTGCTCGACTGGCTCGACGAGCACGGCACCGCTCTCGGGGAACTCACACAGCCAGAACTCGAGATGTGGCTGGAGGAAGGGGCGGTAGAACGTCGTGAGGTGCGTGCCGCGTCTCCTGGGCGCGAGGTCGGGGCCTTGTCGGCGAGCTCGTAGTTCCCCGGGCACGCATCGCCGCCCCCAGCGTCTTCATGACGGACGAGGAGCAGGCCGAGCAGCTGCGCCGGTGTCTAGGCGACGATTCTCTGCCTCTCGATGTTCGTACGGCTGGAGCCCTGACGCTCCTCTTCGGGCTGCAGCACACCAAGCTGCTCGAACTCACCGTGCGCGACGTCATAGACGACAACGAGATGGTGGCGCTCAACCTCGCAGGCCATCGTCTTCCGTTGCCGCCCGAAGTCGCCCGGTTGGTCCGTGCGCAACGCGACCAGTGCCAGGCACGCTGGCAGCTCGATCAGACAGCCAGCACAACACCGTGGCTGTTCCTTGGCCAGGAGCCCGCCCGCCCTCTCGGAGCCACCTACCTCAATTTGAAGCTCCGCCGACACGGCATCGCACCTCGCGCCGGTCGCAACAACGCTCGTCTCGCGCTGGCCACAGACCTGCCAGCGTCCGTCCTCGCCGACTTCACCGGCACCAGCATCAGCAACGCCACCCGCTGGACCGGGTATGCCAGACGTGACTGGCTCGACTACATAGCGTCCCGCACACAGATCTGACCGCTCCCCCGGGTGGAGGCCATGGTCCAGAGAGGCCACCACGAGATGGGGGCGGTCATAGCGCCTCGGCGCATTCGTCGACGAACGTGCAAAGCCGACGAATGAGGCCCAAGTGAACGTACCCAGTGGCGGTGCAGACGAACGTACCCGGCGCCCCACCCTCAGGGGACCCACCGGGGAGGCAGTCCCGCTTTGGCACGCCAGTGGTCGGCGTCGTGAGGATCGGCCAGCCAGCCGGTCAGACGTTCAGCGCCGGCACGGAATGCCTCGGGCAACGAGGGCTCCTCGCCAACCACGAGCCTCAGGGCGTCGATGTCATGGGTGGCGTGATCGGTCTCGCACCAGCAGGCTACGTTCACCGCCGTGTCGACAGCGAGCCGGCCTAGGTCGGTCCACACCACCTGGAGCAAAAACTCCAGCTGGTCGCCTCTCTCGGCGTGCTCGATGACATCCAGCCCAAGGACGACCGGTGTCCCCAGCTGAGTGCCTGGGAAGCCCGCGTGTTCCAGGGCCCACTCCCAATCCGCCGTGTCTCTACCTGCACGAGCCGTGTCGACCGTGCCAGCCGCCTGATTCAAGGAGTCCACATCCGCAGCCTCCAGGAGAGGGAAGAGTGCGGTCACGGGGACGTCATCGAAGGCACCTCGCATCATGAGGTGATCATCCCTGTCTCGGGATCGCACCACGAGCCCTTCCGAGACCTCCCGCACGGAATGCCCACGGCTTGGCGCCTGAGCACGTTCATCCGTACCCGGTTGGGCACTTCGACGAGGACGCCGACAGGCGCTGGATGACGGTGGTACCCGGCGGCGTCCACAGGGCCGGGGCCGGTGCGGCAAGGTCTCTAGTGGGTGAGCCCGACATGATGGTCGTCGGTAGGTTCACATACGAGAGGACGAGTGCGGCGGGTGTCTGGAGACGGGCAGACAGATCTGACGGAGCTATGGCAGCAGCGTTGGCCCAGTTGCCCTCCGGTCGGGTACAAGCTTCGCGACCCATATCGGGACGTCTGGGTACGTTTTCACAGCCTGCCGGAATCGAAGCGGTATGCGGACGACGAGAGCGAGTACACCGTCGTCCTGGAGCGGTACAACACCGTCCTTGAGGAGTTGTTCGCTGGTGCGGACGTGTATGTGATCACTCCGCTTTGGACAACCGAGGCCGATGTTCCGTCAGTGGAACCCGGAACGGGGTATTGGCAAAGCCTGCTGGTGGAGGACGATCCTGACCCTGAGTTTCGCACGTACTGCCATCTCTTTGCCGTCCGCCGGCCTTGGCAGCGCGGCTGCATCGACGACTTGCTCCGAGATATCGCCGACGACAAGGTGGCGGGAGTCCTCATCACCGACACCCGTATGCAGCGCATCCACCACCCCTACGACGGTGGTGCCGATGTCTTCCTCGCCACGCCCGAAGAACGGGACCGGATGCGCGATCGGCACCCTGACTGGCTTTCCAGTCGCCCCTCGGGGCTCTGACCGGCTCGGATCACCGCTCCGCCCGAATGGTCTTCACCGCAAGCACCGGGTTGAGGGGCTCCACCAGTTCCTTGGTGGCGACGGCCACCAGGTGGGCGGGTGCATCACCCTCCAGCAATGCGCCCACGTACTCGAGGGCCTCCGCGGGCGAGAGCACAGGCAGCCTTTGGCGCAGTATCCGCACAGCATGCATCCGTCCGCGCATAGCGGCGACTCCGCGGAGCGCATCGTGTAGATCGTCCACTGCAGTGCGCACCGGCAGCCCGCGTATCCGAGCCCGGTAGTCAGCCTCCCACTCCCCGGTTACCGCGGAGACGACGCCGATCTGGTGCAGTCCCCCGTCGACGCGGTCGACCAGATACGGCCCATTGCCAACCAGCGCGTACTTCGAGTTCCGGGTGCGTACGAAGTCCTCGGACTGCCAGGAGACGATCCACACCAGCTCGTGCTCCTTGACGCGGACCACAGCCATCCGCACCGCCTCCGCGCTCACAGCCCGCCACTGCTGATATTCGCGCTCCAGCTGCTCTTCGACAGCCCGAACGGCGGCTTCTCGCTCGATCACGCGTGCAGCATCCCGTACCGGCCCCTCTACCGACCAGCGAATTCGCACGGCCCAGCGCCACCTACGAGGGGCCTGACGGACCTTCTTACTCAGGTGATGAGGATTCCTGAAGTTCCTTAGGGCTGCTCGCGTTCTCCACTTGGTTGCACGGTTAACGCAGGGGCCGGATTCGCCCGCTAGTTGAGGGTTCGGACGGATCCCCCCCAGCTAAGGGCGCCTACGCGCCATTTAGCCGCTCTGACCGCCGGTACGGAGTGACCTTCCCGCTCTACCGCTCGGCGGTGCCGTCCGCACCGTCGATCTCGTAGATCCGCCCCTGAAGCCGTTCACCGGCCCAGTCCAGCTCGACACCCAGGTCAAACCAGTGCCGATCCTTGCGGACTCCAGGCGGTGAGAGGTTCACCGCCGCCCACGAGAACACCCCCAGGAGGATGGAACGCCCGTGCTGCGTGGTGCGCACGGACAACGCAAACGGTGCGGCGAGTGCCGCGCGGGTCACCAACATGACCTGTTCGTCCTCAGAATGTCGACGCCCACCCGTGAGAAACCGAGGCGTTTCAAGGATCTTGACCCACTCGACCACTGCGTCTGTCACCTGGGCGCGCAAGGACTCTTCGATGCCCTTCCGGACGGCGGTCGCGGGATCATCGCCGAGCCAGCCAAGCCAGTGATCAGGGTCAGTGAGCTTGCTGAAGTCGTCCTGCGGCACCCCGTGACGGGGATTCTGCTGGTACTCACCTGTCAGTTTCCCGCTGCTGTCCACCAACCACGCGCCGCGGATTGCCTCGGGTGGTACGTAGCCGTTCGGATCGTCGATATACGTCGAGTCAATCTCGGCGACGCTGCCACCGGGATTCTCAGCAGCCGCCGCCAGTAGTGCCGGCTCGTTCGGTATGCCCTTACGTCGGCTTCGCCAGCCAAAACGCCCCACGTTCCCTCCCCCACCGTTGCCTGCCCAGTTGACCGCGATTGTGCCGCACCGGTCAGGACCGCATGAGGGGGTGTGCGTGACGGCGACCGGTGGGTGGGGAATCTCAGCGAGCCGGTCTGTCCCACCCCCAAGCAAGGGGTGGGGTTCCAGGCGTCATCACAGGAATACGACAGCCACGGAACAAGTGCTCTGCGCCAGTACCGCTGCGCACCCAGGTCTGCTGCGACGCCTGCCACAGCGGCTACGTGCCCAGCCCGGACACCTACATCACTTCCCCCACGGCCACGCACTCGCTGGTCGCCTGACCCCTGCTCCATCCCACAAGGGAGACCCACATGCACGCCGACGTGCAGCACACCGTTGCCGCCCTTCTCACCGCCGCGCACACCCAGCACGGCGAGCGGCGCACCCACATGCTCGAGGAAGCACGCCTCGGGCTCGACCTCGCCCAGACCCTCCAGCCCCCTCACGAGGAAGGCCCGGAGGGCACGACGGTCGTGCAGCGCCACCGTGTCGCCAGTCTCTGAAAAGTGACCCTCAGCCAGTTCTTGAAAGTTGACCCCTCTGGTCATCCTGCGCGGCTCTACTGCGGCGCGCTGCCGCGCAGGATGGACGCGATCATGTCGTCCAAGCCGTGCTCAGCCGCCTCCGGCGGTAGCACGCCGCTCACCGTCAGGCCGGCGTAGCCATGCAGCGCCGCGACGATCGGCAGGGCAATCCGTTCGAGTGGCCCCTCGCGTACTTCGCCCCGGCGCTGCCCGTCGCCGATCAGCTCCAGGAGTTGATCGGACCACCGGTGGGCGGTCGCCCCGAGTGCCTCCGACGCCTCCGGGCTGTGCTTGACCGAGAACATCAGGTCGAGCAGTGCGGCGTTGGCCACGGCGAAGCCCACGTAGGCGCGGGCCGCAGCACCCAGCCGGTTGGCGAACGCCTCACCAGCGCCTTCCTGTGAGGCTGCGATGGCCTCGGCGAGCCGCTCGAACCCGGTCAGTGCCAGGGCGTCCAGCAGTGCCTGCTTGGACTTGAAGTGGCGACTCGGCGCGGCGGGGCTCACCCCGATCTCGCGGGCCAGTTCGCGCAGGGACAACGCAGACGCCCCCCTCTCGCGCAGTGTCTTCTCGGCCCGCGCGAGCAGCGCGGCGGGGAGGTCTCCGTGGTGGTAGGGGCGGTCCGTCATGCCCTCAGCTTAGCCGAGTGTAGGTGACGCTTACATTGTTAATGTTGCCTACATTGTGATCGGTGCATACATTGGGGCCATGGCAAAGAACACGCACACCCAGCCCTGGAACACCACCGACATCCCCGACCAGACCGGCCGCACCGCCGTCGTGACCGGCGCCAACAGCGGCCTCGGACTCGCCACCACCACGGCACTGGCCGCCGCGGGCGCCCACGTCGTCCTCGCCGTACGGGACACCAAGCGCGGTGAAGCCGCAGCCGCGACGGTGAACGGCAGCGTGGAGGTCCGTCGGCTCGACCTGGCCGACCTTGCCTCCGTGCGCGAGTTCGCCGCCGACTGGCACGGTGACCTGGACCTGCTCATCAACAACGCCGGCGTCATGAACGTCCCCGAGGGCCGCACCAAGGATGGCTTCGAGACGCAGTTCGGCACCAACTACCTGGGGCACTTCGCCCTGACCAACCTGTTGCTGCCGCACATCACCGACCGCGTGGTGTCCCTGTCGTCGATGGCGCACAAGTCCCCGGGCAGTCCCCACATCCACTTCGACAACCTCGACCTGACCGGCGAGTACGACCCGATGACCGCCTACAGCCAGTCCAAGCTGGCGGTCCTGCTGTTCACCCTGGAACTGCAGCGACGACTCAGCGCCGCCGGCTCGCCCGTCCGCGCCTTGGCCGCCCACCCGGGCTGGGCCGCCACCAACCTCCAGGGCAACGACGCCAACCTCCTGCGACGCCTCTTCCTCCGTCTCGGCAACAAGCTGATCGCCCAGGACGGCGAGGCCGGCGCACTCAACTCCTTGTACGCGGCCGTCCAGGACCTTCCCGGCGGGAGTTTCGTCGGCCCCGACGGCATGTTCGAGATACGCGGCACCCCCTCCCTGGCCGGCCGTTCGGCAGCGGCCAGCGACCCGGCCACCGCCCGCCGTCTGTGGACCGCCTCCGAAGAGCTGACCGGCGTCACCTTCCCGGAGCCGACTGCGGCAGTTCAATCCTGAAGCCGTGGCCGCCCCATCGGGTCGGCGACCTGCGACGGGGCAGGTGGCCGCACTCGGTGTCACGGAGGCTGCTCGATACAAGAGGGTGCTGAAGGTGGAGGACTGGGCGGAGATACGTCGGCTGCATCGAGCAGAGGGCGTGCCCATCAAGGAGATCTCACGGCGGCTGGGGGTGGCCCGGAACACGGTGCGGGCCGCGTTGAACTCGGACCGGCCGCCGAAGTACGAACGGGCCCCGCGCGGACGGGTAGCGGACGCCTTCGAGCCGCAGATCCGAGGCTTGTTGAACGAATGGCCGACGATGCCGGCGCCGGTGATCGCCGAGCGGATCAAGTGGCCGTACTCGATGTCTCCGCTGACGAAGAAACTGGCCGAGATCCGGCCGGAGTACGTCGGCATCGACCCGGTCGACCGGGTGGCCTACGAACACGGCCAGATCACCCAGTGCGACCTGTGGTTCCCAGAGACGAGGGTCCAGGTCGCACCCGGCCAGCAGCGGGTCCTGCCAGTCCTGGTCATGACGCTCGGCTTCTCCCGGTCCTGACCGCGGAGATGATCCCGACGCAACAGGGCGGCGACATCCTGGCGGGCATGTGGTCGCTGATCAGCGGCATCGGCCGGGTGACGCACACGCTGGTCTGGGACCGCGAGGCGGCCATCGGCGGTAGCGGGAAGGTGACCGCGCTGGCCGCCGCGTTCGCCGGGACGCTGGCCACAAAGATCAAGCTCGCGCCGCCACGCGACCCGGAATGCAAGGGCATGGTCGAGCGGAACAACCAGTTCCTGGAAACCTCGTTCCTGCCGGGCCGGCAGTTCGCCTCGCCAACCGACTTCAACCAGCAGTTGGCCGAGTGGCTGGAGCGGGCCAACGCCCGCACCGTCCGCTCCATCCAGGGCCGCCCGGTCGACCTGCTGGAGACCGACCGCCAGGCGATGATCGCGCTGCCGCCCTTCGCGCCTCCGATCGGGCTGACACAGCGGGTCCGGCTTGGCCGGGACTACCACGTCCGCGTCGACACCGTCGACTACTCGGTGGACCCGCAGGTCATCGGCCGGTTCGTCGACGTGACCGCGATGCCGGACACGGTCACGGCCATCTGCGACGGCCAGGTCGTCGCCCACCACCAGCGGTCCTGGGCCAAGCAGGCCGTGGTCACCGACCCCGTCCACGCGGCTACCGCGGCCCGGATGCGCCAAGCCCTGGCGCTGGACCGGCAAAGACGCCAGGCGGCAACCCGCCAGCACAGCGACGGCCATGGCGTCGCCCTCCGGGCCCTGCCCGACTACGACGCCCTGTTCGGCGTCGACTTCGACCCCGCGAGCACAACGAAAGCGAGCAGTGAGTGACCACCACCGCGCCGACCAAGGACGGCCTTCCGTCCATGATCGCCTACCTGACCCGGGCCCTGAAGACCCCGACCATCGGCGCGCTGCAGTTCGGCACGAACCACCTCGGCCACTTCGCCCTCACCGGGCTGCTCCTCGACATGCTGCTGCCCGTGCCGGGCTCCCGGGTGGTAACCATCAGCAGCAAAATGGCCAGCAGCATCAACTTCGACGACCTGCAGTCGGAATGTTCCTACAACCGGAACGCGGCATACGGCCAGTCCAAGCTCGCCAACCTGCTGTTCGCCTACGAGCTGCAACGCCGCCTCGCACCGCACGGCACCACCATCTCCCTCGCCGCCCACCCCGGCGTGGCCAGTACCGATGGACCCACCAACCACGCCTCCGCCGGCACACGCCTGGCCTTCACTCTGATCTCGCCCGTCATAACCCAGCCACCGACCATGGCCGCGCTCCCGACGCTGCGGGCCGCCACCGACCCCGGCGCCCTCGGGGGCCAGTACTACGGCCCCGACGGGATGGGCCAGTACAAGGGACATCCCCAGGTGGTCACCTCCAACGCGGCTTCCTACGACGTGGCCGACCAACAGCGCCTGTGGGCGATCTCCGAGGAACTCACCGACGTGAAATTCCCCAACCGAGTGCCCACGAACTGAGCCGCAGTTCGGGTGGCGGCCTGCCAGACGATCTCCGGCATGGACTGTTGCCGACCGAGGCCAGTACGCTCACCGCCGGTCATGCCAGCCCCTTTTGAGCGAGCAATTGTCAAGACCGGTGGATCGGCGCTGCTGGGACTGGCGCTCAGGAGTCGGCGATGGCAGCGAACAGCGCTGCGGCCCGGGCGATCACTGCACGGTCTTCAGCGTCGAGGGCATCCAATTGCTCATCGAGCCAGGCGCTGCGCTGCGCCTGCGTGGTGTAGCCGAGCCGGTCGCCCTCCTCGGTGGCGCTGAAGAGCACCTTGCGGCGATCGTCTGGGTCGCGGGAGCGCACGGCGTAACCGGCCGAGGTCAGGCGGTTCACCGTCTGGCTCATCGAGGCGGGCGAGACCCCGCCACGCTCGCTCAGGGCGGTCAGTGCCTGGGACAGGGCAGCCGTGTCCGCCGGCTGCGTCGTCGGTCGGTTCGGTGCAGAGTCCGTAGGGCACCTGGACCACCCCGGTGGCCCGCCGGGCGTGCTCGGAGTCGAGGACGAGTTGGGCCTGGCGCCGGACGCGGTTGGCGTTCCGCTCGAACTGCATGGTCGTGGCCCGCTCGATGGCTGTCCTCGGGCTCGTCGGGCACGGCCTCGGGCCGAAGCGCGAAGGTGTCGCTGAGGCCGTGCAGCGGCTGGTCGGGGGTGGTGTCGGGCCCAGGGCCCGCGTCCGGCCCAGTCCGCCTCACGTGTCCGACCAAGCGGACGTGAGAGAGGCCGCTGATCTCGCCCTGCTCGGTCAGGAACAGGAGCCGGTTGAGGAAGAACCGGCCCAGGTCGGCGCGATGGGACAACGACTCGCAGAGGTCGGGCGGAACAGGTCGACCCGCAGGAAGTCGCTGGCTCCCGACGGCAGTCGCTCGTACCGCTCGAGCGCGTACTGGTCGAAGGCCTGGGCCATGCCGCACCCGCGCACGAAAGAATAAGTTTCAGGCTGGAACTGAAACAAAAGCTGGTATGCTGCCGCTGAAGCAGCCGAGACGAGATGCAAGCCACGAAGGAGGGGACCTGCTGATGACTTCCACGCTGAGTCGAGCACTGGTCAACTACCCCAACAGGTTCGACCCCGCAGCGGTCGGTGAACTGCCTGAGCGGTTGCAGTCCACCGTCAAGCGGCGAAACAACGTGCTGGGCCCTGGTTACGCGCTGAACTACCGGGAGCCGGTCGAATTCGTCTCCGGCCGAGGCGCTCACCTGTTCGACCGGGATGGCAACGACTACCTTGACGCCTACAACAACGTGCCGTGCGTCGGTCACGCACATCCACACGTTGTCGAGGCCGTGTCCCGCCAGATGGCGGCGGTCAACACCAACACGCGCTATGTGCAGGAATCACTCGTCGACTACGCCGAGCGCCTTCTCGCGACGATGCCCGAGGCGCTCTCGAAGGTCAGCTTCGCGTGCAGCGGGTCGGAGGCGAACGACCTGGCCATGCGCGTGGCTCGCTTCCACACGGGCGGCGAGGGAATCGTAGTGACTCGCTGGGCTTACCACGGTCTCACTCGCGAGGTTGCGAGCTTCTCGCCGACGCTCGGCGCGGGCTCACCGCTCGGGCCGAATGTGCGGCTCATCGATGCTCCTGATCCGCGACTCGTCCCGCCGGGTTCATCGCTTCCCGACTACATGCGAAACCAGGTGCGAGGCGCGATCAACGACCTCGAGCGCCACGGCTACAGGCTCGCGGCGCTGATCACCGACTGCGCGCACTCAAGCGACGGCCTCTTCACCGATCCTGTCGGTTACCTGCGTGACATGGTCGAGGAGGTGCACGCCGCGGGCGGCGTGTACATCGCCGACGAGGTCCAGTCGGGATTCGCCCGGCTCGGAGAGTCGATGTGGGGGTTCAGCCGCCATGGAGTGCTTCCGGACATCGTCACGATGGGCAAGCCCATGGGCAACGGCATGCCGATGTCCGGCGTGGTGTTCAGGCCCGAGGTGTGCGACGAGTTCGGACAGAATGTCCGTTACTTCAACACCTTTGCCGGCAGTTCGATCGCGGTTGCCGCCGGTGCCGCGGTTCTGGACGTCTTCGAAGCGGAGAACGTGCCGCAGCGAGTTCTCGACAACGGCAGGGCGCTCAAAGCCGGCCTTGAGGAGATCACTCGCGAGTCTCCCTACATCGCGGAGGTCCGCGGCAGTGGTCTGTACGTGGGCGTCGAACTCGTGAAGGACCGGGAGTCGCTGGAGCCCGATCGTGTCCGCGCCGACCACATCATCAACGACATGCGCGAGCGTCGCATCCTCATCAGCGGCACCGGGGAAGCCGTCAACGTACTCAAGATCCGACCGCCACTGGCCTTCGACTCGGCCGACGTGACGCGATTCCTCGAGACCTTCGCCGAGATCGCCGAGATGCGCCTGTAGCAGGCCGAAAGCCGAAGGGACCGAACGGTGAACACCTCGCCCCCCGCACGTATCGCCCAGCAGTTGTTCGAGGAGAGCGGCCTGGCATCGTCCCACGAGCCCATCGAAACGAACGTGGTGGACGCCCTCCTCGCCCGGCACTACCAGCTGAGCGGACATCTCGAGCGGCTGGCAACCGAGAAGGACGACACGTTCCGACTGCGGACCGGCACGGCCGACCATCTCGTCAAGGTTTCCCCGCCTGACGAGGCGGTAGATGTCGTAGCTCTGCAAACGGCTGTGATGCGCCACCTCGAAACCGAAGCTCCTCATCTCCCCGTCCAGCGGGTCAAGGAGACCACCGAAGGCAGCGACAACGTACCGATCGAGACGAAAGACGGCGGGGTTCGAGTCCTGCGCGTCTTCGACTTCGTCGAAGGTGCCGTCCTGGCGCGGACGAACCCCGATCCCCACCAGCTTGCCCAGGTCGGGCAGATGCTCGGGCGAGTGGATCTGGCGCTGCGGTCATTCAGGCATCCAGCGGACGAGCGGCGCCTTGTGTGGGACCTTCGCCACTTCGACCAGCTGCGGGAGCTCATCGAGTACACGCCCAGCGCCGTGCACCGTCGGCTGGCACAAGAAGTGTTCCGCCTTTTCCACGAGGCCATTGTTCCGAGGCTGGGTGATCTCGAGACCCAAGTGATCCATGGTGACTACAGCCCCTACAACGTCCTGGTGGATCCGCGGACAGACAGCTTCGTCACAGGAGTAATCGACTTCGGTGACAGCATGCGCAGTGCTTTGATCTTCGATCCTGCTGTGTCTCTCGCGAACCTTCTCGGCCGGACACCGTCGGATCCCTGGCGTGAGGCATGCAGCTTCGTCGCGGGATACGAGCGGGCCCGGCCGATCAAGGACACCGAACTCCCGCTCCTGCCTGTTGCCGCGCTGGCACGCCTGACACTTCGCGCGCTGGTCACCCATTGGCGTGCGGAACGAGTGCCGGAGCGTCGCGACTACCTGCTCGAGCACGCCAGAGACGACTGGGTCAACGTGGAGCGGGCCATGGCCGTCGCCATGGAGGAGGTCGTGGCCCGCTTGCTGAGCACCCGCCATGACACGCCTTGAGCGGCGCCACTGAGGCGACACTCGTCCGCTTCCGACACGGCCGGCCTGGCCTGGCCTCCGGTCATCGAGGGTCGGCTGGATCTGCACAACCTGGATGTCGACGAGTTCCTCGACGACTTCCGGGTCGTGCGCTCCAGGCCGCCCTGGAGGCCTACCGCACGTCCGACGGCGACGCCTTCGTCGAGGCTGTGCCCACCTTCGGCCCCTTCCGGGAGGTCCCGGACGCTTGCGGGCCCTGAAGAGCAAGTACGAGATCGCCATCATCTCCGAACCTGATCCAGGCCGGCACAGGACGGCCAACTCGGCAAGTCCGGCAGAGACCACTGGTTCGGGCTGCGTGTGGTCTCGCTAAGGTCATGAGGTGAGCAGCATCAACCCCACACCACGCGACTACAACAAGGCAAGTGTCCTTGACGTGGTTCTCTCCCATGCGCCGTTGACCCGGAACAAGCTCATCGAGCTCACGGGGTTGAGCAAGGCGACGGTGTCGCGGGCCGTCGAGGAACTGCGCTCTGACGGGTTCGTCGTGGACGGGGGAGTCGACGCCGTCGTCGGGCGTGGCCGTCCGTCGACGTACCTCGATGTGCCCGAGACGGCCGGACATGTCGTGGGGGTCGGCTTCGGCGCCGTGACCACTGGCGTGCTGGTGACCGACCTACGCGGCCGTGAGATCGGACATGTGATCGTTCCGACGGTCGAGCACCACGACGTCCCCGCTGCCGGCCGGTGGCTGGTCGACCTGATCGCGCAGACCAGCGCATCCGCACGAGGGCCACTGCGCCAGGTCGTCGCGGCACTGCCCGCCCATGTCCGCGACGGCGCCGAGGTCTTTCGGCCTGCCGATCCGATGAAAGTCTTCTCCGGCAGAGACCTCCACCGAACCGTCGAAAAGCTCGTCGGTGCTCCAGTGTCCTTCGACAGTGACGCGAACGCGTCCTTGCTCCAGGTGCTCACGGACGACGCGAGCATCCATGACGCTGCCCTGCTCAGCGTCAGCAGCACCCTGAATTTCGCCACCTGCACGGGCCGGGAACTGGCTCGGGGACGTACTCCTTCGTTCGGCGACATCGGTTCCCTCTCCTCCGGCATCGACGACCGCACCCTGAACGGGCTGCTGAGCACCGCAGGGCTTGTGAAGTTCGCTCGGGAACACGGACTGGACCTCGAACGCGTCGAGGACCTGTGGCTGGCACGTCAGGACCATCGAGCCCGTGCCGAGATACTCAAGGCGTTCACGACGGCGGTCACGACCGCCGTGAGCATCGTCGCCGTGACGCTCGATCCCGAGTCCGTCTACTTCGTCGGCCGGTTGCACCCCTTGGTGGATGAGGTACTCCCTGAGGTACGCAAGCGACTCGCGCAGAACTTGCCGGCCATCCCCCGGATCACGACCGTCTCCCAGATTCTGGGACTCTCAGTAGCACGCGGCGCGGTGCACGCGTGCCTGGCCATGACCCACAACCGCCTACGGGACGCGCTGCTCAAGGCACGCAGTCAGGGAACGCGGCAGGAGCAACCTTCGCCAGCCTTCTGATCCGGACTGCGAGCATGAGCCGTCGCGACGAGTGGAACAGGCGCCTCATCAGCGACGGGCGAACTGAGGCCAGAGCAACACCCGGGCCGTGATGGGCAGTCTTGAAGCATAAAGCGGGCCAGATGTCGCGTATGGCAGCAAAGGGCCGACGGGAAGAGCTGATCGCCGCGGTGTCCGGCCGGCAGCCTCCTGGCCCTGCACCGCGCTCTATCTGGTGGCCGGAATCCTGGCCGCCTCCGTCGCCGGGGTACTGTCCGATCGCCTCTGCAGACGGCGGATCTTCGTCGCGCCGGCGGCGCTGCAACATGCTCGGCCGGTACTCCTTCCAGCTCCCCGAACTGCCCGGCGGGATGCGCCCGCTGCGCGACCTGGACGCGGCCGAAGAGGTGTGAACCCGGTGGCCATCGCCGCCGGGACTCTCCCGGCGGCGACGTTTGTACTGGTCACCGGGTTCACAGGGTGCCGGGAGCCGTAACACCGGCGGAGGGCGTGGCGGCGGGTGCGGTAGGCGGCCGGCGAGAGCCACAGGCTGCTGCTGGGCCGGCACTGGGGTGTGGGCGGCCGCCGCACCGGGGGTGCGGCGGCCGTGCGTGGCATCGGCTCGTGGTTCGAGTCAGTCAGCCCGGAGCAGGGTACGCAGCTCGGCGGTGTCGATGATGTGGGCCCGTGAGGGGAAGACTTTGTGGAGCAGAGCATTGTGGACTTCGGTGTCTGGGTCGGCGACGCCGTCGGACAGGACGTAGAGCTGGTAGTCGAGGTCGGCCGCGTCGATGACGGTGGACAGGACGACGCCGCTGGTACTGATGCCGGAGACGACCAGAGTGGTGATGCCGCGCTCGCGCAGCTGCTGGTCGAGGTCGGTGGTGGACATGCCGCCGTAGCGGATCTTGCGTACGGTGATGTCGCCGTCCTGGGGAGCCAGGCGCTCGTGGACGGCGGTGGCAGGGTCCTCGTGGTGCATGACGCGGTGTTGGGCCAGCGGGGCGAAGGACTTGTCGGAGGCCGGGATCGCGTCCCAGTCGGCCTCGGTGAAACCGACGCGTACGTAGGCAATGGTGCCGCCGTTTGCGCGAACGTCGGCGATGGCCCCTGCCACGCGACCGAGCAGGGCGTTTCGGTCCTCGCCTTCAGGCACAAAGGCCAGGATCGCGGGTTGGTAGTCCATGACGAGAAGAGCGGTGTGCGTGGGGTCGAGTGCGGGGGCAGTGCTCACGCGAGTGTTCTCCTTGCTGGTGGTGTGCCTGGTCGACGCGGACGCGCACCGGTGGACCGGGTGAGGCTGCGGGCTTCGGTGGTGAGTTGCGGTGTCTCATGAGTGGCTGCGGGACAGTTCCGGCTCGTGCTGCGACGTCTGGTCCTGTCGGGGAAGCAGGAGCGGGGTGGTCAGGATGAGCAGTCCAGCGACCGTGAGAGCGGTGTGTGGGCTGGTGATGTCGGCGAGCAGCCCGGCGAGTGCGGTGAGGATGGCGATGGACGCCTGCTGGCCGATCGACCAGGCCGTCAGGGTGCGGGCGACAAGATGCTTGGGGGTGTGTTCGAGCCGGTAGGTGGCGAGTACCGGGCTGTACAGGCTCATGTTGATGATGATCGCCAGCTCGATGGCCATCACGGTGACGAGGCCGACGACGCCGGGACGGACAAAGGCCAGGCCGATCAGCCAGATTGCGCGCAGGGTGCCGACGGTCCGGAAGACCCAGTGCCGGCCGAAGCGGGCTACGACATGGCGGGCCAGTCGCGAGCCGATGAGTCCGCCGAGGCAGGGGGCGGCGAAGGCGAGGCCGTACTGCCAGGGTGGGAACCCGAGCTGGCGAAGCAGGAGCACGGCCAGCAGCGGCTCGGTGGCCATGATCAGGCCGGCGACGAGCATTTGGTTGAGGTAGAGCGGCCGAAGACCGGGGTGGCCCATGATGTGTCGCCAGCCGTCGAGCAGTGCGCCTGCCCGGACCGGGCTCTTGTCGGTTGTTCGCGGCGCTTCCTCCTGGTCGCGGATCGCGGTGATGCCCAGTGCGGAGAGCAGGTAGCTGAGCGCGTCGGCCACCACGGTGGTGACCGGCCCGACCAGGCCGATCGCCGCCCCGCCCAACGGTGGCCCCACCGCGATGGAGCTCCAGTTCGTGGACTCGAACCGCGCGTTGGCGACGAGAAGGTCGTCCGGCCGCACGAGGGCCTTGAGGTAGGCGCCGCTGGCCGCGTTGAAGGCGATCTTGGCTGCGGCAACCACAGTCGAGACCACGACCAGTTGTACGAAACTGAGCCATCCGAAGGTGTAGGCGACGGGGATCGTCGCCATGGCCGCGAACCGGGCCAGGTCCATCATGATCATGACCGGGCGCTTGCGCCGGAACTCCACCCACGGCGCGAGCGGCACCGCGATCAGCGCACCCACCGCGGGCCCCACCGCGGACAGCGCGGACACCTCAGCGGGTCCGGCATGCAGCACCAGCACGGCGATCAGCGGCAACGCCCCGAACCCCAGCCCGGACCCATATGCGCTCACCGCATACGACGCCCACAGCCAGCCGAACTGCCGGCCCAACCGTCTCCTGCCCACCATGCTCAGCGCACTCCCCTTGAGGTCCCACCCGAACAAACTGACGTTGCCCGATGAGAGATAAGCGGGCAGGACAACAGCAGGTCAAACAACCGACCTGCCATCAATCCACAACTGTCAGTTGTTCACTAAGGTGGGTCGGCGTGGATCTCGAAGCAGTACGTACCTTCGTCGCCGTCGCGGAAGCGGGCCAGTTCCAGAAAGCCGCAGTCGACCTGTCGATCACCCAGCAGGCCGTCTCCAAACGCATCGCCGCTCTGGAGCGCACCCTCGGCGTGCGGTTGTTCACCCGGGCCCCACGCGGCGCTGAGCTCACCATCGACGGGCAGGCATTCCTGCCCCACGCACGCGAGCTGCTGCGCGTCGCCGAGCGTGCGGGCGCGTCCGTGCGCCCCGGCCGCCGTCCGCTGCGCGTCGACGTGATCGCCTCGCGCAGCGCGCAGTCGAGCCTGATGCGCGGCTTCCACCGCGCACACCCCGACATCGACCTCGACGTGATGATGTTGTTCGACATCGAGACGGCCATCACCGCCATCCTCTCCGGTGCGATCGACGCGTCCTTCCGCGCCGTCGCCGCGCCCGGCCGACCCCTTCCCGAGGAAATCGCCTCCGTCCGGGTGCTCGACGAGCCGCTCCAGCTCCTCACCGGCCCCGCCCACGCGCTGGCGGGCGCCCGGTCTGTGACCGTCGCTCAGCTCGCCGGGCACCGGATCTGGATGCCCGGCATCGCCCCCGGTACCGAGTGGGGCGCCTACTACGACGACCTCGTCGCCGAGTTCGGCCTCACCATTGAGGTGACGGGCCCCAACTTCGGCTCCGACGCGCTCCTCGACACCATCTCCGACACTCCGGCCCTGGCCACCTTCATGGGCGAGCACACCCGCCTCATCTGGCCCGCCGACCACGGTCTGCGCCGCATCCCGGTGACCGACCCGACGCCCGTCTACCCACACTCGCTCCTCTGGCACCGCGACAACCCCCACCCGGCGCTGGCCACCCTCCGCGCCCACCTCGCCGCCACGACGGCCGGCCAGGACGCCGCCGGGACCTGGGCACCGGGCTGGGTGATTCCTCGCTGAACGGCCCCGCCCGCGCGGCCAGCCCTGCCGGGGTGCGGGCGGTCAACGGCGGGCGTCACCAGGGGCGAGCAGGCTGGTCCGCGCCGCGATCGACCCCCAGCCCGCCTGGACCGGCGAACCGACTGCCTGATCCTGCCCCGGGTGGCGTCACACCGCTGCTGACGCCCCCGAACCATTCCGTCGCTCACGGCAATTCGGGCTGTCCGAGCCGCTTCGGCGGCGGACAACTTCCCGTTCTGTGCGGCGCGGGCGTGCCTGCTGCTGCGCATGGGCGAACCGGTGACAGGACACCGCGGACGCCCGGCGCCCGACTCGCCCACGAGGCGTTGCCGACCAATTGGCCGAGGCCGCACGGCTGGGCCGAGGAGGATCGCTGAGGACTTCGCCACCACCCACGTCGGCCTGGAGCACAGCCACGAGCAGGACCGTTCGGCGATCGCCCTCTCACAGATGTCCGAGAAGCGCTACAGCACCGGGATCTCCGGTGCGGCCGCCTCGGTGCGCGCCGGTACGTGGGCGCCGCACCACTCGCCAGAACCCGTCGGCCCTTTTCCCTCGAGATATCCAAATGCCGCGCGATCGCCCGGATCGGCATCTGCTCGGCCCCTGCAACCGGGCGCGGATCTCCCCCAGTCCGCCACGCCGGTCCCCTTCCTCCCAGCCGGGCTCAACGAGCCAAACCATCCACCCACGGCCGGCTCCAGTCTCACGCGGTCCCGGCGCACAGCAGTCAAGCGCTCGACAGGCTTCCCGTAGCCAGGTCACGCGGTACCGCCACCATCTCCACACGGCCACGAGCCAGCGCCACGGTAGAGGAAACCAACGCTTGCAGGCACGAAAACTCTGCCTCGTCATCGGGATGCGCCAGACGCTGCAGCGTGAGTCCATCGAACCCGGCGAGGAAGAACCGCGCGATCATTTGCGCAGGCTGCGCGAGTTGCTGCCCGGTGCGCTCAGCCGCTTCCTCGACAAGCCCCGCTGTCACGTTGACCACGCCGAGGTTGTGCGCTTCAAGAGCCTCGCGGAGGTGGGGTGAGCGGAGCGCGAACATGCCCAGTTCAGTGAGCAGTTGGTAGCTTCTCGACTGGTCACGCACCGTGCGCCACAGCGCAGAGGCCAGCACACCCACTGTTTCCTCGAAGCCTGCGTCAGCCGGCGCGGTCTGCCGCACCTGCTCCACCAGTTCCTGGGTGAGGTGCTCGATGACGGCACGGTACAAGTCCTCCTTCGTTCCGAAGGTGTAGTGCACCGTGGCCTGGGCCACGCCGAGCTCCGCGGCGATCGCACGCGTGCTTCCGGCGGCGACCCCTTCTCTCGCCATGAGGTCGATCGCCGCTTTGATCAGTTGAGGGCGGCGCTCGGCCGCTGAGACGTGAGCCATGCATCTATCATACCGACTTAATCCATCGAGCGAGTCGCTCGAACAAGTAGGCCTGGCGCCGGGCTTACCGACCTGACGGTGTCCGGAGCGACGACGGCGACCGTCCTCGACAGTCCACAACGCGGTATGCGCACAGAGTTCCCGCCGCAACTCCCGGGGGTGCCGTCGCACACGGATCTGGTGACTAGCTGACCATCGAGGTGGACATGCGCTGGGATCCACCGAGGAGTACCCCGCGGCCGGACCGGGGCCGGCCGGCGGCCGGGCCCGGTGACGCCCCGTCAGCGTCGGGATGCACGGTTGACCGGGTGGGCGGCGCTGACCGGGTGGGCGGCGCTGATCAGCCGGGTCCGGCGGTTGCGGCCTCCCGGTTGTTCAGCGGGCCGTTGCGATGAGGCGTCTTAGTGTGGCGTGCGCGGGTGGGCCCCAGGTGGCCTTGCCGCCGGGGCGGCCGTGGACGCCTGCCTCTCCGATGAGGAGGCCGCTGAGGGCTCGCAGCACCGCCCAGCCGCGGGCGCGGCGAAGGGTCGCGGTGTCCGGGGTGGGCTGGTAGGCGCCGTGGAAGTGGTCGGCGGCGCCGTCCGGCAGGAGTACCCAAGCGGCGGCGAGGTCGCAGGCCGGATCGCCCGCGCAGAGATCGCCGAAGTCGATCACGCCGCAGAAGGTACCGTCCGCGGTGAGGACATTGGCGGGATGCAGATCGCCGTGCAGCCACAGTGCCGGGCCCGCCCAGTCCGACGCGGCGACGGCGTCTTCCCAGACCGCGCGGACGGCTTCGGGGTCGGCGATCAGTCCCAGCTCGGTAGCCGAGGTGAGGTGTTCGGCGAACTGCTCGGCGCGGTCGGCCAGCGGCCCCCCGCGGCCACGGCCGACGGGCGCCGCCTCGGGAGCGGGCCGGTGAAGGGCCGTCAGGAAGGCGGCCAGGGCGTCGGCCGCCTGCGCACCGCTCGTGGCGGGGGCGCGGTCGGCGGGCTCGCCCTGCACCCAGGTGGTGACGATCCAGGGGCGCGGAAACCGCTCGGAGGGCTCGCCGAGGCGCTGCGGGACGGGGACCGGCAACGGAAGGTGCGGGGCGAGGGAGGGCAGCCAGGCGTGCTCCTTGCGCAGCAGCGCGTCCGCGGACTGCGTCGCCCAGGGCAACCGGACGGCGAGGTCGTCGCCGAGCCGCCAAAGCTGGTTGTCCCAGCCACGCGCTCCGAGACTCAGAGGATGATCGGCCAGGTCCGGGTGCTGGTCGCTGAGCAGGTCCCGGACCAACTCCGCGGTGACCTCGATCTCGGTATGCGTCATGCGGAGCAACCGTAGTCGGGGCCACTCCGCAGAAGTCCCCGAACGGCCTGACCATCTGCGTCGTCAGGCGCCCCTGGTCACGCGCATAGCACCTTGCGGACCCGCCCGCGCCGCCGTCGCTCTCACCGCCGCCTGTCTGACCGCGCGCCTGTCTGACCGCGGAGACCGCCACTCAGCGTCCCGGCCGACTTTTGACCTACGACATGGACCTGTGGATGGCGGTGCACGATCTCTGACAGACGGCACGCGAAAGGCCTACCGGCGTACTTGAGGTGCTCCCAGCGCCTGTACCTCGGCGTAGGAGAGGGTCCCGAGGTCCGTCGGCCGACCGTCGCGGATGGTGGTCGCGGTGGTCACAGCCGCCGCCAGGGCGCTGCGGTACAGCAGCGAGCCCAGGCTGATCCTGCGCACGCCCAGCGCGGCCAGCTCGGCGACGGTGGGGCCGGTCGGCGTGTACAGGATGTTCAGCGGGACGACGAGTGTTGACGTCAGGGCGGCGATCTCGTCCGGCTCCGACAGTCCTGGCACGAACACCCCGTCCGCGCCGGCCTGTTCGTAGAGCGCGAGGCGGACAGCGGTCTCGTCCTCCCGGCTGCCCTGCCAGTGGGTGTCGGTGCGCGCGTTCACGAACAGCTCCGGCACGGCAGCCTTGACGGCGGCGATCTTCGCGGCGTGCAGTTCCACGGGGGTGAGTGTGCCGTCCGGGCGGCCGTCTTCGAGGTTGATGCCCGCAGCGCCCGCGTCGTGCAACTGCCGGGCCAGCCGGGCCACCTCCTCCGGGTCGTCGCTGAAGCCCCCTTCGGCGTCGACGGTGAACAGGAAGGACCCCTGTCCGAGTCGGCGGGCCAGCGCCAGGGTCGCTGCGCCGGTCGCGGCTGCCCCGTCCTGCAGACCTGCGGCCGCGGCCACGCCCAGGCTTGTGGTGCCGATCGCCTGGAAGCCCTGTGCCGCGAGAAGGGCCGCGGAGGCGTGGTCCCAGGCGTTGGGCAGCAACAGGGGTGTGGCCTGGTGGTGCAGACGGGCGAAGTCGGTCAGTGGGCGCTGAAGCACGCCGTGGGCCAGGGCGAGGGCGTGGGCCCGGCCGGGGCAGACCCGTGGCGGTGCGCCGAAGGTGAGGGGGACGGGGTGCACGCGACCGGCTTTCGCGATGTCCAGGAGCACGACATCGCCCTCGGCGATCTCCCGGCCGGCGACCCGGGTGGCCTTCGCGGCGACCCGGCGCATGGTCCGTACCGGCGGATCCTCCCGGAGCACCCGGGCCAATGGAACGTCGCCGTCCGCCGCGGCCTCCATCAGCGCAGCCGTCGCCTCGCACGCTTGCACCAGCAACCCGATGCGGTTGGCGACGGACTCCAGCGCGGCCTCGTCCGCGCGCTCCGGCGCCAGTTGCGCCACCAGCCGGGCCACCGCCTCGTCCGCGGCCGCGTCGGCACCCCCGAAGTAGGCCCCCGCCACCACGGTCACGGCCTCGGCGACTGCCCCGGGGTCCGGCATCCCCAGGGCGTCGGCGAGGGTACGCACCACCCTCCCCCGGCCCTCCGGCCCGGGCCCTGCCGCCGCCGCCCGCCACAGCGAGGCGGGCTCCAGCCGGGCCAGCTCCGCTTCCACCACAGCCCGCCTCCGCCGATGCGGCTCACCGGCACTGAACCGAGCCACGGTGGCACGCAGCCAGGCGACACTCGCCCCGGCCGGACCGTCGTCCGCAGCCGGGAGCTCCGGAACGAGCGCCGGGTCGGCAAGCGCCGCCCGCACGTCCTCGTAGCGGTCGAACTCATGCATCGTGTGCGTCATGCCGCTGACGCTAGAGCCCGAACAGTTCGGCACTGCCCGAACCATCCCCGCGGCATCATGCCGCGATGCCACCATGGCCCGAGCTCGCCGAGGCCGCCGACCTGCTGTCAACGCTGCTTGTCCCGAGGCGGGAGGCGGTTCGTGGGCGGTTCGGGCAGCCAGTCGCGTGCCGGGTCGTACTCCAGCCATCGGCTTTGGCCCGCCTGCGCGGCGCAGGCGGCGGTGAGGGCGTCCAGTCCGGGGTGCCTGTTGCCGGCGTGCCAGAGCAGTGACCAGGCGTACAGCGGCGTGGGGTCGACCAGTGGGATCGAGCGCAGCCCGGGGACGTCCGGCAGCGGCACGTCGGCCGGCAGCAGCGAGAAGCGTCGCGGATCGTCCGCCAGCTCTACGAGGAAGTGGGTGAGCCCCAGGTTGACGCCGGCGGCCCTGTCCTGGATGTCGAATCGGTCGGCGAACTGGTGGAGGAAGTCGAGCCGGTCCAGCGCACCGGGCGCCCACAGCAGGCTGCCGCGCAACTGGTCGGGGCGTAGCGCCGGTTCTGCCGCGCGTGGATGGTGCGCGCTCAGCACGGCGTCGACCGGTTCGAGGCGGACGAGGCGGTGTGCCAGCCCTGCGTGCAGCGGGGGGTGGACCCGGCCGAAGGCGGCGTCGATGTCGCCGTGCAGCAGTGCGTCCGTCACCGACGGCAGATCGCGCCCGTGCCCCAGGACCAGGTCCCCGGCCCGTCCCGCGACCTGGGCCAGTGTGCGCATCGGCGCGTAGAGGTGTCCCCAGACGTCGACACGCAGTGGGCGGTCCTTCCCGAGAGCCGCGGCGACCGCGGCGTCGGCGGCGGCCAGGGTCTGCCGGGCTGCTGGGAGGAAACGTTGTCCGGCCTCGGTGAGGCGAACCCCGGTGCCGCCGCGCTGGAACAGCTTGACGCCGAGCAGGGATTCCAGTCGCGCGATTCTCTTGGACAGCGCCTGCTGGGAGATGGCCAGTGTTCCGGCCGCCCGCCCGAAGTGCAGTTCCTCGGCGGCGCGTACGAAGGCACGTACCTGCGCCACGTCGAAATCCATGGCCCTCACCATAGGCGACAACCAGAAGTTGTCGGTCTTGCTTGTTCGTTGTTGGATCGCCGGTGGGGTCGCGGGGTTGCATCTTCGGCATGCAAAGACTGATTCCCACGGGGAAAGCGGCGCGTCCGGTCGCCTTCGCCGAGGCCCCCCAGCCCGTCCCGGAGCCGGGTGAGGCACTGATCAAGGTCGAGGCGTTCGCGCCGAACCGGGGTGAGACATTCCTCCTCGAACACCCCCGCCCAGGGGCGCTGCCCGGCAAGGACATCGCAGGGCTCGTCGTACAGGCCGCAGCCGACGGCTCGGGCCCCGGCATCGGCACCCGCGTGGTCGGGCATCCCGCACAAGGCGGCTGGGCCGAGTACGCCGCCGTACCCACGCACTCGCTCGCGGTGCTCCCGGACAGCATCGACCACGTCCGGGCTGCGGCCCTGCCCCTGGCCGGGATCACCGCCCTGCGCCTGCTGCGTACGGCCGGTTCTCTGGTCGGCCGACGGGTGCTGCTGACCGGCGCCTCGGGCGGGGTCGGCCACTACGTCACCGAACTGGCCGTGCGGGCCGGGGCCGAGCTGACCGCGGTGACGGCCACACCGGTGCGCGGCGAGCGACTCGCGGAGCTGGGAGCCGAGGTGGTGCACGAGGTCGCGGCGGCTCAAGGGCCGTTCGACGTGGTGTTGGAATCCACGGGCGGGCCGGAGCTGCCACTCGCGCTGTCGAAGGTGCGCCCGGGCGGCACCCTTGTCTGGTTCGGCCAGGCAAGCCGCACCCCGGTCACCCTCGACTTCTTCCAACTGCTCGGTGGCCCTGAGCGCGCCACGATCCAGCACTTCCACTACGCCGACGCCCCCTACGGCTCTGATCTGGAGGTTCTGGTGAGGCTCGTGGAACGAGGGCAGCTGCACCCGGAGATCGGCCGGATCGCCGGCTGGGTGGAGACCGCCGGCACTCTGGTCGACCTGCGCGAGCGCCGGATCCGCGGCAAGGCCGTCCTGCTGACGGGAGGAGCGCGATGAGCGTCTCCGAGTTCGCCACCGCCCAGTGGACGCGCGCCACCGGCGCGGGCGTCGACCCCCACGAGTACCGGCGTGTCACCGATGGCCTCACCTCCGTCGCCGACTGGGGACCGTCCTTCCTGCGCACCGGCCACGGCTACCTCGAGCGCGCGCAGGACGCGGAATCGTCCGTCTCGGCCGGCGAGTACCTGCTCATGGCAGCGCGATGGTTCCACCTCGCCACACTCGCGCCGTACGCGGAGGCACTTCGTGCCGCCGCCGAGGCGGACCACGCCTTGGCCACGGCGCTCACTGTGCTGGAGCCCGGTGCCCGGCGCGTGAGCGGCGAGGGATTCACCGGCTGGCTGCGCGGGCCCGTCGACGCGCCCGGCACCGTGGTCGTCGTCCCCGGTCTGGACTCGGCCAAGGAGGAGTTCCTCGATCTGGTGTCCGCGCTGCTGGCCAGGGGCCTGGCCGTGTTCGCCATGGACGGCCCCGGGCAGGGCGTGCTCGCGGCCACGACGACCCTCAGGCCGGACTACGAGGAGGTCGTGGGCCGGGTCATCGACGCCCTCGGCGTCGCACGCGTCGGGCTCGTCGGCCTCAGCCTGGGCGGTTACTTCGCGGCCCGGGCCGCGGCGCTGGAGCCGCGCGTGGCGGCGGTCGCCACCGTCAGCGGCCCCTTCCGCCTCGCCTGGGGGGAACTGCCCCCGCCGGTGCGGGACATCATGGCCCGACGCACCGGAGGCCCCGACGCCGCTCGCGAGTTCGCCCACCACGTGGACCTCGCCGCTCTGGCGCCCCGCGTCGCGGCCCCCCTCCTGGTCGTGGACGGAGGCCAGGACGTCATCCCCGGCGTGACGAACGGCGAGCCCCTCGCCCGTCTGGCACCGCACGGCACCTACCTGTCCGTCCCCCACGGCGACCACCTTCTCGGCAACGCACGGCCCGACTGGCTGCCCCACCTCGCCGACCACTTCGCGCACGCCCTGACGGAAACACAGACATGAACCGCTTCACCGGGAGACCGTCCTCATCAGCCCGAGGTCAGCCCGAGGTCAGCCGGAGGTCAGCCGTCAGCTCCGACGGTGCGGAGTACGGCCTGTGCCATGCCGCGCTCACCGCGCTCGTCGGGGTGCACCGACGCTGTCGGAGCCGCGGGGAGCAGCGGCCCGACCCAGCGCGCGTCGCGGGCCGCGCAGGCGTCGCGGCACCCTGTACTTCGGTGAGGTCGAAGACGCTCCCAGCCCCGGCTGGTTGGGGCTCCACCCCGGCACGTGACAAGAACCCGGGACGGCCCCCACCGGCGGGGCCCCGACTGGCGTGCGGGCGGGGGCACGTAGCAGCCTGGAGACAGGGTCGTATCCACGCTTTCGCTCGACGCTCGAGGAGATGGCTGTGACCGCTGCTGACTACGACACCAAGTCGGACACCGCGTTCTTCGCCGACATCACCGAGGTGTTCAGGAAGCACCCCGAAGCCGCCGAGAGGTACGCCGTGGCAAGCCTCGCGCTCGAAGGCCAGCTGGGCATCGACTTCGCCCGGCAGTACGGATTCTCCTGGATCGAGGGCGACCGGATCATCACCGAGTTCCGCGATCGGGACACGGAGCCCGAGGCGCGCCGGGGCCGACTCTGCATCAAGTACCGGCTGGAGGGACAGGGGCTGGTGTGCGTGCACTGGATCGAAGCCCCGGAGTGACAGCCGCAGCCCTCGCCGGGCGTGCATCAGGCCGACGCAAGAGCGGTCACGGAGCGCACACCTCGGTCCGTACGAAGCCACGCATTCGACACTCACAGTTACCTTCCAGCGCGCTGGGACGTTGATGGGGTGCTCAAAGGGTCTCGATCCCCCCGAGCACCCCATCCCCGCATACGGAAGGACCAAGTCGATGCGAAACCCCACTCCCGTCCGACAGGCCGCGGTACGCGTTGCCACCGCCGTCGTGCTCACCACGGGGCTGCTGGCCATGGGTGTTGCCGGCGCCCACGCTGTCGAAGCTCCCGGAGCGGGCCCTGCCCCTGCCGGTAAGGACGACGCTGTCGGCGGCCTGATGTCCCAGGTGAGCGGCGTCCTGGGCGGCGGGGCTCTCAACACCATCCTGCCCAAGGGCGTCCTGGGAGGTTGACAGCCTTCCGGCTGCTGAGGTCCTGGGAGGCCGGCCGTGTGGGAACCGGTCTCCCCGGAACCTCTGCAGACAGCCGGTCCCATCGGGTCACTTGGCTGCCCCAGCGCGGGTCCCTACGGGCCTGACGCATCCGACGCAGCCCCGATCTCGCTGCTCGGCGTGCCGACTCACGCTACGGATCCGATTCCGCGCCCGGGTCGCAGGCGCAACGACTGACTCCGGAACCGTCGGGTACTCGTCCCGAGTCGCAGCTCAGCGGACCGACATCCTCAGGGCGCCGTCCATGCGGATGGTCTCGCCGTTCAGGTAGTCGTGCTCGGCGATCATGGTGACCAGGCGCGCGAACTCTTCGGGCTGGGCGAGGCGTTGGGGGAAGGGGACGCTCGCGGCGAGGCCGGCCCGGACCTCGTCGCCGAAGCCGGCCATCATGGGGGTGTCCACGATGCCGGGGGCGACGGTGACCACGCGGATGCCGTGCTGGGCCAGGTCACGGGCGGCGGTCAGGGTCATGCCTGCGACGCCGGCCTTGGAAGCGGAGTAGGCGATCTGGCCGACCTGTCCCTCGAACGCGGCGATCGACGCGGTGTTGACGATGACGCCGCGCTGGCCGTTTCCGTCCGGCTCGTGCCGGGCGATCGACTCGGCGGCCAGGCGCAGGACGTTGAAGGTGCCCAGGAGGTTGACCTTCAGCACGGTGTGGAACAGGTCGAGGTCGTGTGGTCCTGAGCGGCCCAGAATGCGGGCGGACGGGGCGATGCCGGCGCAGTTGACGGCGAGCCGCAGTTCCACGCCGTCGGCGTCCACGCGGGCCAGCGCCTCGCGGACCGGCGCCTCTTCGGTGACGTCCGCGGCGAGCAGGGTGACACCGTCGGGCTGCGGTCCCGCGGCGGACACCGCCTTGTCCAGGTCGAGGCCGTAGACGGTGGCACCGCGCGCGGCGAGGGCGGCTGCGGTCGCCGCGCCCAGGCCCGAGGCCGCCCCGGTGACCAGCGCTGCGGTTCCGGCAAGGTTCATGGTTCTCCTCGATGATGGTCCGTCAACTGACTTAGGGCGTGCATGGTTGATGGTGCGTCAGGCGGCGAGGTGGCGGCTGATGACCAGCCGCTGGATCTGGTTCGTTCCCTCGAAGATCTGCATGATCTTCGCTTCGCGCATGTAGCGCTCGACGGGGAAGTCCCGGGTGTAGCCGTAGCCCCCCAGTACCTGCACCGCGTCGGTGGTGACCTTCATCGCCGCGTCCGTGGCCACCAGCTTGGCGACGCTTGCCTGACGGCTGAAGGGGCGGCCGAAGTCGCGGCGGCGGGCCGCGTCCAGGTAGGTGGCGCGGGCGGAGTCCACCGCGGCGGCCATGTCGGCGAGGAGGAAGCCCAGCCCCTGGTGGTCGACGATCTTGCGGCCGAAGGTGGTGCGCTCGTTGGCGTAGGCGACGGCCGTGTCCAGGGCGGCCTGGGCGAGCCCGGTGGCGCAGGCGGCGATGCCCAGCCGGCCGCTGTCCAGGGCACTGAACGCGATCTCCAGGCCCTGGCCCTCGCCGCCGATCAGCCGGTCGGCGTCGATGACCGCGCCGTCCCACATGGCCGAGGTGGTCGGGACGGCGTGCAGGCCCATCTTGCGTTCGGGCCTGCCGAAGCTGAGCCCCTCGGTCGCACCGGGGGCGAGGAAGCAGGAGATGCCGCGGCTGCCCGGCGCGGTGCGGGCGAAGAGGGCGTAGAAGTCGGCCTTGCCGCCATGGGTGATCCACGCCTTGGTCCCGGTGACGCGGTAGCCGTCCTCGACGCGTTCGGCCTTGCAGGTCAGGGCCGCCGCGTCCGAGCCGGCCTGGGGCTCGGACAGGCTGTAGCCACCGAGGAGCTCACCGGCCAGCATGCGGGGCAGCCAGCGTTCCCGCTGTGCCGGGGTGCCGTAGGCGTGCAGGGGGTGGCAGGCCAGGGTGTGCACGCTGGTGGCCACGGCGACCGCGGCCCACTGGCTCGCCAGTTCCTCCAGGACCTGCAGGTACACCTCGTACGGCTGACCCCCGCCACCGTGCTCCTCCGGGTACGGCAGGCCCAGCAGCCCGGCCCGGCCGAGTACCGCGAACAGGTCCTCCGGGTAGGTCTCGTCGGCCTCGTGCTCCTCGACCCGCTTGCCGAGTTCCTTTTCGGCGAGTTCGCGGGTCAGGGCGATCAGGTCCTCGGCCTCCTGGGTGGGAAGCATGCGGTCGACCGTCATGGTGGCTCCAAGTGGTACTCAAAGCGGTACGTCAGTACCGCTTACCGTAGCGCATGTGGAGGTGATGTGACGCCTGGGATACTGGTCGGATGATCAAGGCCTCCGCCCCTATCAGCCCCAAGCTCACGGGCCGGGGTGCCGCCCGGCGCTCCGAGCTGTTCGAGGCGCTCGTGGCGCTGCTCACCGAGGAAGGCTTCGCACGCTTCACCCTGGACGATCTGGCGGCGCGTCTGCACTGCTCCAAGCGCACCCTGTACGGGCTGGCCGACAGCAAGGAGCAACTGGTCCGGGCCGTGGTGGTGCACTTCTTCCGGGGGGCCACCGAACGCGTCGAGGCCGCCCTGGCCGCCGAGGGCGATCCGGCCGCGCGGCTGGCGGCCTATCTCCACGCCGTGGCGGCGGAACTCGGTCCGCTGTCTTCGCAGTTCTTCGACGATGTGGCCGGGTTCGAGCCCGCCGCGGAGGTCTACGAGCGCAACACGCGGGCGGCCGCCCGCCGCGTGGAGCAGCTGATCGAGGAAGGCGTCGCGGCGGGCGTGTTCCGCGCCGTCCACGTGGCGTTCGCCGCCGACGTCATCACCTCGGTGATGGTCCGCATCCAACAGCGCCAGGTCACCGCCGCCACGGGCCTCGGCGACGCCGATGCCTACGCCCAGCTCTCCGAGCTCTTGCTGCGGGGTCTGGCCCGCTAGTGCTGTCACCGGAAAGGTTTGCCGGGAAGCTCGCGGCGTCCGGTGCGGTGCCTCGCAAGGCGGAGCATGACCCGCGTACTGGATGTACTCGGGTGATGCGACAACGCGGCGAGGTGCCGTGCCGGGCGTCGCGAGCCGGTGAACCTTTCCGGTCGCAGCACTAGAGCCTGTCCGGCGGATCAGGCCGGAGGAAACGAGCAGTGCCTCGGCGACGCGGGTGAGCGGGGCTTGGCGTGCAGAGCCTCTTGCTGTCCGGCGGCGTCGGAGTCACACCCACGTCGAGCCGCAGGCGGGTATGGCGCGGAGCCCGGGCGGCGCCGGGAGACGTCCTCGATGAGCCGGCGGGTCACGGACGGGGCGAGCAGCGCGTCGCCGGCGGCTGTCACCCGTACCGCCTGGGCGAGTTCGGCCACCGGCGCCGCCTTGAGGAGAAACCCGCTCACCCCGGCCTGGAGGGCCTCGTAGACGTAGTCGTCGAGGTCGAAGGTGGTCAGCATGAGCAGGCCGGTGCACCACACAAGGCGGCGGATGGAGAGCCGCAAGTGGGGAGACGGTGCGCCGACCGGCGTCACGCCAGTGAGCCAATCTTGCGTGACACCTGGGGAGGGGCAGCGTTCGGCCACGTTTCGCGGTCGGCGCGCGACAGGATTCAGTCGTCGCGCAGGGCTTTCTGGATCTCGCTCAGCGAGTCGGTGAACCGTCCGTAGTCGTCCGTGGCCACCGGCGCGACGAAGTACCGTTCGACGACTTGTGCGTGAACAGCGGCGGCCCGCAGGAACACCGCATGACCGTGGTCGGTCGATTCGACCAGGATACTTCTGCGGTCCCCGGGGGCCGGCACGCGTCGGACCAGATCTGCCCCCTCCATGCGGTCGATCAGACGGGTGATGCCGCTGCTGGTGAGCGTGAGGTCGTCGGCGAGTCGGCGCTGCGAGACCTCCTCGTCCGGCTGTCGGCAGAGCCTGATGAGGACCTCGAACATGGTGTGGCTGATCTCGCACTCCTGCCGCAGGGCCGTGTCGATCCGCCGTTCCAGCAGGGTGGCGGCCTTGATCAGCAGCCCGAAGTCGTGAACGAGCCGGCTGTTGGCGGCGCGGGCGGCCTGGTCGCCCTGTCGAGTCGCGGCATCCACCTGTTGCGTCCTCTCGTGCCGTGGGCCCCTGTCCAGGACCGTCGGCCGATTTTACTGCTTCCTCATCTACGAACGTCTCAATTACTGAGCAGTCAATTGCTGAGCAGTCAACGAAATCCTATAGTGCACTTCAGTACCCACCAGAGAGGGTCGGAGAGGGAGAAATCAGTGGACCTGCAGCACTGGCTCGGCCGGGCCAACCACGCGACAGAAGAGTGGGCCGACACCTTCGGGCCCTACGAGCGGCACCCGTCCCTCCTCGTCGAGGACGACCGCTTCGCCGCCGCCTTCGAGGAGTTCACCGGTCGGCTGAAGGACAACTACCCCTTCTTCCACCCGAACTACGCGGGGCAGATGCTCAAGCCCCCGCACCCGGCCGCCGTGGTCGGCTACCTCACCGCCATGCTGATCAACCCCAACAACCACGCCCTGGACGGCGGCCCCGCCACCGCCCGCATGGAACGCGAGGCCGTCGCGCAGCTCGCCGCGATGTTCGGCTACGACACCCACCTCGGCCACCTCACCACCAGCGGCACGATCGCCAACCTCGAGGCCCTGTTCGTCGCGCGGGAGCTGCACCCCGGCCGAGGCGTCGCCTACAGCGCCGACGCCCACTACACCCACGGCCGCATGTGCCACGTCCTCGGCATGAAGGGCCACCCGATCCCCACCGACGACCGCGGCCGCATGAACCTCGACGCACTGGAGGACGTCCTTCGGACCGGAGACGTCGGCACGGTCGTCCTCACCGCCGGGACAACCGGTCTCGGGGCCGTCGATCCGATCGACGCCGCCCTCGCCCTCAGGGGCCGTCACGGTGTCCGGCTCCACGTCGACGCGGCGTACGGCGGCTTCTTCACCCTGCTGGCCGGAGCCGGCGGCCCCGAAGGGCTCCCCCCGGAGCCCTGGCGGGCGATCGCTCACTGCGACTCCGTCGTCATCGACCCGCACAAGCACGGACTCCAGCCCTACGGCTGCGGCGCCGTCCTCTTCCGCGACCCGGAGGTGGGCCGCTTCTACCTCCACGACTCGCCCTACACCTACTTCACCTCCACCGAGCTCCACCTCGGCGAGATCAGCCTGGAATGTTCCCGCGCCGGCGCCTCGGCCGCCGCCCTGTGGCTGACCTTCCAGCTCGTCCCGCCCACGCCCGACGGCCTCGGCCGCGTCCTGGGTGCCGGCCGACGGGCCGCCCTGCGCTGGTCGGAGCTGATCACCGCGTCCGATGCCCTGGAGCTTTACCAGCAGCCCGAGTTGGACATCGTCAGCTACTTCCCGGCGGTGGAACCCGCCACCCTCTCCGCCGTCGACTCGGCATCGGCACGCGTCCTGGCGGACGGCATGGCGAGTGCTGATCCGGTGTTCCTGAGCACCCTCAAGGCCGACCGCGAGGCGTTCGCCGCACGCCACCCGATAATCACCGCGGACGCCGACGGCGCACGCATCCTGCGCAGCGTCCTGATGAAGCCGGAATCCGAGCACCACGTGGAGCGCCTCCACGACCGGGTCGAACAGCTCACCTCCCGCCCGATATATTCCACTTACATCGAGTAAATGATCTCTTGCATGCGGTCGTTGTGGGCACGCCTGCCGCTCCGCGACGACGAACGGGACACCGCCTACCTGTGGGAAGCGCTGCTCACCGAAGTGCTGGTGATCGGGGCGCCGTTGATGCTGGCGGCGCTGATGCTGACGGGCTCCGCCGGGAGGGCGCTGACCGTCGTCGCGGTGATCGGCGGCGTCGGCGCCACGGGGCTGGGCTTGGTCGAGGTGCCGGAGGAAACGGACGGCGCGGCAAAAGCCGAGGCAGCCGGAGATTCGGACGACGGGACCGGCCGTGGCAACCTACTGGGTCCGCTGCGGTCGCGGCCGATGCTCGCGCTGACCGGCACGATGGTGCTCTGCGCCGTGCCCATCCGGCTGATGACGCTGGCCATTCCCGCCTTCGTCGACGCACACGGTTCGCGAGAGAGCACCGGCCTGGTGTACGCCTGCTGGGGCGTGGGCAGCGCCGTGGGCGCCCTGTGGCTGGGCCGCTCCCAGTCGCAGATGGCGGTGCATCTGCGCTTCCCGCGCCTGGTCCTCGCCTTCGCCCTCGGCACGGCACTGCCGCTGCTCGCGACGTCCCCTCTGACGCCGGGGCTCGCGCTGGCGGTGGGCAGCGTACCCATCGCGCTGATGGCCGCGAGTGAGATGACCCTGGTCAGTACGGTGGCGGACAGCCGGTCCCTGACCGAGGCGTTCACCTGGGCGTCCGTGGCCACCGTCGTGGGCGACGCGCTCGGACAGCAGGCGGCGGCCTGCTCATGGAACCGGCCGGCCCGCGCGGCGTCTTCGCCGTCGGCTTCGGCATGGCGCTGGTCGCCGCCGTCGTCGCCTTCGCCTGCCGCGGCCTGCTGGCCCGTACAGCCGAGCCTCCGGAGCCCGCCGTAGCGGGAGGCTAACGCGGGCCGCGGCCCGGGTCCGAGGCTTCGGCAGTGGATGTGCCGACGGCGGGCCCGGTGCTGGACCGCAACGAGATCGGTGGCGCGAGCAGGTGGTGCCGGGCGGACGCGTCGGGGTGATCGAGCCGCTCGACCAGCAGGTCGACGGCGCGACGGCCCATCTCCTCCGCCGGTACGTCCGCCGCGGTGAGCTGCGGGGTCACCGTCTCCGCCCACCGGCCGGCCACGACCCCGGTGACCGAGAAGTCGCGCGGCACATGACGGCCCGCCTCGGTGAGCCCTCGATAGAGGCCGCCCAGCGCAGCCTCGTTGAGCGTGACCAGGCCCGTGGTGGCCGGGTCGTCGAGCAGGATTCGCTCCAGGCATGCCTGGCCGGAGGCGGCATCGTCCCCGCAGGTGTACGTGCGGACGGTGAGCCCGCGCTCGGCTGCGGCCTTGGTGAACCCGTCCAGTCCCCGGTGTGCGGACTCGTAGCCCGCCCGCAAGAGCTGCTCGGGCCGGTTGACGAACGCGACCCTGCGGTGGCCGAGGTCCGCGAGATGGTGGACGCACGCCGCCGCCAGCGCGGTGTGGTCCAGGCCCACCCACCAGCCGCCCTCGGGATGGGCGGTGCGGCCGATGGCGACGGAGGGGAAGCCCAGCGCGGCCAGGTGATCGACCCGGTCGTCCTGGAGCCTGATCTCCATCAGGATCGCACCGTCGACCCTCCGCTCCCCCAGCAGCCGCTGGAACGAACGGTCGCTGTCCACGCCGCTGGGTGACAGCAGCACGTCGTAGTCGTACGCCGCGGCGGCCTCCACCACGCTGCCGATGAAGTCCAGCTGCATCCCGGTGTAGTGGTTACCGGCCGGGGGGAACACCAGGCCGATCGTGCTGGTCCGGCCGTTGGCCAGGGCACGTGCGCTGGCGTTGGGCCGGTAGCCCAGCTCGTCGATGACGTCCTGAATCCTCCGGCGCGTCTCGTCCGACACGGGGCGCTTGCCGCTCAGCGCGTAGGACACGGTGCTCCGCGAGACACCGGCCCGCTTGGCGATCTCACCGATGTTCACGAGGGACTCCTTGCTCGAACTTGCTCGAACCGGTTCGATGCTTCGGAAGATAGCAGGCCGCCGGTCGTATGAGTACAGAGAACGATGACGGAGCGAAAGCCGGGTGTCGAACCGGTTAGCTGAAAGCGAAGGCAGGAACAAGCGGGGCAGCTGTCAGAGCACCTCCCTCCGCACTGCTCGTAACAGACCCGAAGTCATGAACGGGACCATGGGCAGGCCATGGATGAGCCGCCCTGCCTCTCGGCAAGCTGGGTACTGCAGGAGGATTGGGATCGGCGTCAGGTCCCTCGAACCGGTTCGAATCGCGGCACCACAAGGCCCGGTGCCCCGGCGCTCGACCGGCGATCTGCGGCAGGATTGAGCCGTGCCAACTGAATCCGACAAGATCGAGCTGAGCGAACACGAACTTCGTGAGATCACGGGCTACGCGGCCGACTGTGCGCGGCGGACGCTGGCGATCTTCGAACAGCACCTTCCCGCTGACCCACGCCCACGCGACGCCATCGACGCCGCCGACGCCTTCGCCGGCGGCGGTCGGCGCACGGCGGCTCTGCGGCAGACCGGGTGGGCGGCGTACCGAGCGGCCCAAGAAGCCGCTTTCCCCGCCGCGGTCGACGCGGCACGAGCGGCAAGCCATGCGGCCGCCGCCGCGTACCTTCATCCCCTGGCGGACGCTCATCAGGTGAAGCACATTCTCGGTGCGGCAGCACATGCGGCACGAGCAGAAGAGCTGGCATCGGATGACAAGCGCGTCACCCCAGGGGCCCTTGAATGGGCGCGTCATCACGCACCACCGGCGGTCACCGCCGTACTCGGCCGGCTACCCGCCACGCCTCCCGGCGGCGGACGTGTGGGAGAGCTCATGCGCGACCTCGACACCGCACTCCGCACCTGAGGTGTTCCGGAGACCTGGCCCCTGCTGGGACGTCGGCCATCAGTTTCTCCAGCAGCGCGATGAGCAAAGTGCGTGCCGCAGATGGGCGCCCGGTGGTCCCCGGTGTTCGCTGGACCAGACCGTCGCGTCCACCCGCACACCGCAACCGGGACAACACCGCTCGATCGGCGGCCCTTGGGCCCCGGCCACTCAGCCGGCCCAGACCCGCCCCACGGCTCAGGAAGCCGGTTCAGGAACGGGCACTTACCCTTCAGCAACTCCGCGGCCGTGAAGGCACCCGCGCGCAAGCTCTACGCCCACCGCGATCCGAAGGCAAGAGACGGTCATAGCTGCGTGGCCGTACGGATCAGCCCGGCGAGGGCGAGGGAGCTGCTGTGCGCGGGCCAGGCGATGTGGGTGATGACGGGGGGTGCGTCGGCCAGGGGGACGGCGATGTGCTCGGCCCATAGCCAGGCACGGGCGGAGTCGGGGAAGACGGCCATGGTGCGCCCGAGGGCGATCAGCTGGGCCAACTGCGTCTGGTCGTGGATCTCGGGGCCCGGGCCGGGCGGGTACGTGCCGTGGCGGTGGGGCCAGCGGGCGAGCGGAAGGCCGGGGACGTCGCTGATGTCGGCCAGGGACAGAGTCTTGTGTGCGGCGAGGGGGTGCCAGGCGGGCAGGATGGCGACCTGCCCCTCGGTCATCAGTTCCTCGCTGTCGAACCCGGCGAGGGAGTCGAACGGCGCGTGCATGAGCGCCACGTCGGCGCGGCCGTCGCGCAGCATTACTTCCTGCTCACACATGCCGCTCGGCAGCACCTCGACCTCGGCGGCGCCGGGCTCGGCCGCGTACGCGTCGAGGAGCTTCTGCAGCAGCTCGTGAGACGCGGCGGCCTTCACTGCCAGCACCAGGCGGTTGCGCGGGCCGCCCGGAGTGTCGGCGCCACCTGCGCGACGGGTGCGGCGGGCGGCAGCGGCGTTCGCGTCGAGGGCTGCCCGGCCCTCGTGCAGCAGTACCTCTCCGGCGCCGGTCAGACGGACACCGCGGCGGTCACGTTCGAGCAGGCAGACGCCGAGGCGCCGCTCGAGCTGCTGGATCGCCCGGGACAGCGGTGGCTGGGCCATGCCGAGGCGTTCGGCGGCGCGGCCGAAGTGCAGTTCCTCGGCGACGGCCACGAAGTACCTCAACTCGCGGGTCTCCAAGGTGTCCACGGCCACACCATACGCCAGTGATACCCACCGGGTATCACAGGGCACTGTATCGGTGTTGGATGCGCCGCTCGTCCGCGAGCGAGCATCAATGGCATGAGCGAAACGAAGATCGCGCTGGTGACCGGCGCGAACAAGGGAATCGGATACGAAATCGCGACCGGGCTGGGCGCCCTCGGGTACCGCGTGGGCGTGGGAGCCCGCGACGATGCCCGGCGCGAGTCCGCCGTCGAGAAGCTGCGCGCCGCCGGGGTGGACGCGTTCGGGGTGCCGCTGGACGTGACCGGCGACCGGAGCGTCACCGATGCCGCGGAACTGGTGGAACGTCAGGCCGGGCGTCTGGACGTCCTGGTGAACAACGCCGGCATCTCGGGAGACACGGGGCCGGGGTGGGTGCAGGACCCGACCACGCTCGACCTCGACGTGGTCCGCACGGTCGTGGAGACCAACGTCATCGGTGTCGTCCGGGTGACCAACGCGATGCTGCCGCTGCTGCGGCGCTCGACGTCGCCGCGCATCGTCAACGTCTCCAGTTCCGTCGGCTCCCTGACCCGGCAGGCGGACCCGGACATCGAGATCGGCCCCGTCATGGCGGCCTACGCGCCGTCGAAGTCGTTCCTCAACGCCGTCACCGTGCAATACGCCCGGCAGTTCGCCGGTACGAACATCCTGATCAACGCCGCCTGCCCGGGGCTGGTCGCGACAGACTTCACCGGCTTCCACGGGCCCCGAACTCCTGAGCAGGGCGCAGCCACAGCGATCCGGCTCGCCACGCTGCCCGACGGCGGCCCGACGGGGGCGTTCTTCGAGGACGACGGCGTCATCCCCTGGTGACCCCGCCCCTGTGACCATGCCGGACGCCTCGGCGTGCTCGACACGATCGCAGAGGAAGCGCTGTCGTCAGCAGTAGCCTCCCGGGATGACAGGAGCCGGTGGTCGACGGCATGGAGGACTGCCCGGCCGGGCTGCGTGTCCGGAAGCTGGTCACTACTGGAAGTTCCGGCTGGATTCGAGATAGCCGGTGAGACAGGTCAACGCCGCGGCGATGTCCTCGCCGGTGCCGTGCGGCCGACGCAGCTCGTCGACGAAGATGGCGATGTCGGCCAGCATCCACCACATCCGATACAGCGCGAGGCCGGCCGGCGTTGCGATGCGGCCGGTGACCCGGGTGTAGCGCGCCAGTACCTTGTTCTCACTGCGGGCCGGCTCCTCACCGAGCATGTCGGCCAGGGCGGTGGTGAGCATCCACAGGTCTCGTTCCGGTGGAGCGATCTGCACAGTGCCCCAGTCGATGAGCCACGGTCCGGCGGGGGATCGCATGATGTTGCCGGGATGCGGTTCGCCGTGTGTGACCACCCACGTCGCCTCGGTGCCACGGACCGCGTCGACGTACCGGTCGAAGTCGGCGAGCCACCCTTGGATGCGTCCGGCGTGCGCGGCCAGGACCTGGCGGGCCGGCTCGGCCAAAGGCCCGCCGGTCCATTGCTGGTCGAGGTCACGCAGCGCCTCGTGCAGCCGGTCCCGGCCAGGCAGCACCAGATCTGTGCGCAGAGCGGTGTCCGCCACCACAGGGGTGGCCCGATGCAACTCGGCCAGAATGTCTATCACTTCGGCCCGATCCTCGGGTCGGTGTACCCCGAACTGCCCGGCGACGCCCGCGATCATCGGGAACACCGAGAGGGCGTACCGCGGAGTGAGCCGCCACACCACTGCGCCGGTCTCGGCCGGGACTGGCGCGAGGACGAAGTCGAGCCCGGCGTCGCGCTTCAGGGCCAGCGCGGTGCTCAACGACCGGCCGAGCCGGCCGAACGCGTCATCGCGCCCGGTGGCCTCGACACCGAGGTCGTCGGCCTTGACGAACCACGCCGTCCCGTGCCGGTCGACCGCCGACCAGTGATAGCTGCCCGCGCCCACCGGCAGGTACTCGACCGACTGGGTCTCGATGGCCCAGCCGTCGGCCAGTGCCCGGATCAGTGCGGTCTCGCTCAAGCCCGTCGGCCTATCTCGCATGTCTGGGCATTCTGCCTCCTCGCGTGGCAGGGCCGCAGATCATTTACGGCACGGGCGAGGACCGGGTCTCGGTGAAGAGAGGTTCAACAGCGCCCAGGACCCTGATACGCCGGCGCACTGGCCCCGCCAGGCTGCTGGAAGCGGTTCAGGGCGCGGTCCGGGCCGTCGGGGACGGGCGTGTCGCCCTCCGGCATCCGCTCGCGCTGAGTCCCCAAGGCACGACGTAACCCCAGCCGCTAAGGGTTTCTGAAGCGTGTTGCTCAAGGCTGTGATCTGGCAGGTCAGGCCAGGTATCTGCTGTTCTGGTCACGCTGCCAGGGCGAGGTTGTGCATGTGGGCGACGGGCCTGGACCGCGTCGTGAAGACCGTCGCCGCGCTGGCGGCCCCATCCGCTTGAAGCTGGCGATGCCCTTCAAGGTCGCCGACCCGAAGGAGGTGTCACCAACGATTCACGGTCCCCAGGCCGCTGAGCTTGTCGGGGTTGACCTGGAAGCGCAGGTTCTGGATGTGGCTGTCGACGAGGTCGAACGACAGGGCGCCGACGGTGTGGCCGTGGAGAGTGGCCACGATGCCTAGCTCGCCGTTGATGACGGCGGGCTCCATCGTCAGGGCGGCCAGCTCGGGCTTGGCCAGGAAGCCCAGGATCCAGCGCGCGACGTGCTCGGTGCCGTGGAGGGGGCGGCGGGCGGCGGTGACCTTGCCGCCGCCGTCGGACCAGGCGGCGACGTCGGGGGCGAGCAGCTCCATCACGGCGTTCAGGTCGCCGCCCGCACAGGCCCTCATGAACTGTTCGGTGACGTGCCGGCGCTGGGCCTGGTCGGTGTCGAAGCGGGGACGGCGTGCTTCGACGTGCTCGCGGGCGCGGTGGGCTATCTGGCGGACCGTCGGCTCGGGGCGTTCGAGGGTCTGGGCGATCTCGGCGTGGGAGTAGCCGAAGACCTCGCGGAGCAGGAAGACGGCCCGTTCGACGGGGCTGAGGGTTTCCAGGACGACCAGCATCGCGGTGGAGACGGTGTCGGTCAGTTCGGCCTCCGCGGCGACGTCGGGGGAGGTCAGGAGCGGCTCGGGGAGCCACGGACCGACGTAGGTTTCGCGGGTTGCCCGCGCGGAGGTCAGGCGGTTCAGTGACAGGTTGGTGACCGTTCGCACCAGGTAGGCCTTGGGGTGGCGGATCGTGTCGCGGTCGGCGGCGCTCCAGGTGAGCCAGGCGTCCTGGAGGACGTCCTCCGCGTCGGTGACGCTGCCCAGCATGCGGTAGGCGGTGGCGAACAGCAGCCGCCGATGTTCGATGTAGGGGTCCTGCTCGGCCCTGCCGTCGAATAAGACCATCGGCTCATGTTGCCAGCGCCGTTACCTTGACGACAAGACGCGAGATCACGGCGCCTGAGTCGGTGCCCGTCACACGGCGGGCCTGCGGGTGGCGCGGCCGCCCTTGGAGACGATGGTGGTGACGTTCAGGTGCTTGCTGAGCCGGTAGGTCTTGAGAGGGCTGCCGCTTACGATCTCCTTGTAGGCAACGGCGCCACGGCCCTTGAGGATCCACCGGCGCGGGGTTTCGTCGGCCTTGGTGAACTGGATGACCGCGTCGCGGCGGCCGAGGCTGACCGGCTGGTGGAAGTAGCCGAACCGGAACGGCTTGACGGTCTTGCCGCGCAGCAGCCGTGCGATGGTGTCGGCGGTGTACTGGGCGGTGGGCAGGCCGCTCTGGCAGGTGCCATGGATGTGCCCCCAGGCCAGGCGGATGGCGGCGGCGTCGCCGACGGCGTGGATCTGCGGGTGGGACACCGACCGCAACGTGGCGTCGACCAGGACGAGGCCGCGGTCGTCGGTGGCGATCTGCGCTTCGGAGGCGAGCGGCGACACCTTGACGCCGGTGGTCCACAGGCAGGCGTCGGAGTGGACGAGCCGGCCGTCGGCCAGTTCGACGGCGTGGGGCAGCACTTTGGTGATGCGGGCGCCGGTTTCCAGGGTGACGCCGAGGCGGTCCAGCGCGCGGTAGAGGTAGGCGCGGGCCTGCTGGCCCATCATGCCGCCGGGCTCTTCCGAGCTGATCAACGTGACGTTCAGGCCGGGGTGGCTCTCGGCGATCTCGGTGGCCGCCTCGACGCCGGTCAGGCCGCCGCCGCAGACGGTGACGATACCGCCGACGTCGGCGATCTCGGTGAGCCGCTCGGCGAACCGGCCGGCGATCTCCGGGCTGTTGAGGGTGAACGCGTGGGCGGCCGCCCCGGGGACCGTGCCGGTGTCGGTCGAGCTGCCCAGCGCGTAGACGAGCGTGTCATAGCCGAGGGTCTCGGCACCGTCGATGGTGATCTGCCGAGCGTCGGGGTCGATGGCGGTGGCGGCGCCCTGGACGAACGTGACGCCGGTCTTGGCGAGCAGGTCGGGGATGTGGTGGTCGGTCAGTTCCTGCCCGGCTGCGATCTGGTGCATCCGCAGCCGTTCGACGAACCGGCTCGACGGGTTGACCAGCGTGATCTTCACGCCGGTCCGGCGGGTTCGGTGTGCCAGCCGGATGGCGCTGAACATGCCCGTGTAGCCAGCGCCGAGGACGACGACGCGGTGACCGTTGTTCATTTCGTTCTCCCCAGGTCGGGCACCGGTTTCGGTTCCGGTGACGCCCATGGGACAAGCAACCCGCACCGGACGTGACAGGCTCCAGATGTGAACCACGTCACATCGCGCGCCACCGCGGTGCCATGTCCCACCTCTTTGTCGGCGTACACACGACGCGGCTCCGGCAAGGTCTCGTAGGCGGAGATCATCTTGGTGCGACGGCCAGTCCGCACAGCGGGCATCCTTTGACTGTGTTGGGTCGAACTGACCAAGCCTGTACTGCAGTTGGCAGCTGCGCTGGTGGCCTCGGGTCAATGCTTCTGGTCCCGTCGTCGCAGTCCAGGCCCGTACGCGGTCCCACGCTCCGGCAGGCCGCGGGATGCGGCAGTCTGAGCGAGTGGGTGAGCAGTCGCCATGTACGGCGTCTCGCCGATGTCGCGCTTACAGACAGGCCGGTCCGCATCGCCAGAACTGACCGTGCGCTACCAGCGACGCACCCGACGCGGCCCCTCATGCGAGAGCCGTCACGCACCTGGAAGGGGGCCAACCAACGGCAGGGCACGGTCAGATGGCCTGGCGCCGATCAACGGGCCGAACGCGTGCGCTACATTTTGCCTCGCCTTGACCGCGATCACTCACGATCTCTCACGCTACGGAGTCGGCAACCCCATGAGCGACATCGTCAACGGACTCGGGCGGGCCATCGCGTACGGCGGCCTGGGGCTGATCCTGCTGGTCCTCGGTATCGTCCTGGTCGACGTACTGACGCCCGGAAAGCTCGGCCGACAGATCTGGGAGCAGCGCAATCGCAACGCCGCCGCGGTGCTCAGCTCCGCGCTGCTCGGTATCGGCGGCATCGTATTCACGTCCATCTGGACGACGTACGAGAACTTCGGCAAGGGGTTGGTGTCGACCGCGGCGTTCGGGCTGCTGGGTCTGGCGATGATGGCCGTGGCGTTCCTGGTGGTGGACCTGATCACGCCGGGACGCCTGGGTGCGACGCTGGTCGAGTCAGAGCCTCATCCCGCGGTCTGGGTGACGGTGTCCTGCAACCTTGCTGTGTCCGCAATCGTGTCGGCTTCGATCGCCTGAGGCGGCCCACCCCCGCCTCGTCGTGACATCGGTCACACCGATTACGGGAACTAAGCGTCCCGGATAGTAGATGCCACTCCGGTGACATATGGGATTTGTCTGGCTTGGTACAGGTGTGCGTCACGCCGGCCCTGACGCGCGCCGCCCGCCCGGCATTCTCCCTCCACCCGCACGGAGAGGGTGGTTCCTGACGGAGCGACAGCAGTCCTCGGCGTCCGCGGAAGCCGCGTCAGCACGCGCCCACGCCCATGGCAAGGGCCGTGCAGATCTACGAGGCAACGTAGTAGACAGTGCCTTTGCTCCGCACGCGAACCCGTCCTAAGAATGACGACCCGCCGAGCATCTCCGCAGCTCAGGAGCCGAGTCTGCGCAGACCCAGCCGCACAAGGGGCGCTCGGCGATTACCGAGTGAGGTCATTCATGGGTAAGCACCGTAGAAGAGGGCATTACCGGCGAATAGTCATCGTTGCCGTCGGCGTGGGCACCGTGGGCCTGCCGTCCGTCGCGCTGGCCTGTACCGACTGGCAGGACAGCGGAGGGCACCAGCCCTACAGCGCCGAGAACACGGCCGCCAAGGACTGGTGGAACGACCGGGCCCAGGATCGCCCCCGGCACGGCGACTGGAGCCACGACTGGAAGGGCACCGAGCACAGCCGGCCCAGCTCCGCAGCGTCAAAGACTCCGACCGCCGCTGCGAGCGCCCCGGAGACCACCGCGCCGAAACCAAGGACCAGCGCGCCGCCGAGCACGGCGAAGAGCGCGGCTCCCGCGCCCAGGACCACCGCGCCTACCAGCACTGCGAAGACCACCCCCGCAGCAACTCCGACATCGCCCAGCTCCCCGAAGGCCGCCGCCCCGGCGTCCGGGGTCGCCGCTCGCATCGTGCAACTCGTCAACGCCGAGCGCGGCAAGGTCGGTTGCTCGCCCGTGACGCTGAACGCGGTGCTGACCAAGGCCGCCCAGGCCCACAGCGCGGACATGGCAGCCCACCAGAACATGTCGCACACCGGGTCCGACGGGTCTTCCCCCGGCGACCGGATCACGCGAGCCGGCTACATCTGGAGCACCTACGGCGAGAACGTCGCCTACGGCTACGCCACACCCGAGCAGGTCATGGCGGGCTGGATGTCCAGCCCCGGCCACAAGGCGAACATCCTCAACTGTGCGTTCAAGGAAATCGGAGTCGGACTGGCACAGCCCAACAGCTACTGGACGCAGGACTTCGGGACTGCCCGGTAAACGGCACAGAGCGCGGGAGGGACGACAGCCGGGGGGGGCTCCCTGCCGTCGCGGGGAGCCCCATGAGGTAGGGGCGAGGGTCAGCCCATGCCCTGGAGGCGCCAGATCTGGTTCCTCTTGTTGTTCAGCGCGCTGGCCGGGTCGCAGGTCCACTGGTGGATCTTCGCTCCGGGTGTCGTCGAGATCTGGCTGACGTCGACGCACTTGCCGCTGTGCACGGCGACCAGCTGGTAGTCCTTGCTGTTGCCGAGCGCGGTGACGGGGTTGAGGGTGAACATCTGGTTCGTGCCGCCGTTGCAGGTGTACTGGCCGACCGCGGCACCGTCGGCCGTGGAGCCACTCGCGACGTCCAGGCACTTGCCGCTGAGCTCGTCGACCACGGTGTAGGTGTTGGCGCGGCCGGCGACCGGCTTGAAGTCGAGCATCTGCTGGTAGCCGCCCTCACAGTGGTACTGCTGGTACTGCGTGCCGTTGGCGGTGCTGAGGTTGGTGTCGTCCAGGCACTGACCGCTGTGCTGGACCACCGCCACCGTGGAGACGGTGGTGTTGGACGGCGGCAGCAGCGTGACGGTGTAGCCGTCGGAGGCGTCCGTCCACGGTACGTTCACCGAGGCCGAGGTGCCGCTGACCGTGAGAAGTCGGTCGGAGACGGTGACAGGTCCGCTCACCGCCCCGCCGCCGTTGTTCGGTATGCGCTGGACGACCGCGCGGACCCGGCCGTTCTCCACCACGGAAGTGGTGTCGAGGCGGTTGAGGTTGACGGTTACCGTGCCGGTGTTGCCGTTGCTGCCCAGCAGGATCTTCGCGTTGCGGGCGCCGTTGTCCTTCGTCGCCAGGCCGTCCGTGTTCGTACCGGGCGCGAGGTTCACGATGTTGCCCGACTGCGAACCGTAATAGCGGTACAGGAACCACTCCCCCAGGGGCAGGTACTGGCTACCGGTCCTGGTGAGCAACTTCGCCTGGAAGTCGTGGAGGTTGGCGCCCGACGCCCAGTTGGCGCGCAGCCCGTCCGCCCCCGCTCGCTCAAGACGCGAGATGTACCAGCCGCCACGGCCGGGGTTCTGCTCGTTGGTGTTCGCGTACTCGTTCACCTGGAACGGACGGTTCGTCGTCATGCCACGATCCGACAGCTTGGCCTTCAGGGTGCTGCTGTCGGCGACCGGGTCACCGGGGAGGTCGTGCCAGCTGTAGACATCCGGCTGGACGTTGTTCGCCTTCACGTAGTCGAGGTACGTGTTCCACCAGGTGTTGGATGCCGTGGGTCTGCCGCAGGTGCTCGCGCCGACGACGACCGCGCCGGGGATGGCGGCGCGGATCTTATGGTAGGCGCGCTTCCACATCTCCAGGTACTGGGGCTGGCCGGAACCCCAGAACAGGCCGCAGTCGGGCTCGTTCCAGATGTCCCACTCGATGTCGGTCATGCCCGCCGCCTTCACGTCGGACAGCAGCCGGTCGTAGAAGGCGTCGAAGCGGGACCAGTCGCCGTTGTCCCCCGGGAAGGTGGGAGTGGTGGTGCCGTCGGCTCCCCACAGGTCGTGCGGCAGCATGACGAACGTTCCGCCCAGCGCCTTGGTGCGCTTGTACTGGGCGAGCGTGGAGTTCCACCGGCGGTCGTACTTACCGGCGACCCAACCACCCGGGTTGTCCAGCTGGGCTCCGCCCGCCCGCATGAACTTCCACTTGATGTCCTTGTAGAAGTGGTCCTGGGGCAGCGAGCCGTTCTCGGTCATCCCGTAGATGGTGCCCGAGGCGCGGTAGCTGGGGGCGCCGCCTGCGATGGAGAAGTCGACGGCGACGGTGGTGTCGGCGGCCTGGGCCGTCGTCCCGGGGAGGACGACGGCCGCGACCGACGCGAACAGCGCGGCGAGCGCGGTGGTCCTGCGCAGACGGCTGCCTGCGGCGGAGCCGGGTCGGCCGCTGAGTCTGGGCGGAGCGAGGATGCGGGACATGCCCATGTGATCTCCCGAGAAGGGGAAGGTGGAGGTGGCAGGGGCGGGTCAACCCCAGGCCGGGAGCCTGGAAGGAGCTGTCGTTGCGGAAAGCGAAGACACCGGTGGTGTTGTTGGCGTCCGACCGGACGCGGGTGGGCTCATCCGCCGGAGCGGGCGGTGGACCCGGGCGCGGCGCGCCGGAGTTCGTGGGCTTCGGCCAGGAGGAGGTAGGCGGCCGCGGTCCAGGTGTAGGCGCGGTCGCGCAGGCCGGTCCCGGTGAGGGCGTCGAAGTTCTCCGCGAAGCCGTGGGTTTCGCACAGGGCACGGAAGCGGGCACTGATCTCGTCCGCGAGGCGGTGGTGGCCGCTGCGGCGCAGGCCGTCCTCGATGAGAACGGTGGCGGGGGCCCAGATCGGGCCGCGCCAGTAGCCGTCGGGGCGGTAGTGCGGCGAGGCGGGCAGTTCGGTGGCCAGTCCGTACGGGGTCAGATGGGCCTCGATCCCGGCCGCCAGCACGGCGGAGACGTTCTCGGGCAGATGCTCGCCCAGCGCCATCGGCATCAGGTCCAGCAGACTGGAAGTGCTCCAGGTCTGTGAACTGTCGACGCCACGCGCCACGAACCGCTCCCCCGTCCACAGCTCGTCGAGCATCGCCGCCTGGGTCGCCTCGGCGGTACGGGTCCAGCGGTGGGCCTCGGTCGGTAGGCCCAGTTCGGTGGCGAGGTCGGCGAGTTGCCGGAGTTGGAGAGTGAGGAAGGCGGCCAGGTCGGCGGTGACGACGACGCGCTCGGGGTCGAAGGTGGTGGCGTTGTCCCAGCCGCTGTCGTTGCCGTGCTGGTAGTGGGGCAGGGCGGCGCCCGGGGCGCGGCGCGAGGTGAGCCAGAAGTCCGTCCAGCGCTCCAACCGGCGGTAGATCTCGGTGAGTTCCGTCCGGTCGAGGGGTTCAGGGAGCCGTCGGCGCAGCCGGCCCAGGGCCCAGCCGTGGATCGGGGGTTTGACGAAGTTGTAGAGAACCTCCGAATGCGTCACCGAGTCGGGCAGGGACCCGCTCTCGTCCTGGTGGTCGAACGGCAGTGAGAACTGGTCCCAGGCCAGCGCGGGCACTCCGGGCCCCAGGGCGAGGGCGTTGAAGCAGTGGTCCCAGCTCCAGACCTTGTCCATCCAGTGCTTGGACATGAGCACAGCGGGCCGAGTGACGAGGGATGCCGGGCGGACCGTGGCCGACCACAGGACGTACGCGGCGAGTTCGGCGGCCGGGGTGTCGGACGAGCGCCAAGGGGCCACCGCGTCGGCGAAGGCGGTGAAGGTGCCCTGCACTGTCGCCACGACGTGGTCGAACGTCTGTGAGGAGGCGTAGGGGCGTCTCGCGCTGTCCAGTTCCTCCACGGCCGCTTCCCAGGCCCCACCGGCGTCCGCGGTGATCGTGAGGCCGCGGTCGGCGGTGCCCAGGGCCTGGCTGCCGAAGACTTCGGAGACAGAGCCGGAGAGCACGGTGATCCGGTAACGGCGGCCTGTCTCGTACGTGGTGAACATGTGCGCGCCGGACACCGGGTCGCGGTGGAAGTAGGGGCCGGTGAAGGGGGTCAGAGATGTGGCCGCCGCGGTGATGCGCAGCCCCAGCCCCTCGCCCCGCAGACGGATGGTGTCCGGTGACGCGTAGGCGAGGCGGACGCGTCCGCTGTCGCCGGCCCATTCGAGCAGGCCCGGTGTCGTCTGGAAGCGGGTCTCGGCCCGGCCGCCGGTCGACGCGTCGAGGGGCACGAAGCGCAGGACGGCGTGCATGCCGTTCTGGTGAGAGACAAGATGGAGGTCCTCGGAGCGCGTCGTTTCGGCGAGCACCGGAGAAATACCGAACCAGGACCCGTGCGTGCTGAACGGGATGTCATGGAGGGAGAAGGCCGGGCCGGGTCGGGCGGCGGTCATCAGGCGTTACTCATTTCTCTGGGGTTCAGTCCTTGACGGCTCCGGCGGTCACGCCGGCGGCGACGTAGCGCTGAGCGAGGACGAGGATCACCGCGGCGGGCAGCGAGGCCACGACGGCGGTGGCCATGATGGCGTTCCACTCCTGGTTGTTGTTGCCGATGTAGTGGTAGATCCCGAGCGTGATCGGCTCGTGCGCGCCGCCGTTGGCCAGGGTGCTGGCGAAGACGAAGTCGGACCAGGACCACAGGAACGCGAACAGCGACACCGTCACCACGGCGTTGCGGCTCATCGGCAGCACGATCGACCGGAACGTGCGCCACGGCCCCGCTCCGTCGGTCTTCGCGGCCTGGAGCAGCTCGCCGGGTATACCGGACATGAACGCGGTGAAGATCAGTACCGCGAACGGCACGGCCAGCGTGGAGTCCGCGACGATCAGGCCGGGTACCGACTGCAGCAGGCCCAGGCTGAGGTAGATGGCGTAGAAGCCCATCGCCATGATGATGCCGGGGATCATCTGGGCGACCAGGAAGAGGAAGCTGAGCAGGCCTCCGCCACGCGGGCGCAGCTTCGCCAGCGCGTAGCCGGCCGGCGCGGCCAGTGCCACGGTGAGGGCCACGGTGCCCAGGCCGATGACGAGACTGGTTGCGAGGTAGGGCAACTGCTGATCGAAGACGGTCCGGTAGCCCTCCAGCGTGCCGTGGACCGGCAGCAGGTCCGGCGGACTCTTGCGCATGTCCTGGTCACGGGTGAAGGACACGTTGAGCATCCAGTAGACCGGGAAGAGCATGACCGCGGTCAGCAGCAGACCCAGAACCGTCTTCCATCCCCTACGGCGGCTTCGGTTCATGACTGCACCTGCTTTCGCTGGACCCTGAGATAGACCAGACCGAACACCAGGGCCGCGACGACCAGCAGATTCCCCACCGCCGCGCCCGGGCCGAAGGCGGGCAGGAGGTTGCCGAAGCCGAGCCGGTAGGACCAGGTGGCAAAAGTGGTGGACGAGTCCGCCGGACCACCCTTCGTCATGATCCAGATGATGTCGAAGACCTTCAGGGTGTAAACCAGCCCGAGCAGCAAAGTGATCGCCGAGACCGGCCGCAGCAACGGGAACGTGATACGACGAAAACGCACCCACGCGTTCGCGCCGTCGAGGGCCGCCGCCTCATACAGATTCGCCGGGATCGACTGCAGACCGCTGTAGAGCACGACCAGGTTGAACGGCACACCGATCCAAATGTTGGCGATGATCACTGAAGCCAGCGACCACTGCGGTGACGTCAGCCAGTTCACCGGATCGACCCCAACCCCACTCAACACAGAGTTGACGATCCCCGAATCGCTGTTCAGCATCCACGACCAGGTGGAAGCCGACACGATCAACGGCAGCAGCCACGGCACCAGGAACAACGCCCGCAAAGTCGCCGAGAGGCGGAAGTGCTGGTTGAAGAAGACCGCCAGTGCCAGACCGATGACGTACTGGAAGAACAGACACACGGCAGTGAACACCACCGTGTGCTCCAGTGCCGGGCCGAAGGCCGGATCGTCGAAGACGGTGTCGTAGTTCTTCAGGCCCGTGAACGGCGCGTTGCCCTGCACGAAGGAGCGGACGGTGTAATTGCGCAGGCTCAGGTCGAGGTTGCGGTAGAGCGGATAGGCATAGAAGAGGACAAGGTAAAGAGTCACCGGGGCGAGGAAAGCCCAGGCGGCCCACTGCTGCGAGCGGGGGCGTGAGCGGTCCGGCGGGTGGGTCGTCTGCTTCATCAGGTCCACGTCACTTGACTGCGGACTGCGCCTCGGTGAGCGCGTCCTCGGGGGACTTGGCTCCGCTGAGGGCAGTCTGGACGGCCTTCCACATCTGCTCGGAGATCTTGGGATACTTGGTGCCGAGGTCGTCACTGGTGCGCCCCTTGGCCGCCTTGACCGCCTCGACCCACGGCTTCAGCTTGGGGTTCGCTGTCACCTGCTTGTCCTGGACCTCGCTGGTGGGAGCCACGTAGGACAGCGTCGTGTCGGTGTTGTACAGGTTCTCGATGCTGGTCAGACAGGACACCAGCTTCTGAGACGTGGCGTAGCGGCCGGTGTCGTCCTGCACCGGGACGGTGACGAACTCACCGCCGGTCGGAGCCGAGGCATTGCCCCCGTCGGCGCCGGGAATGGGCAGGACCCCGTAATCGAAGCCCGCCTTCTCGGCATTCGCCAGCTGCCACGTACCGTTCTCAGCGAACGCGTAGTCCCCGCTCGCGAACTCCTGCCAGCTCGTCGTCTGGGTATTGTTGATCACCGAGTTGGGGGCATAGCCCTTCTTCAGCCAGCCACTCCACAGCGACAGCGCCGACACGCCCTGCGCGGAGTCGAGTCCGGTCAGCTTCGCGCCGGAGCCCCAGAACCACGGCAGGAACTGGAAGCTGCCCTCCTCCGTACCGATCGCGGAGAAGGTGATGCCCTTCTTCCCCGCCTTCTTCACCTTCTCCAGCGCCGCCGACAGCGACTTCCAGTCCTTGACCGACGCAATGTCGACACCGGCCTCCTTCAGCACCTTCTTGTTGTAGTAGAGCGCGAGCGTGTTCGCACCGATCGGCGTGCCGTACGTCTTCCCGCCCGCCTGACCGGCCGCGAGCAGGTTCGGGTCCACCGTGGAGGTGTCCAGCTTGGTGTCGTCGGTCGTGGTGAGCACGCCCGCCTCCGCCAAAGTCGACACCACCGGGTTGTCCACGATCAGCACGTCCGGGGAGTTGCCCTGCTGCGCCGCCAGCAGCGTCTTGTTGGCCAGATCGCTGGTGTCGAAACCGGTCCGTTTGATCTTCACACCGGCCTCGGTACCGCACTTGTCCAGCAGCGCCGTCCAGGCCGACCCCTTGGCGAACTGCGGGTACGGATCCCAGATGGCGTACGTGCCGCTGCCCGCGCCTTTCGTGGACGTGCTGCCGTCGGACGAGCAGGCGGTGGTGCCGGTGGCGACGGCGACGACCGTCAGGGCTGCGGCGGTGAGCCGCCGTCCGGTGGATCCGTTCATGGTGCGTTCCTTTGCGAGCCGGCAGGGACATGAACATGGGCATGCCAAACAGACGAGAGTGGCGACCGGCCGCCGGGACCGGTGAAGGCGTGGTGCTCGGCGAGAGAGTGCACGGAGCGAATGAGGCGAACCGCTTCAACGGGCGGACCGACCGTCGAACCGGTTCGCGTGAAGGGAAGCTAGGAGCACCGGGGGTGGAGTGTCAATGCCCCGTACGCAATTCCGTTGATTCACCTGCCGATCCGTGTCGGAGGTATTGCTGGGCCGTTTCCAGCGGTGCTAGGTTCCGGCGAACCGGTTCGACAGTTCCGATCAAGAGCCGCTCGTGATCGCGATGCCCCGAGTCGTACCGCGCCGAGCGAGGCCTCATCGACTCGACCCGTTGATCCAACCGGTTCGTATCGCCGACGCGACGGATCACCTTCACGGAGACCTCAGTGCCACGCAGACGCAGCAGAACAGCAGCAAGCGCCGGTGCCGCGGCGGCAGTGCTCGCCGCCCTGTTCGCCGTACCCACCGCGGGCACCGCCCGCGCGGCGGAACCGGAGCAGCTCACCATCGACCTCGCCACCGACACCGGCGCCTTCCACGGCGGTGCCTCCGGCTCGCTGTACGGCGTCTACGGCGACGGCGTGCCGAGCCGCAACGTCCTCGAAGGCATGCACGTCCGCACGGTGTCGACCAAGGCACAGGACGGGCCCCAGCACCCGGGCGCGGACGCCCTGGAGATGCTGCCGCCGTTCGTGGACTCCGGCGGCAAGGACGTCTACATCTACATGACCGACATCTACCGCGGCTTCCCCTACCAGTGGCCGGGCGCCGACGGACCGTCGCGGCTCGCCGATTTCAAGGAGAAGATCAAGAAGCAGGTCCAGCAGGTTCTGACCATGGGCGACTACAAGGACCACGTCGTCTACGTTCCCTTCAACGAGCCCGAAGGGAACATGTTCGGCACCGGCGAGTGGAGTTACAACAAGGTCTCCTGGCTGAACGACCCGCAGTACTACTTCGAGGCCTGGAAGGAGGTCTACCACCTCATCAAGGACCTCGACCCGGACGCCCGTATCGCCGGCCCCAACACCAGCGTCCTCTACGACCAGGTCAAGGGTTTCCTGCAGTACGCCAAGGCCAACGACGTGGTCCCGGACGTGATGACCTGGCACGAACTGTCGTCGCCTGCCGCTGTCCGCACGAACGTGGCGAAGTACCGGCAGATGGAGAAGGACGTCGGCGTCGGCCCGCTGCCGATCAACGTCAACGAGTACGGCCACAACTACCACCTCTCCGTCCCCGGCCAGGTCGTCCAGTGGGTCTCCGCCATCGAGGAGTCCAAGATCGACGCCGACCTGGCGTACTGGAACATCGACGGCAACCTCAACGACTCCGCCGTGGAGGCCAACAAGGGCAACGGACAGTGGTGGCTGTTCAACGCCTACGGCCAGATGACCGGCCACACCGTGGAGGTGACCGCCCCGCACCCCAACCAGCAGTACACCCTCCAGGGCGTCGCCACCCTCGACGAGGACAAGAAGCAGTCCCGGGCCATCTTCGGCGGCAAGAGCGGTGACGCGGACGTCGTCTTCAAGAACATCGACCCCAAGCTGTTCGGAACGACCGTCCACGCCACCGTCCAGGAGATCCCCTGGACCGGACAGGTCGGCGACTCCGCCCAGCCTCTGCGGCTCGCGGACCAGGAGCTCGCGGTCGGCGCGGACGGCTCGGTCACGCTGCCCATGACCGGCATGAACGAGATGTCGGCGTACCAGGTCATCCTCTCCCCCGGCGGCCAAGGGGGCGTCCCGGCCGAACCCTCCGTCGGCTGGCGCAAGACGTACGAGGCGGAGAACGCCACCTACACCGGCAAGGGCTACTCCAAGAACGGCCCCGAGGGCTCGCCGAAGGACGTCGGCAAGTTCGCCACCTCCGGCGCCTACAACGTGGGCGGTCTGCGCACCGGCTCCGACGGGGTCCTCGCCTTCGACGTCGAGGTCCCGCAGGGCGGCACGTACGACCTGAGCGTCTTCGCCAACTCCTACAACCTCTACGACCTGGTGAAGGAGCAGGGCCCCACCAACGTCTTCCTGCGCGTCGACGGGAAGGACCCGCAGGAGCTGAGGCTGCCGCTGGGCTACAAATGGGTGGTCTGGGGCCATACCGACACGACGGTGAGGCTGACGGCGGGCAAGCACCGCATCACGCTCTCCGCGCAGGACCCCGATCTCGGTGTCACCAAGGGCGACGCGATCATCGACAAGGTCGACCTGGCGCTGCGGGACGAGCGCGTGACCGCACCCGCGGTCTACGAGGCCGAGTACGCGGCGCTCGACGGGGCCAGGCCGGACTACGCCCACCCCGGCGCCTCGGGCCCCGGCGCCGTACCGCTGGCCAAGGGCGACTCCGCGACCTTCTGGGTCCACTCCCCCACCGACGGTGAATCGACCGTGTCCGTCGACCACTTGGGCGGTGGCCGGGCGAGCCTGTCCCTCAACGGCGAGAAGCTCGACGTACCCAAGGTCGGAGGCGGTAAGAAGGGCACGGACAGTGTCCGGATGTTCCTGTCCGGCGGTATCAACAAGATCACCGTCACCGGAACGTCAGGCGAGCTGCTCCTCGACCGGCTGCGGGCCGCCCCGTCCAGCGGCACGCTGACGACCAAGGTGTACCAGGCGGAGGCCGGCACCCTGACGGGCGCCGCCAAGGTCACCGACGCCTACACCTTCGCCTCCGGCGCCAAGGCGGTCACCGACATCGGCGACGGCAAGGACAACGCCCTCAGCGTCGACGTCGTCGCCCAGCGGTCCGGGCGGCACGCGGTGACCATCCGCTACTCCAACGCGGAGCAGGCGCCGGCCACCCATTACAACCCCGACCCGATCGCCCGACACGCCGACCTCTCGGTCAACGGCGGACCGGCCCGCCGGGTGCTGTTCCCGACCACCTTCCACTTCAACAACTTCTGGGAACTCACCGTCCCGGTGACGCTGAAGAAGGGCACGAACCGGCTCATGTTCACGGCGGACGAGCTGCCCGACTTCAACGGCGACACCTACAACCCGTACGACCAGCGCTCCCCGTACGCGCCGGTCATCGACCGGATCGCCGTCACACCGCTCACCCAGAAGTAACTCGCGGACGTCCCGGGCCGGCCGGTGGAACTGCGGTCGGCCCGGGGCCCGTTGGCGGTCGTAGGCCGGAGGCGGCAATGGTGGCGCGGGCCAGGACGTCGGCTCGTTCGTCCGGTGTCGTCCGAGGTCCCGTACTCGTCGAAGGCGGCACGGGCGGCCGCCACGGCACGGTGCACGTCCTCCACGGTCAAGATCGGGATCTCGCCGACGACCTCCTCGGTCGACGGGAGACGACTTCGCGGACGGCCCTCCCCACCCGCTTCACCCACTCGCCTCCGATGGAGACATCCCGCCGCTCCATCGGATGGTCTTCCACGGCAACAGCCTGCCCTTCCGCTGCGCTCTGGTGCTGCCCGGCCTTCCGGTCAACGCCGACACCTGGGCGCCGGTCGTCGCAGCGGTGGGACCCGCCCGCGCCGTCGACCTGCCCGGCCTGGGCATGAGTACGAAACGCCGGGACGACTGGCCGTCCTGGCTGACCGCACCGGTGGCCGAGACCGGTGCCCGTCACCTGGTGGGCCACTCCATCGGCGCCGCGGCTGCCGTCGAGGCCGCGACCGCCCACCCCCACGCGGTGGATCGACTCACGCTCGTATCACCGTTCTTCCTCCAGGCGCACCCGGCCCGCACCGCCCAGTGAACGCCCCTGACCCACTGGTACCCGAGCCGGACCACCCCCGAGGCTCTGGCCGAGCGACTGACCGGCGCCACGGGCCACGCGACCGCGCTCCGATCGGCTGTCGCGGATCTTCGCCGCGGCACCGTCGCGACCACCAGCGCCCGGCTCCTGGCCGCCACCGCGAACCAGGGGCCCCAACGATCCACTCACCCCCGAAGGCCAGGCCCCTGCTGAGCCCCCTCCCGCACGCCACCGTGTGATCGCCGGCGCGGGGCGCCATCCCCAGCTGCCCCACCGGGAAGACGCGCCCGGGCCGGGCGTCCTCAGTCAGTGCCGTCGGCGCGGAGGACCAGATCGAGGAGCCCCGGGAAGCGCGCGTCGAACTCCTCGCGGCGCAGGCGGTTGACCCGCCTGGGTCCCTCGTCGCGCTGCTCGACCAGGCCGGCGCCGCGCAGCACCGAGAAGTGGTGACTCTTGGCGGCTTTGCCGACGGGCACGTCGAAACTGCCGCAGCTGCGCGTCCAGTCGGGAGAGCTCGCCAGCTCGCGGATGAGCTGGATGCGGACGGGATCGGCGACCGCGGACAGTGCGGTGAGTACGGACACATCCTCGGGATGCGTATGGACCGGCGCCGCACGATGACTGCCGCCCGCGACCTGGTTCGACATGGCCCTCTCCCCCGTCCCGCACGACGCCGTGACACGCCTCGCAGAGTGTCCCGGCCGGTTGCCGAGTGTTCGATGAATATCTTACAGTCCCAGTGTTCGCTTTCCATTGAACAGTTATCCGGACAACCATCCGAACAGTCGTCGAAGGGTGCGTTCCGCCCATGCGTGCAGTCGAGTTCCAGGAGTACGGCGCCCCCGAGGTGCTGAAGATCGTGCAGGCCGACACCCCCGAGCCGGGGCCGGGTGAGGTGACCATCGACGCCGCTTACGTGGGCGTGAACTTCGCCGATCTCAAGGCCCGCACCGAGGGCTACCGCGTGGAGTCGCTGCCCTTCCGACCGGGCCTGGAGGTCTCCGGGCGGGTCCGTGCCGTCGGCCCCGGCGTCGAGGGGCTGCACCCGGGGCAGGAGGTCGCCGCTCTGGTCAACAGCGGCGCCTATGCGGAGGTGGTGCTCGCCGGTACCGCGACCGTCTTCCCGCTGCCCGAGGGCGTGGACCTGCGCACCGCGGCCACCCTCCCCACCGTGGTGCCGACCGCGCACGCCCTCCTGCACGAGGTGGGCCGGCTGCGTACCGGAGAGAGCGTGCTGGTGCACGGTGCCGCGGGGGGCGTCGGCACGGTCGCCGGGCAGCTGGCCCGGGCGGCGGGCGCCGAGGCGGTGTACGGCGTGGTCTCCTCGACGAGCAAGGCCGACCACGCCCTCAAGCACGGCTACGACGAGGTGTTCACCACCGACACCTTCCCCGACGACGTCCGCCGCGCCACCGGCGGAAAGGGCGTCGACCTGATCCTCGACCCGGTCGGCGGCGACACCCTGCGCCGCGGCCTCGACACCCTGGCCGTCTTCGGACGCTTGGTGTCCTTCGGCAACGCGAGCGGGGAAGGGCCGTGGCAGGTCGGACAGCCCGAGCTCTACGCACGGGGCCGATCGGTCGGGGGCTTCTCCATCCTCGCACTCGCGCAGTCGGCGCCCGAGGCGCTGCGCGCACTCGCCGAACGGGCCTTCCGCACGGTCGCCGACGGCATCGTGAACCTCCCGGTCACCGCGGAGTTCCCGCTGGCGGAGGCGGCCGAGGCCCACCGGCTGATGGGTGGGCGCAGGTCGACGGGCAAGCTGCTGCTGCGGATCGGCGACTGAGCGCCCCCCAGCACTCCTCACGGCGACGCTGAGGGTGCTCGCGGAGGAGCTCTCGGTGCTGTGCGGCGGCACCCGGACGGAGGCAGGCACCATCCGGTGAGTCCGAGCAGTCAGTTGCTCATGCAGGGCCCTCAGTTGGCCCGGCCGCCGGCCGAGCGCGGCCGGGCAGTCGGGCCTCCCCGCGCTCTCAGCCGGCGTGCAGGATCCGAAAGCGATCAGGTTCCGCCGGATCTCGATCCACCACTTGGATCGGCGTCGAAGCCCATTGCCACACGCTGATGCCGGGCGTGCGGGAGAACTGGATCTGCCCGCGGGTGCCTTCGACTGCGACGCGCGGCCAGGATTCTGCGGTGCGCGCCCGGTCCGTGCCGTGAGAGCGCAGCACGTCGGCGAGGACGGCGATCGTGTCGTAGCCCTCGAAGGCGACGAAGGAGGGCACTTCGGCCAGCCGCTCACGAAGGGCGGTCTCGACGCGTGCACCGAGTGGGGTGAGGCGTTCGGGCAGGTAGCGCAGGAACGGGATCGCGGCGCTGTCGTCGCCCAGCAACGTCGCCCATTCGGCGAACTCCGGTTGCCCGGCCGGAGCACCGATCATGATCTCGGCGAGGCGCTGGTCGCGGCGGACGGACTTGACGATCGACACTGCCGGCTCCGGATGGCCGACCAGAAGAAGGAGGGCTGTCGCGCGGTTGTCGACGAGTTCGTCGCACAGGGCCGTGGGAGCGAGCGTGCGCATGTCGAGTTCGATGACGGTGCCGCCGCGTGGAGCGAGGTGGTCCCGCAGAATGCGGGACCCGGATGCCCAGTAGACACTCGGCTGGGCTGCTACGGCGATGCGGCTGTGGCCCGCGCCGAGGACGAAGTCCGCGTAGAGCCGCCAGCCGCGGGACTGCGGCGGGGAGAGGCGCGCGACCCATTCCGTCGGCTCCTCGGTGAGCGCGTCGAGAACCGCTGACGAGCAGAGGAACGGCAGGCCGAGGGCGTCGGCCCTGGCGGCGGCGGCGCGAGCGACGACGCTGTGATATTCCCCCGCCAACGCGGCCACGCCCAGGCGAGCCAATTCGTCTACGGCCGCCGCGGCCCTCTGCGGATCAGCCGCGGTGTCCCGGACCACCAGCTCGAGCGGTCTTCCGCCGATGCCCCCGGCGTCATTGACTTCGCGAACGGCCAGCTCGAGTCCCGCGAGCAAGTGTTGGCCCGCCTCCACCCAGCCAGGCCGAGTCAGCGGAACGAGAACGCCGATCCGGACGGATGACCCGGCAGTCCGCTCCGCTCTCGGGGGTGATGGTGGCGTACTCATGCGCTGGCGTCTCCCGTGTGACGAAGCGGTCGCGGCATCACGGCGAGCGCGGGCGTATTCATCTCATCTCGCCGTGACGGCGCATCTGGGTGATCATGCCGGACATTGCATCCACCACCATCGCCGACAGGCAACCGATTATCAGACGGCGAGGCGACTGACGGCCTGGACGAGGTGGTCGACGTCCTGTTCCGTGGTGGCGAAGGAGGTCACGAAGCGGACGACGCCCGCCTCCCAGCGGTCGTGGTAGAAGGCGAAGCCCTCGGCCAGGAGTCCTTCGGTGACCTCCTGGGGCAGACGGCAGAAGAGGATGTTGGCGTCGGCGGCGCCGAGAAGACCCACCCCGGGTATCGCCTTCAGGCCCTGCTGGAGGCGGGCGGCCATGGCGCCCGCGTGGGCCGCGTTGCGCAGCCAGAGGCCGTCGGTGAGGTAGGCGTCCAACTGGGCGGCCTGGAAGCGCATCTTGGAGGTGAGCTGGCCGGCACGCTTGGCGCGGAAGGCGAGTTCGGCGGTGAGGGAGCGGTCGAAGACGACGATCGCGTCGGCGGTCATCGTGCCGTTCTTGGTGGCCCCGAAGGACAGCAGGTCGACTCCGGCCCGCCAGGTCAGTTCGGCCGGGGGGCAGCCCAGGGAGGCGACCGCTCCGGCGAAACGCGCGCCGTCCATGTGCAGGCGCAGCCCCGCCTCCTCGGCGATCGACCCGAGGGTGCGGATCTCGTCGAGTGTGTAGACCGCTCCGCTCTCGGTGGCCTGGGTGATGCTCACGACGGAGGGCTCCACGCTGTGCACGTCCCCGGCCTTGTGCCGGGCGGCGGCCCGCAGCTCCTCCGGGTCGATCTTGGCGTCGTCCCCGCCGAGCGGGACCAGCTTCGCGCCCGCCGTGTAGAACTCGGGCGCACCGCACTCGTCGTTGTTGATGTGGCTCTCGCGGTGGCACAGCACGCTGCCCCACGGCGGGGTCAGGGCGGCCAGGCCCAGGGCGTTGGCGGCGGAGCCGGTGGAGACGAGGAGCACGTCGACGTCGCACTCGAAGATCTCGCACAGACGGCGCCGGGCGTCGCCGGTGATGCTGTCGGAGCCGTACGGGAGGGCCTGGCCGGAGGCCGCCCGGGTCACGGCGTCGACGATTTCCGGAGAGGCGCCGGCGACGTTGTCGCTGCTGAAGATGCGAGCCGCGGGAGTGGGGGTGCTCATGGTCACGTTCCTTGTGGTGCGGTGGCGGCGGGAGAGACGACGGCAGCGGCAGCGATGAGCTGGCGCAGCGCGCCGTAGTAGACGTCGTGGTCGGTCACGGCGGGCACGATCGCGGCGAGGTTGCCGCTCAGCGCCGGGAACTCCTCCGGATCGAGCGCGGCCAGGGCGGCGCGCGTGGTGGCCTGGGCGGCCTTGGCGTCCCGGTGGTCCACGAAGCCGGCGCTGCCGAGGGTGAGCAGGTACATCCGCCGGTAGGCGGTGATCGCCTCCTCGGGAGTCATTCCGGCGGCGAGGCTGTCGGCGAGTTGCGGCTCGACCAGGCGGGCCAGCAGGTGGCGTCCGAGCCAGGGCCGCGTCCCGCGCAGGGCGAGCAGTCCCGGATGCGCCGTGAGCAGCTGGTAGAGCGCGGTGAACCGGGTCTCGGTGGCGGTGGCCCAGTCGGTGTCCGGACCGGTCTCGGGCAGCCGGGCGGCCAGATGGTCGATGCACAGGTCCAGCAGTCCGGCCAGATCGGTGCAGCGGCGCTGGAGCGAGGCGAGGGAGATCTCCAGCCGCGATGCCAGCGCGCGCAAGGTCAGAGCCTCGGGCCCGCCCTCATCGATCAGAAGGAGGGCGGTTTCGGCGATGCGGTCCGGGGTCGCGCGGTCCAGTGAGGGTGAGTGGCGGGGCATACGGGTCACCGTACGATACGACGTATCGTCTGTCGCCCCGGGAGTCGCCCGAGGGGGTCATTCGGCCACCTCTCCGGGGCGGCCGTGAACGAAGATGCCTTTGCCGTAGTCCGACGCCGAGATCGCCGACCATCTCGTCCTCAGCCCGCTGACCGTCCGCAGCCACATCAACGCGCCATGGCCGAACTCGACGCGCGCGACCGTGCCCGACCGGTCGTGATCGCCTACCAGTCGGGCCGCTGGACTCCGGCACAGGCGAGGGCGTCGCGCAGTTCCGCCTTGCGCCGGTCGGGGTACACACCGACCGTCTGCGTGGCGACACCGGCGTGCGCGACGGCTTCGGTCAGTGCGGCGACCGGGACGACGCTGACGATCTTTCCGTCCGGGTGGAAGTCCACCGGTTCGGGAGAGCGGATGACCAGGCCTCGGCCGTCGTACCCGCCCCACACCTGGTAGTCGGGCGCGAGGGAGCGCAGTACGTCGTTCTCCTCGCGGAGTTCGGAGGCGACCCGCGGGCCGTCCGCAGAGCTGAACTCCCTGGCCACGCCCAGACGTTCACACAGCTGGGCCGCATAGCGATCGGCGTCATTGCGAGAACCAGCACGGCATGTTCGTCCGGCCGAAGCTGAGCCGGCTGCCCAGCGGGATCATCCGGCAGCAGGTGTACGCCTCCTTCCAGCACGACAAGAGCTCGGTGGAGATCGTCGAGTTTCGCGGTAGAGGGCGGTGAGCAGTTCCATCACGGACTGGGTGGCGGGGTGCGGGTCGTCCCGCCACCAGGCGAGGCGTACGGCGATGGGCTCAGCGTCGCGCACCGGCCGGTAGACGACGCCGGGGCGCGGGTACTGGTGGGCGGTGGACTCGGCCGTCAGGCCGACGCAGCGGCCGCTGGAGATCACGGTGAGCCAGTCGTCGACGTCGTGCGTCTCCTCGGTCGCCGGACGGGAGTCCGGCGGCCACAGGTCGGGCGTGGTGGTGCCGGTCCGCCGGTCGATCAGCAGCGTGCGCTCGCTGAGCTCCGCGAGCCGTAGCGAGCGGCGCGGCGCCAGGGCGTCGTCGGCGGACAGGGCGGCGAGCCGTCGTTCCAGCCCCACGATGGCGGACTCGAAACGCCGGTCCTCCAACGGTCTGCGTACCACCGCGAGGTCACAGGCGCCGTCCGCGAGCCCGGCGGTGGCGGAGTTGACGCGCACGAGACGCAGGTCCGTGCCGGGTTGCGCCTGGGCCCAGCGGCGCTGGAAGGCCGGCGTGTGGCGGCCGAGTGCCGACCATGCGTAGCCGATCCGCAGGCGGGTGTGGCCCGAGGTGGCCTCCTGGACCAGATCCTCCACCTCCGCGAGCACCCGCCTGGCCTGCGCGAGCACCCGCAGCCCCGTCGCGGTCGGTGTCACCTCGCGCGAGGTGCGGCGCAACAGCCGTACACCCAGGGCCCGTTCGAATGAGGCCAAGGTCCGGGACACGGCCGCCTGGGAGACGCCGAGGGCAATGGCCGCGTCGGTGAAGGTGCCCTCGTCGACGATGGCGACGAGGCAGCGCAACTGCCGAAGCTCCAGATCCATGACTCGATCGTATAGATCGAACGGTGAACGCATTTTACGCATGGGCAGGGTCGCCACACGATCGAGGCATGCGAGCCGAACCCGCCCCCGTCACGGCGCCCACCCGCTCCGCCCCGTCCGCCCACGCTGCGGCGCGCCCGGACCCGGAGCCCGACCGCAGCCGCTTCGCGGGCGTGGCCGCGATGATCGGCAGCGGCCTGTCCAACCAGAGCGGCGCCGCGATCGGGTCGCTCGCCTTCCCCGTCCTCGGGCCCGTCGGTGTCGTCGCCGTCCGCCAGTACGTCGCCGCGCTCGTCCTGCTGGCGGTCGGCCGGCCCCGGCTGCGGAGCTTCACCTGGCGGCAGTGGCGGCCGGTGCTCGGGCTGGCCGTGGTGTTCGGGACGATGAACCTGTCCCTGTACAGCGCCATCGACCGCATCGGGCTGGGGCTGGCGGTGACACTGGAGTTCCTAGGTCCGCTCACGATCGCCCTGACCGCCGCGCGCCGACGCGTGGACGCGTGCTGCGCGGTGATCGCCGCGGCGGGGGTCGTCACGCTGATGCGCCCGCAGCCCTCGACCGACTACGCCGGCATGGGGCTCGGTCTGCTCGCCGCTGCGTGCTGGGCGTCGTACATCCTGCTCAACCGCACCGTGGGCCGACGCGTCCCCGGCGCGCAGGGGTCCGCGGCTGCCGCCACGGTCTCCGCCCTGATGTTCCTGCCGGTCGGCATCGTGCTCCTCCTTCAGCAGCCTCCGACCGGGCCGGCGGTCGGCTACGCCGTCGCGGCCGGTGTCCTGTCCTCGGCGGTCCCGTACCTGGCGGACCTGTTCACGCTGCGCCGGGTGCCCGCCGAGGCGTTCGGACTCTTCATGAGCGTCAACCCTGTCCTCGCCGCGGTCGTCGGCTGGATCGGCCTCGGCCAGGACCTGGGCTGGACGGAGTGGGCGAGTATCGGGGCCATCGTCGCGGCCAACTCGCTCAGCATCCTGTGCAGACGGACGTGACCGAGCGGACCTCCGGACGGCGTGCCCGCCGCGCGGCCGACTGCGGCATCCAGCACCCGCGTCACCGACGTCTCCGTCCGGCGAAGGCGGCGCCTTTCGGGCCGGTAGCGCCGGTGGCGTCCATCTTGTCGTCGGCGTCTCCGGCGGCTTCACCCGCCACCTCGGCGCCACCCGCGCTCTGGGCCTGCTGCTGGTTGTTCGCGGCGCTGGAGTTGTCGGCGCCGGAGTCGGAACCGCCGCAGGCGGCCAGCGTGAACATCAGGACGGCACGGAGCGGCAAGCACGGCACGACGGGGCAGAGCACGCGTCAGGGTGTCTCCGAACAAGGGGAAAGTACTGCGGGTTCGACGGTCTGGGGGCCGGACCTCCGCGGGACGGCAACGACCCCAGGGACCCGCTGTTGAGGGCCAGCACCAGCAGTCCTCCAATGTTTCGCCGGAGGGCCGGCCTCGAACGCTGTCCGCATGGGAACGCCGGTGGGGGGGGGGGGGGGGGGGGGGGGGGGGGGGAGCAGGGGGGGGGGGGGGGGGGGGGGGGGGGGGGGGGGGGGGGGGGGGGGGGGGGGG
>NZ_JBWKCC010000037.1:25830-37256 GCF_056436655.1 Streptomyces sp. NPDC043427 | reverse complement strand
ACCCCCCCCCCCCCCCCCCCCCCCCCCCCCCCCCCCCCCCCCCCCCCCCCCTCTCCTCCCCCCCCCCCCCCCCCCCCCCCCCCCCCACCGGCGTTGCGGGCGCGAAGGGGTCAGTCAGGCCATCGCTGTCTGCCGCGACTCGGCGGACTCCGTCCGGGCGGAGGGCTCGGCGTCGGGCTGCCGGCGCTGCTCCTCTTCCCGCCCGGCTCGTTTCCAGGCCGCCTGCTCGCGGGTGATCACTTCGGTGGCGGCGCCGACGGCGACGGCGACCGGCCACTCAAGGGCTCCGGCCACGGCCATGGCGCCGAGGATTCCGTAGTAGACGACCTTGCGGGGCGAGGGGAGCATCGAGGTGCTCCTGCGGGCGCCGGTGAACATGTCGCCCGGGGTCACGTAGGGGATGGGTACCCGCGGGTGCGCGGTGTGCAGGTGGACCACCTTGCCGCCCGCCGGCCTCTCCCGGCCTTCGGGGGTTTCGGGCGTCTGCTGCGCCTCGCCCGTCGTGGGGACCGTCTCCGGCGCCTGTGCCCGGTCGCCTCGGTCCGGGCTCTTTTCCTGGGTGGGTGGTTGTTGGGGCTGGAACTGCGGGGAAGTCATCTCCGTCCTCCCTGCTGGGAAGCGTACGTGCAGGTGCCCCTTCTCCACGGTTCCATCTCCAGGCAGCGAAAAGCCACCTAAATCTGGCAAAAGGTAATGAGTTGCACCGGATGCCAGGTCAGGCGTGAGCGGCCGCCGGACGCCCGCCGGACACGAGGGCGACCAGGGCGACCGTGTCGGCGCGCCCCAGGGTGCCGGTCGCCCGGGCGACGACCCAGGCGGCCGCCGCTGCCGCGGTGACGGCGGCACGCAGTCGGATGTGACGCGTGAGGGCCGCCCCGAACGACGCCTCGGGCCCCTCCGCGAGCAGTTTCCTCGTGGGGTCGGCCGGCGGCCGGGCGGCGATGGCCATGGCGGGCAACATGTCCGTGAGCAGGTTGACCAGGAGGAGCTGTCGTGCGTTCAGCGCGCTGCGCCCGGTGAGCAGACTGGTCGCCAGGGTGAAGATGATCTCCCCGAGGTTGCCGCCGAGCGAGCAGGATGCCCAGCGCCTTGCGCACGGAGGCCCACATGGCGCGGCCCTCGACGATGGCGTCCACGATGGTCTCGATACGGTCGTCGGTGACGACCACGTCGGCGGCGGAGCGGGCCGCCGGGGTCGCCCGGGAGCCGAGGGCGATGCCGACGTCGGCGATCCTGATGGTGGGGCGCGTCATTGGCGCCGTCGCCGGTGACGGCGGCAATCGGCCGGCCGAGCGCAGCGCGGTGACGATGCGGCCCAGCGCCTCGATGGTGGAGGCGCTGCGTCCGAGGGTGTCCCGGGTGGACAGCCGACGGGCCGCGGCCGGCTCCGCCACGGTGGCGACGAACGGCAGCCCCTCGGGCTCAGCGGCGACGCACAGGCTGACCGCGGGCCCCAGGGCGGCGCCCAGCGGCCGCCTGCGCAGCAGGTCGACGGCGAAGAGGGCGACCCCCGCCGCGACGGACATCGGCAGGAACCACCCGGAGCGGGACCCTGTTGCGCGTACGGCGGACGCGGACGCCTCCCTCTCCACTGGCCACAGCGTGCCCGCCGCCCCTGCGTCCCCGGCTCCCGAACGTTTCAGGACCGCGCCGGAGTGTGAGTGGCGTACGGCCGGGGCGCTGGTCAGCGAATGTCGCCCGTCAGGGTGTCGGCGCCCCAGGCGGCCAGCCGGTTGGCGAGCGTGCCGCTGCCGTCGAGGATGTGCCGTGAGAACGCGTCGCGCTCGTGGGCGAGGAGGGCGGCTTCCCAGACACAGGGGGTGAGACCGGTGCGGCCCGGGCGGAGTTGGTCGGGCTGCCCGGCCGGTCCGGCGAAGACGGCCAGGTCGGACATGAGCGCTTCGATCCACGTGTGGACCAGGACGTAGTCGCCGTCGCCACCCGCGTGCGTGATCAGGACGGCGAGGCCGAGCGACCCGCGGGTGCGGCCGAGTGCCAGATGCCCTTCGGCGATCCGCACGGCGGCGCCGATGCCCTGCTCCGTCGCGTCGCGGCCCGGGGCCTGGAGGGAGTACACCTTGACCAGGTGCCCGCTCACCTCGCGCAACCCCACGAACCGGGCGGGCCGCTGGTGGTACTCCTCGGACAATGCGAGCAAGGCAGCACTGTCCACCGACTCCGGCAGTGCGCTCACACAGTCCTCCGCAATCTGCTGATCAGCCATGTGGATCATGATGCCCAGCAGCCCCTCAGGCTGTCCATGCCATTCCTCGACGCCTGCCCGGGCCCACCGCGCTCACCGCGGCGCGACGGTCGCGAGTACTCCCCGTGCAGCCGTTCCGTCCGGCCAGGTCCATCCGGCGACGAGGTGTCCGGACGAACCCCGCGCGGCCTCTGCAGCCCGCAGCACGCGGTTGACCTGAACGTCGAGCCCGTCGCCAGGGCCCGTTCCGTGCACGGTGACGGTCGGGTCAGGGGTGTCGCTCTCGCTCTGGTGCTGGGGCATCGCCTCACCGCGCAGAAGGGCACGCAACTGCGCCATCACCACCGGGTCATGAACGCCGTCGTAGATCCACCGGGTGCCGAGCACTCCGTGCTCGGAGGTGCCGATCAACGCCTCGCGGGGTATGCCCGCCAGCGCAGCACCGCGATAACCCATCGGCACCAGATACGCCACCGGCTCCTGTGCGGCGGCGTCCACCACGACCATGAACTCGATCCCGACCGCGCCCTCGGGATCGTCCAGACGGAACCCGCCGGCCTTGACCAGTTCCGGCGCTTCCGCGTCGCCGACGTACCAACTCTGCTTCGGCAGCCAGTCGTTGAGCAGCTCCAGCTTGGTGGGCGTCATGGTGGTGCGGTGGACAGAAGCCATGCGAACTCCCTCATGCGTAGGTCTGGGCCCGTCCCCCCAGCGGGATGTCCCGACGGGATGTGATCGAACCTATCGGGATCCCCGCCAACCGGGTCTGCATCCCGTACTCCACGTGGCTTGGACAGATGCTTCTCCTCCCCTTGATCAACGCTGTACGGGCGCTAACCGGCCTCCCACCACAGTGGAATTCGCGGGCTCCGCCGAGGTGCCCGAGCAGAGGACACACTGCAAGAGGGGACAGAGTCATGGGGAACACCGGGCATCCGCAGCGCCGGGCACTTCTGACCGGGGGGCTGGTGGCCACCGCGGCACTCGTCACGGGTTGTTCGTCCCACTCGGACGGCACGGCCGCGACGAAGGCGGCGGTCGCGGGGGCGGCGCCGGCGAGCGCTTCACCGTCCACGGAGGTACGACCGGACTCGCCGTCGGCGGCGTTGGCGAGACTGATGGAGGGCAACGCGCGCTGGGTGGACGGCGAGTTGCAGCGCCCGAACCAGGATCCCGTCCGGCGCAAGGCCGTCGCCGAGAAGCAGAACCCCTACGGCGTGATCCTTTCCTGCATCGACTCCCGGGTGCCGCCGGAGCTGGTCTTCGACACCGGACTCGGCGACCTGTTCGTGCTGCGCACCGGCGGGCAGGTGGTGGCCCCGGTGGTCACCGGTTCCGTCGAGTACGGGCCCCTGACGTCGGGGACCCCGCTCGTGGTCGTGCTCGGGCACCAGCGCTGTGGCGCCATCAAGGCGACGTACGAGGCGATGCGCGACGGCAAGGAACTGCCCGGCACCCTGCCGTCCATAGCCCAGGCCCTGCGGCCGGCGTACCGGGCGACCCTCAAGGGGAAGACCGACGACCCCGTCGACTCCATGATCCGCGCACACGCCGAACAGACCGCCGAAGACCTGCGGGCCAACAAGGCCCTCTCCCCCCTCATCAAGACGGGCGACCTCGCCGTCGTAAGCGCCTATTACTCACTCGACACCGGCCGCGTGGAGATCCTCACCGGGCAGCCTTCGGCCTGACGGATCGCACGACGGGGTCATGGTGCCGGTTCCAGCCGGACCACGATGGACTTGGAGGTGGGGGTGCTGCTGACCTCCGCCGTGGAGTCCAGGGGAACCGCCTGATCGGCGACCTGCCCCAGGGCCTCTCGTTTGGCTCATGCCGGGCTCGCAGGCCCCGGCACCGCGCCTCGCCGCGTTGTCGTCGGTCGGCAGGGCTCCGCCCTGCCGCCCTCCTCCGCCTTGCGACGCACGGCACCGGACCCCGCTCCCTGATCCGGCCTGATCCAAACGAAAGACCCTAGCGGGCCACGGCGTTCGAGCGGGTGCCCAGGCGCTCCTGGAGCCAGTCGTGGAACTCGCCGATGTGGTGCTCGCTGGGCACCAGGACGCCCCCCTTCGCGTACAGGCGCGAGCTCATGGCCGGCTGGCAGCGCTCACAGGCGTCGAAGTCCTGCCGGTTGACCCGGTCGAACAGTTCCACCGACCGGCTGACGTCCCGGCCGCTCTCCACGACGCCTTTGAGATACAGCCAGTCGCACTCCACGATCGTCCGGTCGACCGCCACCGGATACATCCGGTGGAAGATCACGTGGTCGGGGACCAGGTTGATGAACACCTGCGGCCGCACCGTGATCGCGTAGTAGCGGCGGTCCTGGTCCTCGGAGACCGTGGGGATGCGGTCCAGGCCCTCGGAGCCGTCGACGGTGAATCCCCTGACGTCCTCGCCGAACTCGGCGCCGTGCCCCACGTAGTACTGCGCCGCGTACCCGTCGGCGAACTCCGGGAGCACCTCGGTGAGTTCGGGGTGGATCGTCGCGCAGTGGTAGCACTCCATGAAGTTCTCGACGATGAGCTTCCAGTTCGCCCTCACGTCGTAGACGATGCGCCTGCCGACCTCCAGGCTCTCGACGTCGTAGCGGTCGATGGACTCCACGTCCCCGAGGCGCGCCACCACGTCCGCGATCACCGACTGCTCGAACGAGGGCGGGTTCTCGGCCAGGCACACCCACACATAGCCCAGCCACTCGCGCACGGCCACGCTCGCCAGGCCGTACTCGGTCCGGCCCACGTCCGGCATCCTCGTCAGGTTCGGAGCCGCGACGAGCTTGCCGTCGAGGTCGTAGGTCCAGGCGTGGTACGGGCATTGGAACGCCCGCTTCACCTCGCCGGACTCCTCCGTGCACAGCTTCGCGCCGCGGTGCCGGCACACGTTGAAGAAGGCGCGGACGGACCGGTTCCGCGACCGCGTCACCAGGACGCTCTCCCGCCCGACGTCCACGGTCTTGAACGCGCCCGGCTTGTCCAGCTCCGACGAGCGCGCCACGCAGAACCACATCGACTCGAAGATGTGCTCCTGCTCCAGGCGGAAGACCTCCGGGTCCGTGTAGTGGTCACCCGGGAGCGTCGCGATCAGGCTCTCCGGCAGGGAGGTCGCAGTCATAGAGAACTCCTGAGGTTTCTTTATGCGCAACATGTATCGTTCACCGCAACACACAGTGCAGCCAGCCCGAACCACTGTCAAGAGGCGACCGTGTCGATCCGGACCCTTGACCGCGGGCCGCGACAACCTGGACCATGTTGCGTATCAGTCCCGCTGTTGCGTAATGCGCACTTCCAGGAGGACTCAGTGTCTCTTCGACCGCACTCCGACCGCGAGTTCGTCCTCACCCTCTCGTGCCCCGACCGCTCCGGCCTCGTCCACGCCGTCACCGGCTTCCTCGTCCGGCACTCCGGGAACATCCAGGAAAGCCACCAGTTCGACGACCGGCTCCAGGACCGCTTCTTCATGCGTGTGCACTTCGACGTATCGGACCCGAGCACATCGCTGGAGGACCTGCGTTGCGGCTTCGGCCCGGTGGCGGAGGCGTACCGGATCTCCTGGCAGCTGCACGACGCGTCGACTCCGACCCGCACGCTGATCATGGTGTCGAAGTTCGGTCACTGCCTCAACGACCTGCTCTTCCGGCGGAGCACCGGCGCGCTGAACATCGAGGTGCCGGCGATCGTCTCCAACCACCGGGACTTCGAACCGCTCGCCGAGAGCTACGGGATCCCGTTCCACCACATCCCCGTGACCCGGGAGACGAAGGCCGACGCGGAGGCGCGGCTGCTGAAGCTCGTCGACGAGCTGGACATCGACCTCGTGGTCCTCGCCCGCTACATGCAGATCCTGTCGAACGACCTGTGCAAGCAGCTCGAAGGCCGGGCGATCAACATCCACCACTCGTTCCTGCCGAGCTTCAAGGGCGCACGGCCGTACGTCCAGGCCCACGAGCGCGGCGTCAAGCTCGTCGGAGCCACGGCCCACTACGTCACCCCGGACCTCGACGAGGGCCCCATCATCGAGCAGGACGTCATCCGCGTGAACCACTCGCAGAGCCCCGACAGTCTGGTCACCCTGGGGCGCGACGTCGAGGCGCAGGTCCTCGCCCGGGCGGTGGAATGGCACAGCCAGAGCCGGGTCATGATCAACGGCAATCGCACGGTCGTCTTCCGCTGACCGGTGTTGACCTATTCGCATATGGTTGCGCTATGAGCAGTTACGGCACCGAGTCCGCAGTCACCTCCAGCGGCGGAGTGCAGTCCGTCGACCGGGCTGTCAGTGTGCTGGAGATCCTGGCCCAGCGCGGCGAGGCAGGCGTCAGTGAAGTGGCAGACGCGATCGACGTCCACAAGTCAACCGCCTTTCGTCTGCTCGGCGCGCTGGAGGCGCATGGGATGGTCGAGCAGGAGGGCGAGCGCGGGAAGTACCGTCTCGGCTTCGGAGTCGTGCGCCTGGCCGGTGCGGTCACCGGGCGCATCGAAGTGACCAGACACGGGCGGAGGATCTGCGAGCGTCTCGTCGACGAACTGGGCGAGACGATGAACATCGCGGTGCTCGAATCCCACCACGTGATCAACCTCTACCAGGTGCGCGGCCCGTCGGCCATCACCGCGCAGAACTGGGTCGGACGGCTGACACCACCGCACTGCACATCGAGCGGAAAGATCCTCCTGGCCCACCTCGACCCGAAGCGCCGGGACGAGCTCGTCGCCGCGGCAGGGCTCGCCCGCATGACGGCACACACGCTGACCTCGAGAAAGAAGCTGGAAGCGGATCTGGCCGAAGCCCGCGAGCGGGGCTACGCCATGACGATGGAGGAATACGAGGAAGGCCTGAACGCCATGGCCGCGCCGGTGCGTTCGGGCGACGGCGAGCCCGTCGCCGCCCTCACCGCCTCGGGGCCGGCCTTCCGCCTCACCGAGGAGCGGATGCACGAGCTCGCACCGGCACTGGTCGAGGGAGCGGACGAACTCAGCCGCCGTCTCGGCCACGGGGGCTGAGGTTCGGCGGCGGCGTACGAGTGGCGCGCATGACGTTCGGGGCCCGGTCGCACAGGTCGACCGGGCTCCGTCCTGCTGTGGGGCCGCCTTCGAGGCCGCAGGCCCGCGGGCGGTGTTCCTCGGCGAGGCGTTCGACCTCGTCCATGTCGACCACGTGGTCCGCCTCTGACACGCGGTAGGGCACACTCCATTGAGCATCTTGCCGCTGTAGTTGACGCGCATGCCGTGGGTGAGGGGCCCGCCGTGCGCGAGGTCGAGGCCGAGGAGGGTGTCGCCGGGCTGGACCAGCGCGAAGAAGACGGTGGTGTTGGCCTCGCACCGGAGTGCGGCTGGACGTGGGCGAACCAGGCGCCGAAGAGGCGATCATCTCCAGGGTGGACTGCCGACGGTGCGGTGCGGCCCGGAGAGCGGCGTGCACCTCGGGGTCCGGCTCCGCCAGGGGGTGTTCAGCGCGTTCATACGGCGTTCGCGTTCCTCTCGGCGGCCTCGACGACGTTGGCGAGCAGCATCGCTCGGGTCATGGGACCCACACCCCCGGGCATCGGCGCGAGCCATCCGGCGACCGTGGCGGCCTCCGGGTGGACGTCGCCCACCAGTCCCTGGTCGGTGCGGGTGATGCCGACGTCCAGGACGGCCGCGCCGGGGCGCAGCATGTCCTTGGTGATCAGTCCGGGCGAGCCGGCCGCAGCGATCACGATGTCCGCCTCGCGTACGTGCCAGGCCAGGCCCTTGGTGCCGGTGTGGCAGAGGGTGACGGTGGCGTTCTCGGACCTGCGGGTGAGGAGCAGGCCGATGGGCCGTCCCACCGTGATGCCCCGGCCGATCACACACACCCGGGCACCTGCGAGCGGCACCTCGTACCGGCGGAGCAGTTCGACGATGCCGCGCGGGGTGCACGGCAGCGGGGCGTCGACGCCCAGGACCAGCCGGCCTAGGTTGACGGGGTGCAGGCCGTCGGCGTCCTTGGCCGGGTCGATGCGTTGCAGTACGGCGCCCGCGTCCAGGTGGCGCGGGAGCGGAAGTTGGACGATGTAGCCGGTGCAGGCCGGGTCGGCGTTGAGCTCGTCGATCGTCTCCTCGACCTGCTGCTGCGAGGCGTCGGCGGGCAGGTCCCGGCGGATGGAGGCGATGCCCACCTGGGCGCAGTCGCGGTGCTTGCCGGCGACGTAGGCACGGCTGCCGGGGTCGTCGCCGACCAGGACGGTGCCGAGTCCCGGCGGGCGGCCGACGGTGGCGGTCGACTTGGCAACGCGCTCCGCGAGTTCGCGGCGGATGTCGGCGGCGGTCGCCTTGCCGTCGAGCAGTTGTGCGTTCACCGGCGATACCCCTTCTGCACGGCTAGGGCCTTTCGTTTGGATCAGGTCGCAGGGAAGTGACGGGGGCTGTTCGACGCCGGTGAGCGGGGTCATGGGGGGCCCCCCGCGCGAGCGAAGCCGAGCGCGGGGGAGCGTGCCTCTGCAAGGCGGAGGAGGGCGTCGATGCGGAGCATCGGCAACCGACGACAACGCGGCAGAGGTGCGTGCCAGGCCCCGCGTCTGCGGCGTGATCCAGACGACAGGCCCTAGCCACGAAGGCGGGACATGGTCGGGTCGAACAGCGGTTCTTGGGCTACGACCGCTTCGACGCGCTGGTCGAAGTAGCCGAGGTGCACGGTCGTGCCGGGGGTGGCCAGCTCCGCGGGGAGCCATGCGTAGGCGATGCCCTTGCCGATCGTGTAGCCGTAGGCGGCGCTGGTGACGTAGCCGACCGGGCGGTCGCCGTCGTACACCGGCTCCTTGCCCATGACGACCGACCGCGGGTCGTCGATGGTGAGGCAGGTCAGCTTGCGCCGCACGTTGTCCTTGCGGCGCTCCAGCGCGGCCTTGCCGATGAAGTCGTCCTTGTCGGGCTTGACGGCGAAGCCGACGCCGGCCTCGTAAGGGTCGTGCTCGTAGGTCATGTCGGTGCCGAAGGAGCGGTAACCCTTCTCCAGGCGGAGGCTGTTGAAGGCGCCGCGGCCGGCGATGACGCCGCCGAGGGGCTCGGCCGCCTGCCACAGGGTGTCCCAGAGTTTCAGGCCCTGGTCGGCGGTCGTGTACAGCTCCCAACCGAGTTCGCCGACGTACGACAGGCGCATGGCCGTCACCGGGACGCTGCCGATGTAGGCGCGCTTGGCGCGGAAGTACTTCAGGCCGTCGTTCGAGAAGTCCTCGTCCGTGAGGGGCTGGAGGACCTTGCGGGCGAGCGGGCCCCACAGGCCGATGCAGCAGGTGCCGGGGGTGATGTCGCGGACCTGGACCGTGCCGTCGGCGGGGAGGTGGCGGGTGAACCAGTCGAGGTCCAGGTTGCCGTTGGCGCCGACCTGGAAGAGGTCGCGGGCCAGGCGGGCGACGGTGATGTCGCTGCGGATGCCGCCGTGGTGGTCGAGGAGCAGGGTGTACGTGACCGAGCCGACGGACTTGGCGACCTTGCCGGTGCACAGGCGCTCCAGGAGATCGACGGCGCCGGGGCCGGTCACCTCCAGGCGCTTGAGGGCGGTCATGTCGTACATGGCGACGGTCTCGCGGGTGGTCTGCGCCTCGGCTGCGACGATGGGCGACCAGTACTGCGCCGCCCAGTCGTTGGGGGTCGTGATGGAGCGGCCCTCGACGAGGGAGGCGTTGGCCTCGTACCACTGCGGGCGCTCCCAGCCGTTCGCCTCCAGGAAGTAGGCGCCGTGCTCCTGCTGGCGGGGGTGGAAGGGGCTGGTGCGGATCGGGCGCGGGTCGCCCGAGGGCTGGAGGGGGTGGAGGATGTCGTAGACCTCGACGAAGTTCTGGCAGTCGCGGGCCAGGACGTACTCCGGGGACAGCTGGTGCGGTTCGAAGCGGTTGACGTCGCACTCGTGCAGGTCGAAGGACGAACAGTGGCCGTCGACCAGCCATTCGGCCATCGCCCGGCCCACGCCCGCGGAGTGGGTGACCCACACGGCCTCGGCGACCCAGAAGCCCTTGACGTCCGGGGACTCGCCGAGCAGCGGGAAGTTGTCGGTGGTGAAGGAGAACAGGCCGTTGATGCCCTCCTCCACCTTGGCTTCCTTGGTCGCGGGGAGCAGGGACTGCGTCTCGGTCCAGGCGTCGGCGAAGTCCTCCTCGGTGAACTTCAGGATCGACGGCATCTGGTCGGCCTCGTCCACGGAGAGGATGTCGTCGGCCGAGATGGGCATGGGGCGGTGGCCGTAGGAGCCGATGCCCAGGCCGTCGAAGCGGTCGCGGTAGTAGAGGTCGGCGTCCTGGTGGCGCAGGATCGGGCGGACCGCCTCCTCGGTCTGGCCGGCCAGGGCCGGGACGGGGCCGGTCCAGGCGAGCTGGTGGGCGAGCGGAGTGAGCGGAAGGTTCATGCCGACCATGCGGGCGATCTTCGGGCCCCAGATGCCGGCGCAGCACACGACGATGTCCGCGGGGATCTCGCCCTGGTCGGTGAGGACGCCGGTCACCTCGCCGTCGGCCCGGGTCACGTCGAGGACCTCGTGGCGGGCGAGGAAGCGGACGCCGCGCTCGGTGGCCCGGCGGATCTGTGCCTCCACGGCGAGGACGGCCTTGGCGAGGCCGTCGGTCGGGACGAGGAGGCCGCCGAGGACCCTGTCACGGTTGACCAGCGGGTGCTGTTCGAGGCACTCGTCGGGGGTCAGGAGCCGTGACTCGATGCCCCAGGCGGTGATCCAGCCGTGGCGGCGGCGCAGTTCCGTGAGGCGCTCGGGGGTGGTCGCCACTTCCAGGCCGCCGACCTGGAGGAAGCAGGGCTTGCCGTCGACGTCGAGGGAGCAGAACTTCTCGACGGTGTAGCGGGCCAGCTCGGTCATGGTCTTGGAGGAGTTCGTCTGGAAGACCAGCCCCGGGGCGTGTGAGGTGGAGCCCCCGGTGGCGGGGAGCGGGCCCTGGTCGACCACGGTCACCTCGGTCCAGCCTCGCGCGGAGATCTCGTCCGCGAGGGCCGCGCCGACGACTCCCGCTCCGATGATGACCACTCGGGGTCCCGCCATCGCCGCACCTCCGGTTTGATAACCAGTCGAGCCGATCCAGTTGCTGTGTACGCAACTTGGTTCAGGTTGCGCAACTCAATGTGCCTGCCGCGCAGGTGGGTGTCAAGGGCTCTGAGACCTCGGAAAACGGGCCGGAACACGGCGATGCCCGGCGGGGGGGGGGGGGGGGGGGGGGGGCAAGCCCGCGGGAGAGTTCGTGCGATTTTTTCTCCCTGCTTCCCCCGCT
>NZ_JBWKCC010000037.1:0-25820 GCF_056436655.1 Streptomyces sp. NPDC043427 | reverse complement strand
AGTGTGGTTGGGGTGGCGCGGCGCGGTGTTCTGGCGGGGGGGGGGGGGGGAGGGGGTTGGGGACCGGGAGAAAGGGGACGGAAGGGGGGGGGTGCGGGGGGGGGGGGGGGGGGGGGCCCCCCCCCCCCCGCCGGGCATGTTCGGCCGGCTTTTCGACTCCGGCTTCCGGCGCTACTTGAGCCAGGCGTCCACCTTGTCGCGGTTGGCCTCGACCCACTTCTTGGCCGCCGCCTCAGGCTTCATCTTGTCGACGGCGATGTACTTCGCCACGACGTTCTGGTCGTCGTTCGTCCAGTTGAACTTCTTCACCAGGTCGTAGGCCGGGCTGCCCGACTTGGCGAACTTCGCACTGACGATCTTGTCCAGGTCGTACACCGGATAGTCGCAGGCGACCTTCTCCGCGTCGGCGTCGCAGCCTTCCTTGTACTCGGGCAGCTTCACCTTCGCCAGCGGCACCTCGGAAAGGAACCACTGCGGCTCGTAGAAGTAGCCGATCACCCACTTCTTGTTCTTCTCGGCGTCCCTGTAGGCCTGGATGAGGGCGGTCTCGCTGCCCGCGTACACGACCTTGAAGTCCAGCTTCAGGTTCTTCACCAGCGCCTCGTCGTTGGTGACGTACGACGGGTCGCCGTCGAGGAGCTGGCCCTTGCCGCCCGACTCGGAGGTCTTGAAGTTGGCGGCGTACTTGTTGAGGTTCTTCCAGTCGGTGATGTCCGGGTGCGCCTTCGCCAGCCACGGCGGTACGTACCAGCCGATGACCCCCTTGTTGCCGGTCGAGCCGGCCTCGACGGCGGTCTTCTGGCCGGTGATGTACTTCTTCTTCAGGTCGTCGTGACCCCAGTTCTCCAGGATGGCGTCCACCTCGCCCGTCCCGAAGCCCTGCCAGGCGATCTCCTCCTTCAGGTCCTTCTGGTTGACCTTGCACTTGAGGTCGTGTTCCGCGACGTAGGCGACGACCGCCGCGTCCGCCTCGTAGCCCACCCACGGGTTGACCGCGAGGTTGAAGGTTCCGCACTTGCCGGAGCTGCCCGAGCCGCCGGCCTCTGAGGAGTTGTCACCGACCTTCGCGCCGCCGCAGGCGGTGAGGGTGAGGCCGAGGACCGCTATGCCGGCCGCGCCGACTCTCCACTGTGTTGCTTGCCTAGCCATGGTCAGTGAACTCCTTACGCGCTGGTACGCCGCGCCGCTGCCTGAGTGATCCGGTCGAACATGACTCCGAGAAGGACGATGGCGAACCCTGCGGCCAGCCCCTTCCCGAACAGTTGCCCCTGCGAGAAGCCGGCCACGACGTCGTAGCCGAGGGCGCCCGCGCCTACCAGGCCGCCCACCACAACCATCGACAGCACATAGATCAGGCCCTGGTTGGTCGCGAGGGTCAGGGCGCTGCGTGCCATCGGCAGCTGGACCTTGGTGATGATCTGCCACGTGTTGCACCCGGCGGAGGTGGCCGCCTCCACGGTGGTCTCGGGCACCGCCCGGATCCCGTCCGCGATGATCTTCATGGCGACGGGTGCTCCGTAGACGATCGCGGCGACGATGGCCGTGAAGCGCGTGGGACCGAACAGCGCGAGGAACGGCACGAGATAGACGAACGGCGGCATGACCTGGGCCGCGTCCAGGCTGGGCCGGATCAGCCGGTCCACGAGCCTGCTGCGCCCCATCCACACGCCGAAGACGATGCCGAGCACCATCACCAGCACCGTCGCGACGAGTGTCGACGCCAGCGTCGTCATGGCGTCCGACCACACGCCGGTGCCGACCAGCAGGCCCACGCACACGGCCGTGGTGAGCCCGGCCTTCCAGCCGCCGAGCGCCACGCCGATCGCGACCAGCACCGCGCCGACGAGCCACCACGGGGAGTCGGTGACCAGCGTCTGGAACGGGTTGAGCAGGCCGTTGGTGATGGCGTCACGGATCGCGTTGGTGACGCCCGACAGGTTGTCCTGCGCCCAGGTGGTCGCGGTGTCCGCCGCGCTCGCGATGTGGCTGCCGACGGTGCCGTCGCCGGGGAACTCGGCCGCCCACAGATAGGTGTGCGAGAGGTAGACCAGGACCGCGGTGACCGCTGCGCCGGCACCCAGCAGGGGCCGCCGCCACCGCACGAAGTGGTTCTTGGAACGCCGTGCGTTCTCCTCCCGTGCGGCGGCCGCGGTCGTGACCCGGTCCAGCACGATCGCCATGACCACGATGGCCAGACCCGCGTTGAAGGCCGTGCCGACGTCGAGCGACTGCAGCGCCTGGACGACGATCGCGCCGAGACCGGGCGCGTTGATCAGTGCCGCGATGGTCACCATGGCCAGGGCGGCCATGATCGTCTGGTTGACGCCCATCACCACGGTCCGCTTGGACATCGGCAGCAGCACCTTCAGCAGCGACTGCCGGCGGGTAGCGCCCATCGAGTCGGCCGCCTCGACCGTCGTAGCGGGCACGTTCCGGATGGCGTGCGCGGTGATCCGGATCGCCGGCGGGGCCGCGTAGATGACGGTGGCGATGGTGGCGGAGGCGCCGCCGATGAGGAAGAACAGGGTCAGCGGGGCCAGATAGACGAAGGTCGGCATCGTCTGCATGAAGTCCAGAAACGGCGTCATGATCCGGTTGAACCGGTCGGACAGCCCCGCCCACACACCCAGCGGGAGCGCGAACAGCAGCGCCACGAACACCGCGCACAGGATGAGGGCCAGGGTGTCCATGCTCTCCTGCCACAGGCCCTGAAGACCCATGAAGGTGAAGCCGGCCACGGCCAGCAGCGCGACCCGCCAGTTGCCCACGGCCCAGGAGATGTAACCGGCAATGCCGACGACACCCAGCCAGCCGATCTGCGGGACCGGGCGGGCGCCGGACGGCTGGGAGATCAGCTCCTGGATGAAGATCACCAGGTTGTCGATGACCAGCCGGATCTCGTTGAAGAAGTACAGGAAGAGCGGGTTGGAGTTGCGGTTGGCCCCGATGGAGTCGTTGACGTCGTTCAGCCACCGGTGCAGATCGGTCAGGTCGGCCGCCGCCAGCGACAGGGTCTGCTGTCCGCGCAGTACGGCGAACAGCACCAGCCAGACGACCAGGATGGCGCCGACCACCATGGAGCGGCTGACCTTGCGCACGCTCCTGGCGGGCGCGGCCTGCTCCGCCGTCTCTGTCTTCTCCGGCTTCTCCATGGCGACGGTCATCACGCGTCGCCTTCCTGCCCTGCGACCACCGCGAGGATCTCCTCGTCGCCGACGATGCCGAGCAGTTTGCCGTTTTCGACGACCTTGACCGGCTTGTCGGCCGCGAGCACCGCCCGGGTGGCCTCCTTCACCACGACGTCCGGGCCCAGCTCGGGACCGTCCAGCTCGTCGCCGTCCTCCAGGGAGCGCATGATCCACCGCAGGGTGAGGACGTCGCCGCGCGGCACGTCCTTGACGAACTCGCGGACGTAGTCGTCGGCGGGGGCGCCCACCAGCTCGTCACCGGTCCCGCACTGCACCATCTTGCCGTCGCGCATGATGAGAATGCGGTCGCCCAGCTTGAGGGCCTCGGAGAGGTCGTGGGTGATGAACACCATCGTCTTGCCGACCTCGTGGTGCAGCCGGATGACCTCGTTCTGCATGTCGCGGCGGATCAGCGGGTCGAGCGCCGAGAACGGCTCGTCGAAGAAGAGGACGTCCGGGTCACCGGCCAGCGCACGAGCCAGGCCGACGCGCTGCTGCATACCGCCGGACAGCTGGTCGGGGTAGGAGTTCTCGTAGCCTTCGAGGCCGACCAGTTCGACGACCTCCTGGGCCCGTCTGGTGCGCTCGGCCTTGCCCATCCCCCGGATCTCCAGTCCGAACGCCACGTTGTCGACGACGCGGCGGTGGGGCAGCAGACCGAAGTGCTGGAAGACCATGGAGAACTTGCGGCGCCGCAGCTCACGCAGACGCTTGGCGTCGGCGTCGCGGATGTCCTGGCCCTCGAAGACGACCTCACCGGCGGTGGGTTCGATCAGCCGGGTCAGACATCGCACCAGCGTGGACTTGCCGGAGCCGGACAGGCCCATGACGACGAAGACCTCGCCGGGCGAGACGTCGAAGTTGACGTCGCGTACGGCGGCGGTGCATCCGGTGCGGTCCATGAGCTCGCGGCGGGTGAGCCCGCACAACTCCTCGGAGTCCGGCACCTGGTCGGCCTTCGGCCCGAACACCTTCCACAGCCTGCGCACGGAGATGACCGGCGTGGAGCCCGAGTCCTGAGGCGTGCCGCGCCGCTGCGGCACCTCGGTCTGTGTGGTCACGTTCGACCTTCTTTCGGCGTTCAGCCGCGGAACCAGTGCTGCGGCCGGGGTCGGATGTTCTGCCAGATGTGCTTGGGCTCCCGGTACTCGTCCAGGCCGGTCGGTCCTAGTTCCCGGCCCACGCCGGAATGCCCGAAGCCACCCCATTCCGCCTGCGGCACATAGGGGTGGTAGTCGTTGATCCACACCGTGCCGTGACGCAGCCGCCGGGCGACCCGCTGGGCCTTCCCTGCGTCCTGTGTCCATACGGCGCCGGCGAGTCCGTACTCGGTGTCGTTGGCGATGCGTACCGCGTCGTCCTCGTCGGTGAAGCGCTCCACGGTGAGGACCGGGCCGAAGGACTCCTCGTGCACCACCCGCATGTCCTGGCGGCAGTCGTCGAGCACGGTGGGCGGGTAGTAGTGCCCGTTCGCCAGGGCCGGGTCATCGGGGCGTTCGCCCCCGCAGCGCAGTACGGCGCCTTCGGCGATGCCGGCGGCGACATACGCCTCGACCTTCGCCAGGTGCTGGGCGGAGATCAGCGCCCCGGTCTCCGCCTGCGGATCGAAGGGGCCGCCCAGGCGGATCTGCCGGGCTCGGCGGACCACCTCGTCGACGAAACGGTCGTGCAGCGCGTCCTCGACGATCAGCCGGGCGCCGGCCGAGCAGACCTGCCCGGAGTGCAGGAAGACGGCCGTGAGCGCGAAGTCCACGGCCGTCTCGAAGTCGGCGTCGGCGAAGACGACGTTGGGGTTCTTGCCGCCGAGCTCCAGCGCGACCTTCTTCACGGTCGCGGCCGCGGTGGCCATGATCCGCCGCCCCGTGTCCAGGCCACCGGTGAAGGAGACCATGTCGACCTGTGGGTCCTCGCAGAGCGGTGCGCCCACCTCGGGCCCGGTCCCCAGGACGAGATTGGCGGCGCCGGCCGGGAGCCCGGCCTCCTCCAGTGCCTTCATCAGCAGGATCGACGTGGAGGGAGTCAGCTCACTGGGCTTGAGGACGATCGTGTTGCCCGCGAGGAGGGCGGGCGCTACCTTCCAACTCGCCTGAAGCAGTGGGTAGTTCCAGGGGGTGATCAGCGCGCACACACCGATCGGCTCGTACACGACACGGCTGACCGCGTCGTCGCGTCCGGTGTCGATCACGCGGCCGGCGTCGGTGCCGCCGAGCCCGCCGTAGTATCGGAAGCAGGAGACGACGTCGGCGATGTCGTACTCGCTCTCCACCAGCCGCTTGCCGGTGTCCAGTGATTCGGCGCGGGCGAACTCCTTGGCGTCGCGCTCGAGGATGTCGGCGGTGCGCAGGAGCAGCGCGCCGCGCTCGCGCTCGGGGGTGCGCGGCCAGGGCCCTTCGTCGAAGGCCCGGCGGGCCGCGGCGACGGCCGCCTCGGTGTCGGGACGTGTCCCTTCGGCGACGGTCGCGGAGAGGGTGCCATCGGCGGGACAGCGGATGTCACGGTGACCTCCGGCCACCGGATTCCGCCACTCTCCGTCGACATACAGGTCTGCCACTGCGGGAGCCCTCCGAGCGATTTTCGTTGCGCATAGCGCACCCGATTGCTTGTGGTGGAACACTCTGGGCACTACGGGAACCCACGTCAAGGGGTTGGGGGGTGACGGTTCGGCCAAGCGGGCGGCCACGAGGCCGCCCGGTTCACAGGCCCGACCCAGCTGGGTTTCCGATCGGGCCGTGAACGGAAAAATCCGCGTTACGGCAGCCGGTCGAGCAGGGCGCGGCGCCACCGCTCGGTTTCTGCGATCTGGTTGAAGGTGAAGAGATGCAGACCGGCCACGCCCGACGACGGCGCGGTGAGCGCCTCGGCACCGCGTGCGAGCAACCGGTCGGGCGAGTAGCCGCCGGGGGCCGCGAAGCGCAGGAACCAAGAAGCGTGCCGGGTCAGAAAGCGGGTCGACTCCCCCACACCGATCTTCGTCGCCATGGACAGCAACTTCGCCCGCTGCACCGGCCCCGCGACGCCCACGTGGACGGGCAGGGCGACGCCTCGGCGGCGTATACGACCGACCCAGTCCCCCAGCACGCGCGGGTCGAAGCAGAGGTTGCTGACGATGTACGTGGCGTGCGCCCGCTTGTCCCACATCGCCTGGACGGTGAGGTCGTCATGGAGGAGCGGATGGCTCTCGGGGTAACCGGTGATGCCGACCTCGGCGAAGGGGCTGCCCAGCTCGCCCAGTCTGCGCAGCACCGGCAGCGCCCCGTCGTAGACCCCGGCCGGCGGGTCCGCGTCGCCCGCCGGGACGAAGACGTCGTCGACGCCCCCGCCGCGGAGCCGGTCGATGACGTCCTTCAGGTGCGCGTCGTCCCGCAGCATGCGCGCGGGCACGTGCGGGACGACCCGGTAACCGTGCGCCACGAGCCGGGTGGCGAGGTCGAGCGTCGGTTCCAGGCCCTTGACCGGCGACGCCGTCACGGTGACGACGACGTCGCGCGGGACATGGGCGAGGACCCTGTCCTCGGTCGCCTTCGCGGGCAGTACCTCGTAACGGACGCTGTCCAGCAGCGTCCTGAGCCCTGCGGTACGCAAGGTCTACCCGACCTGCTTCCGGGCATCGCGGTGACGGTAGTACGCAGCCTTCGACGGCGCCTGCGGTTCCTTGCCGAGGATGAGGTCCGCCGCCTTCTCCGCGATCATCATCACCGGCGCGTAGATGTTGCCGTTGGTGACGTAGGGCATCACCGACGCGTCGACGACCCGCAGACCCTCCACGCCGTGCACCCGCATGCTGGTGGGGTCGACGACGGACATCTCGTCGGTGCCCATCTTGCAGGTGCACGAGGGATGCAGGGCGGTCTCGCCGTCCTTGGCGACCCAGGCGAGGATCTCCTCGTCGGTCTCGACGGACGGCCCGGGTGAGATCTCCCCGCCGTTGTACGGGGCCAGGGCGGGCTGGTTGAGCAGCTTGCGGGCGACCCGGATCGCCTCGACCCACTCGCGGCGGTCCTGTTCGGTGGACAGGTAGTTGAAGCGCAGCGCCGGGTGCTCGGTCGGGTCCTTGCTCTTGATCTTCACCGAGCCGATGGCGTCGGAGTACATGGGTCCGACGTGCACCTGGTACCCGTGCCCGCCGGCGGGCACGGAGCCGTCGTAGCGGACCGCGATGGGCAGGAAGTGGAACATCAGGTTGGGGTAGTCCACGTCCTCGTTGCTGCGGGCGAAGCCGCCGGCCTCGAAGTGGTTGGTCGAGGCGGGTCCCTTGCGCAAGAGCCACTGCAGGCCGATGAAGGGGGCGCGCCACTTCGCCAGGTACGGCTGCATGGAGACGGGCTGCTTGCAGGCGTACTGGATGTACACCTCCAGGTGGTCCTGCATGTTCTCGCCGACGCCCGGCAGGTCGTGGACGACGTCGATGCCGAGCGCGCTCAGTTCCTCCGCGTTGCCGACGCCGGAGAGCTGAAGCAGCTGCGGGGAGTTGATCGCGCCGCCGCAGAGGATGACCTCCTTGGCGCGGACCTGCTGGGCCGCGCCGCGGCCACGCCGGTATTCGACGCCGACGGCTCTCTTGCCCTCGAACAGGACGCGGGTGACGAGGGCGCGCGTCCTGACCGTGAGGTTGGGACGCCTTCTGGCGGGCTTGAGGTAGGCCTTCGAGGCCGACAGGCGACGCCCGCGGTGGACGTTCCGGTCGAACGGGGCGAAGCCTTCCTGCCGGTAGCCGTTGACATCGCTGGTGCGGGCGTAGCCCGCCTCCTCGGTGGCCTTGAGGAAGGCGCCGAAGAGCGGGTTGGCCGCCGGGCCGCGTTCGAGGACGAGGGGGCCGTCGTGGCCACGGAACTCGTCGTCCGGATCGGCCGCCAGACAGTTCTCCATACGCCGGAAGTACGGCAGGCAGTGCGCGTAGTCCCAGGTCTCCATGCCGGGGTCGGCCGCCCAGCGGTCGTAGTCCATGGGGTTGCCGCGCTGGAAGATCATGCCGTTGATGCTGCTGGAACCGCCCAGCACCTTGCCCCGCGCGTGGTACACCCGCCGGCCGCCCATGTGGGGTTCGGGTTCGGACTCGTACTTCCAGTCGTAGAACCGGCTGCCGATGGGGTAGGTCAGCGCCGCGGGCATGTGGATGAAGACGTCCCAGGGATAGTCGGGTCTGCCGGCCTCCAGGACCAGCACCCGGTTGCCCGGGTCCGCGGAGAGTCGGTTGGCCAGTGCGCTGCCGGCCGATCCACCACCGACGATGACGAAGTCGTACTGGGGAGCCATGCTGCCTCGTCTCGCTCGCGCCGTAGATACGCGCGGCATGCTAGTACGGGTATCGCTATACGCACCAGGTTGCGAACCACGCAACTTTCGGGGTGAATACGTGAAGCTGTGACACGCGCCGCTGCCGTCGGTGATTACTGCCCATATAGTTTCGCTGTGAGCAACTACAGTCCAGATAACGAAACAACGGGTTCAACGGCAGGCGGGGTGCAGTCCGTCGACCGGGCCATCAGCGTCCTGGAGATCCTGGCCCAGCGCGGCGAGGCCGGCGTCAGCGAGGTGGCCGCCGAGATCGACGTTCACAAGTCCACCGCGTTCCGGCTGCTGGGCGCCCTGGAGGCGCGCGGCCTGGTGGAGCAGGCGGGCGAGCGCGGCAAGTACCGGCTCGGATTCGGCATCGTACGCCTCGCCGGCGCGGTCACGGGACGTATCGACATCACCCAGCAGAGCCGCCCGGTCTGCGAGCGTCTCGCCGAGGAGATCGGCGAGACCGTGAACCTCGCGGTCATGCAGGAGCACTACGCGATCAACCTCTACCAGGTCCGCGGCCCGGGTGCCGTCACCGCGCACAACTGGGTCGGTCAGCTGACCCCGCTGCACGCCACTTCCAGCGGCAAGATCCTGCTGGCCCACATGCCGGCCAAGGAGCGCGCCGCGCTGCTGTCCGAGGCGGGCCTGAAGAAGATGACCCCGCGCACCCTGACCGCGAAGACGAAGCTCGAGAAGAATCTCGTCGAGGCTCTCGAGCGTGGCTACTCCTGGACGCTGGAGGAGCTGGAGGTGGGTCTCCACGCGATGGCCGCACCGGTCCGCGACCGGGACGGAGAGGTCATCGCCGCGATCAGCGCCTCCGGACCCGCGTACCGGTTCACCGAGGAGCGCATGCACGAACTGGCTCCCGTGCTGGTCAAGGGCGCCGACGAGATCAGCCATCGGATGGGCTACCTGGGCTGAGACCCCAGACGTTCCTGGACGAAGGCGTGGAACTCGCCGATGTGGTGCTCACTGGGCACCAGAACGCCGCCCTTGGCGTACAGCCGTGAGCTCATCGCGGGCTGACAGCGCTCGCACGCGTCGAAGTCCTGCCGGTTGACGCGGTCGAAGAGCTCGACCGAACGGCTGACGTCCTTGCCGCTCTCGACGACGTGTTTGAGGTAGAGCCAGTCGCACTCGACGATCGTGCGGTCCGCCGCGACCGGGTACATCCGGTGGAAGACCACATGGTCGGGTACGAGGTTGATGAACACCTGCGGCCTGACGGTGATCGCGTAGTAGCGGCGGTCCTGGTCGTCGGTGACCCCCGGGATGCGGTCGAGGCCCTCGGAGCCGTCGACGGTGAAGCCCTTGATCTCAGCACCGAACTCCGCGCCGTGCCCGACGTAGTACTGAGCCGCGTACCCGTCGGCGAACTCCGGGAGCACCTCGGTGAGTTCGGGGTGGATCGTCGCGCAGTGGTAGCACTCCATGAAGTTCTCGACGATGAGCTTCCAGTTCGCCTTGACGTCGTAGACGATCCGCCGGCCGACCTCGAGGTTGTCGATGTCGTAGTGCTCGATCGACTCGGTGTCGCCGAGACGCGCGACCACGTCCTGTACGACCTCGTCGAAGGGAGGCGGGTCTTCCGACAGGCACACCCACACATAGCCGAGCCACTCATGGGTCGTCACACTCGCCAAGCCGTACTCCGTGCGGCCGACGTCGGGCATCTTGGTGAGGTTGGGCGCCGCGACGAGTTTGCCCGTCAGGTCGTACGTCCAGGCGTGGTAAGGACATTGGAAGGCCCGCTTCACCTCGCCGGACTCCTCCGTGCAGATCCTGGCGCCCCGATGCCGGCAGACGTTGTAGAAGGCGCGTACGGACCGGTCACGTGCCCGCGTGATCAGGATGCTCTCGCGGCCCACCTCGACGGTCCGGAAGGTGCCGGGCCCGGTCAGGTCGGAGGAGCGCACGGCGCAGAACCACATCGCTTCGAAGATGCGCTCCTGTTCCTGGGCGAAGATCCCCGGATCCGTGTAGGAGGAGCCGGGGAGGGTGGCGATCAGACTGTCGGGCAGGCCGGTCGAGGTCACAGTGCACTCCTCGGAGAACGTCGTGGATCGGTCATTCACGCGCCGGGAAGAGCGACTCCGGACGTCGTTTAGCAAAGAGCAACACGTTTGGCTGTACGCAACAGCAGCGTGAGATGCCGCACCGGCACCGTCAAGACGGTGTACTCGCCAGCTGCTTGCGCCACCGCATGAACAGCCGTGGCTGGTTCATGCCCAGCACGGCGACCGGATGACCGGCACGCCGGTAGACGGCCAGGACGTTGCGCCCGTCCGGGGCGCCTTCCTCGATCGCCACGCTGTCGGCGCCGGCTGCGTGACCGGCGAACTGGATCTTCACGCCGTACTGGTCCGACCAGAAGTACGGCGGCCGGGGCACCCCCGGCTCCACCGCGCCGCCCGCCAGCAGTGTGGCGACGGCCGCATCGGGGCGCTCTTTCGCGCCGGTCCAGTGCTCGACGCGACGATGGGCCCCCGCGCGGGGGTCGTACCAGGAGGCGCAGTCACCGACCGCGACCACGGAGGCCAGGCTGGTGCGGCCGTCCGCACCGCAGGTGACGCCGTTGTCGAGCGCGACGCCGGATCCTTCCAGCCACTCGACGCAAGGGCGCGCGCCGACTCCGACGACGACGATGTCGGCCGGGATACTGCGGCCGTCCTCGAGCAGGACGGCGTCGACCCGGGTCTCGCCGCTCAGCCCCTTGACACCCACGCCGCACAACAGCCGTACGCCGTGGTCCGCGTGGAGGGCGGAGACGACGGCGCCCATGGTCTCGCCGAGCGGTCCGGCCAGCGGCGTGGGCGCCGCCTCGACGACCGTCACGTCGAGTCCGAGGGCGTACGCCGTGGAAGCGACCTCGGCGCCGATGAATCCGCCGCCGATCACGACGAGCCGTCCGCCCAGGGCCAGTTCGTCCCGCAGGGCGCGGGCGTCGTCCAGCGTGCGCAGCGTGTGCACACCGGCCAGACCGTCCGTGCCCGGCAGCCTCCGCGCGGCCGCGCCGGTTGCGATGACGATGCCGTCGGCCCGGACCTCCCGGCCGTCGGTGAGCCGCACGGCCCGGTGCGCGCGGTCGAGTCCGGCGGCGCGGGTGCCGAGCAGCCACTCCGCTTGCAGATCCTCGTCGTCGGACTCCAACGCCAGGTCGGCTTCACCCATGCCGCCGGCCAGGAACTCCTTGGACAGCGGCGGCCTGTCGTACGGGCGGTGCGGTTCGTCGCCGATGACGACCAACCGCCCGTCGTACCCCTGTTTCCGCAACGAGCGCGCCGCCGACAGACCGGCCAGCGAGGCACCCACCACGGCCACGGTCCTCACGCGGGGCCCCCGGCGAGCCGGGCCGTGATACAGGGCGGCAGGTTGGGGGCCTCCGTGGACAGCTGGACGTAGATCATGCCGTCCTCGATACGGACCTCGTGCGTACGGACGGGGCGCTTGGCCGGCGGAGCGTCGACGGCTCCGGTCCGGAGGTCGAACTTCGACGCATGCAGCGGGCATTCCACCTCGCACCCCTCCAGCCAGCCGTCGGCGAGCGAGGCGTCCTGATGGGTGCAGGTGTCGTCGATGGCGAAGACCTCGCCGTCGTCGGTGTGGAACACCGAGACCGGCGGATCGATGTCGAGCCGGTGAGCCTCACCTCGCGGCAGATCCACGAGACGGCACGCGGGAATCATCATGACACCTCGGTGCGTATAGCGAAACGGATTGCGTTGAACGCAACGTCAGTTTGGGGGCGACCACAAACCCTTGTCAAGGCGTTCACAGGACGGGCCGCCACCCATTCGCTGTTGCTTTTTGCGCAACCTCGTGCGCCATGAACAACGCAGGGCGTGACGCGCAGGACGGCGGGCGGGATGGCGAATCACCGCTCGGAAAGGGGCGCCCGCACCACCGCGGGCCAGGGCTTCGAGGCCCAGCGGGCGGTCACGCACACGGCGTCGGCCGTCGAGGCGACGCCGTGGACCCGCACACACCAGGCCGCCTCCGCGGCGGCCAGGACCGACGCCGCGGACGTGGCCGCGTCCCGCAGCCTCGCGGGGCGGTGCCCACCCGCCTTCGTGTCCGCCGGCATCTGCCCCAGCGAGGACTTCCGAGCCGCGCCCACGAGGGTCGGACAGCCGAGCGCGGCGCCCTCCTGGAGACGGCCCAGCATCTGCCCGTTGTGATCGGCGTGCTGGGCCGACCCCGGCCCGGGGTCTACGACGAGGCGGTCCGGCGGGATTCCGGAGTTCTGGAGGAGTCCAGGGCCGCGGGATCGCTGGTCACATCGCGCAGATCGGTGGCGACGAGACCGCCGAAGCGGGCCCGCGGGGCGATTGCGTGCACGGCGGTTCGTCCAATGGCCCACGGGCCGGATGGCCATGGCGACGGGGACAGCCAGGGCGGGGCTCTCGCCTGCGGGTCCCCCGCGGGGAGACGCGGGCGCGGTCGAGCGCCCCGGCGGGGCACGGCCGTGCCCATGTCACCAGCCGCGGGCGACCCACTCCTGAAGGTGCGGCGCCTCCGCGGCGATGTCGGTCGTGTCGCCGTGTCCGGTGTGGACGACCGTCTCACCCGGGAGCTTCAGCAGGCGCTCACCGATCGACGTGATGATCGTGCCGAAGTCGCTGTACGAGCGGCCGGTCGCGCCCGGCCCTCCCGCGAACAGCGTGTCGCCGCTGAACAGCGCTCCCAGTTCGGGTGCGTACAGGCACACGGCCCCGGGAGCGTGTCCGGGCGTGTGGAGGACACGCAGGCCGATGCCTGCCACCTCGATCACGTCGCCGTCGGCGAGAGGACCGTCGGGGCGCCGGTTCGGGTGCGCCATCTTCCAGAGCACCTGGTCGTCGGGGTGCAGGAGGACGGGTGCGCCCGTGGCGTCCGCGAGGTCCGGTGCCGCGCTCACATGGTCGTCGTGGGCGTGGGTGCAGACGATGGCCGACAGTCGGCGGTCACCGACGGCCGCCAGGATGGACCCGGCGTCGTGTGCCGCGTCGATGACGGCGACCTCGTCGTCGTCGCCGACGATCCATACGTTGTTGTCGACCTCCCAAGTGCCGCCGTCGAGGCTGAAGGTCCCGCTGGTGACGAGGTGTTCGATGCGCGGTGGGCCGGCCATCACAGCTCCACCACGGAGCGCAGCACCTCACCGCGGTGCATCTTCTCGAACGCCTCCTCCACGTCTCCTAGACCGATGGTCTCGGAGACGAACGCGTCCAGGTCGAAACGCCCTGACAGGTACAGGTCGATGAGCGCCGGGAAGTCGCGCGAGGGCAGGCAGTCGCCGTACCAGCTGGACTTCAGCGAGCCGCCGCGTCCGAAGACGTCGAGCAACGGCAGCTCCACCTTCATCTCCGGAGTGGGTACGCCGACCAGGACGACCGTGCCGGCCAGGTCGCGGGCGTAGAAGGCCTGCTGGTACGTCTCGGGGCGACCGACCGCCTCGACGACCACGTCGGCGCCGAAGCCCCCGGTCAGCTCGCGCACCTTCTCCACGACGTCGGCCTTCGTGCCGTCGACCGCGTGGGTGGCTCCCATGTCCAGGGCCCGGTCCAGTTTGCGCTGGTCGACGTCGACGGCGATGACCTTGGTCGCGCCGGCGAGCCTCGCCCCGGCGACGGCGGCCATGCCGACCCCACCGCAGCCGATGACGGCGACGGAGTCCCCACGGCCGACGGCGCCGGTGTTCACGGCCGCGCCGAAGCCCGCCATGACACCGCATCCGAGCAGGCCGGCGGCGGCCGCCGGAGCCGCCGGGTCCACCTTGGTGCACTGCCCGGCGGCGACCAGCGTCTTCTCCGCGAAGGCACCGATACCGAGTGCGGGCGAGAGCGGAGTGCCGTCGAGCAGCGTCATCGGCTGGGTCGCGTTGTGCGTGGCGAAGCAGTACCACGGCTTGCCCTTGCTGCAGGCCCGGCACTGGCCGCAGACCGCACGCCAGTTCAGGATGACGAAGTCACCCGGCTCGACGCCGGTGACCCCCTCTCCGACGGCCTCGACGCGGCCCGCCGCCTCGTGCCCCAGCAGGAAGGGGAAGTCGTCGTTGATCCCGCCCTCCCGGTAGTGCAGATCGGTGTGGCAGACGCCGCACGCCTCGATCTTGACGAGCGCCTCACCGGGACCGGGGTCGGGGACGACGATCGTTTCCACGGAGACCGGGGCGCCCTTCTTCCGGGCGACGACAGCACGAACCTCATGAGCCATGAGCTACTCCTCGACCGACACTCTCAGAATGCGTGTTGCCTAATTTGACACACGCCCCGCCATACGCAACGAGCATCGGGGAGGAAGGGCCAAGGGTCAAGGGGTCGCCTCCGGACCGCAGCGTCCGGGGGTCGTCGTGATGGCGTGCGGCGTCAGCCAGGCACCCGGGGGCGATCAATCCGTTTGGCCTGGGGCCTCGGCGACCTGGTCGGCGTCGGCCTCTTCGTCCTGAGCCATGGCAAGGAAGCGCCGGATCGCCTCGACCGGCATATCGAGCCCCTCGGACGCCGACAACTCGTCGCCGAAAACCTGCACCGCCTCGGTGACAGCTACGGCCAGTTCGACCTCTGCCTTGCGGACCTTGGCCTCCGCCTTGTCCACGGTGTCGACCACCGCCAACTGGCGGCGCTGCTTCTCCTGAAGTCTCTGTTTACGGGAAAGGGTCTTGTCAGAGTTCCGCACGGTCATGACCAAGATCATAATCAGTCATGCAGGTACCCATGAAATTCGGCAACTCACAAGTCTTATAGGAGCGTTCACGACTCGACAGAGCAGCATCGCGGGTCCCCCTCAGGTCGGTGCTGCATGAGGCAGAGGATCTGGTTGAGCACTCCATCCCTGCCGCTCACGCCGTGGCCGAGGACGCGTTCCGCTCGGGCCACGTGCGTGCCAGACTGACCAGATGTCAGAAGTCGCCTTCACCAGGGTCGCGCCCGTAGTCCCCGTCCGGGACCTTGACGCCGCTCTGGAGCGATACCGTCGTCTGGGCTTCACGGCGCATGCCTACGAGGGTCCGCATCGTTACGGCTTCGTCGAGCGGGGCTCGGTCTCGGTCCACCTCAGTGAATGGTCCGAGCACGATCCTCATCACACCGGAGCCGTCATCTACCTCTACGTGAGTGATGCCGACGCCGTCCATGCCGAGTGGAAGGCTTCCGGCGTCGAGGGTCGCTTCGTCGAGCCGGCGGACACACCCTACGAGCTTCGCGAGTTCACGTACGTGGATGCCGACGGCACGGCTCACCGTGTGGGGTCACCGCTGGAAACCTGAGGCGCGGGTTCGGGGCCGCAACTCCGCTACTGCTCACCCAGGCTGGTGGCGTGTTGATCCACCTCGATGTCCGAGCGCCGAGCGCCGATGAATCGTGTGGGCCGGAAGGCCCGGAGCAGGCCTTGTTCCTGATCGGTTGTGATCTCGGTCGCGACCAGCCGGCCCAGAATCGGCGACAAGGTGACCCCGCTGTGCGAGACGAGGCAGTAGACGCGGGACCGCGCGGAGGCATAGCCCGCGACGGTGTGTCCGTCTGCGGGCAGTGACCGGAAACCGACGCGCAGGTCGATCTTCGGTGCCCGGCTCGGGTCCGTCAGGAGTGCGGAGAAGCGCCGAGCAAGGATGCCGGCCAGGTCCCCGTCCGCGGACGGAGGATCGGCCGGATCGACGTGACCGTTCAGATCGAGGGCCTGAAGGACGGTATGCCCACCGGCCGTGGGGCGGAGGTTGAGGCCGGGACTGTGGATCACACAGCGCAGGTCGAGTGCCGGGGATCTGGAGTAGCCGAGCAGACCGACGGTCTGCGCTCCGCGACCGACATCCGTCACCATGGGAATGTCGATCCCGGCCCGTGCGGCCAGCCGTTGTGTCCAGCGGCCTGCCGCCAGGACGACTCGATCGCCCGTACAGACCCGGCCTCCGGCCAGGGTGACGGACACCCCGTCAGGCCTGTCATCAATGGCCACGACCTCGCCGATCGCGAACTTGGCACCGTGCTGCTCGGCGTGCGCCAGCAAGTTGCCCACGAAGAGATCCGGCAGAACGTATCCCTCGCTGGGGAAGTGCGCGATGGACGTGATGGTCGCCGGGATGCGGACCTCTCCCGCGATACGCGTTGCTTCGTCCGGCGTGACCCAGCGTGCGGGGTAGCCCAGGGACTGCAGTCGTTCCACGTTGTCGGCGAGCCGCTGCCCGCTTGCGGCGTCCGCCCACTGCAGCGCCCCGCTGCGGAAGTACGACGGGGCGCCGGGCAGTTGCTCGGCGAGCCTGGCGTGCTCCTCCATTCCCGCGAGGTTCAGCCGGTGGTAATCCGGGTCGAACTTCCGGCTGGAGTTGGTCCAGGCGAAGGTCGTCGCGGTCGTACCGGTGCCGACTCCCCATCGATCGAGCAGGAGAACGTCCTCCCCGGCGACGGCAAGGTGCCTCGCGACGCTCACGCCCAGCACGCCGGCACCGATGACGATGATCCTCATTGTTCACTCACTCCTTTCTGGCAGCGACTCGCTGCTCATGTGGCGGGGACGGGCAGCTCCAGGAAGAACTCGGCGGTTCCTGGCCGGACGAGGGTCGTGACCACCTCGACGGTGCTTCCGTCATCCGCACGCAACTCCCTGCGCCGCATCAGCGCGGGTGTTCCGGTCTCGCTGTGCAGCAATGCGGCGTCGTGGTCGTCGAGGGTCACGGGGTCGAGGTAGAGCCGGATCGCATCGATCGGTACTCCCCTGCGCTGGAGATACGGGAGGGTGACGAGGTCTGCGAGGTTCTCGTTCAACAGGTCGGGGGCCACTGCGAAGAGAACGACGTGCCGCTCGACCGACTGTGGTTCCTCGCGCACATCGAGCTTGCGGCGGACCAGTTCCACCACGGCCGTGTCGGCGGAGGCGCCGGGGAGGGCCAGGATGGCGTCGGCGGCCCTGACGATCCGTGCGGAAACGACTTCGTGTCTGCCCGGCACGCCCTTCGCGGCTGCGGCGGGGGTGACGAAGTTGAGCAGATTGATCTGCCGCGTCACGTCTGCGACGAACGTCCCGTGGCGCCGCCGACGGATCGCCAACCCCGCCTCGGCCAGGTCGTTGAGGACGCGTTGGGCCGTCGCCCGGCTGACGCCGTGCTGGGTGGAGAGCTCCTTCTCGGTGGGCAGCCGCGCACCGGCCGGCAAGTCTCCGGCCCGGATCTTCGCTTCGATCTCTCGCCTGATCTGCACGTAAAGCGGCACGGACATGCTTAGACCGTACATTCACTCAATTGACCGGTCAATAACTCGGGCACGCAACACCCCTGGTTCTCCCGGCCCTTCGGCCCACGCAGGCATCACCGCGGACCTCGCCGCGCAGGTGCCGGCCCAGGACGAACGGCCGAGTCGACGCCGGGCATCGACCCGAACCTGGAAGCGAGTTCCCGCGCCCGGCGCGCTGCTACGAGCGCCGGACCACCGTCATGGGAGCCCGCCGCACCATAAGGTCGATCATGTGCGAGTCCGGCGGCCCGGCGGTGGCCCTGCGTGCCGCCGCGCATGCCCGCCTCGATGGCGGGTACGCCCCTCCCGTAAGGGGGCGTCGCGGAAGCGGCCGAAGAGCGAGGGGTGTCAGAAGTGATTCGAAAGCTGCAGGCGGTCGCGCTGGACTGCGCTGATCCGGTACGGCTTGCGGAGTTCTACGCGGAGCTGCTCGGTGGCCGGGTGGTCGCGGATCCGGAGGATCCCGACTGGTTCGAGGTGCGCGGGTTCGAGGGGACGCCGCTGGCCTGCCAGCGCGTGGACGGCTACCGACCGCCCGAATGGCCCGGCCAGGAGCGCCCGCAACAGCTCCACCTGGACTTCGACGTGGACGATCTCGACGGAGAGGAGAAGCGGGCGCTCGCCCTCGGCGCGACCGTGCTGGAGCGGACGGACCAGCTCCGCCCGGAGGCCAACTGGAGGATCTACGCGGACCCGGCCGGCCATCCGTTCTGCTTCTGCCTCCACTGAGTCCATCGGGCCCACTGTCCTGGTCAAGGACGCTCCGTCGCCCGCACAGGGCCCAGGAGCGCCAAGCCGAGCACTTCCTGGCCTCCGTCGGCATCGCCGGCGCCCGCCCTCATCCGCTACCGCCGCTCCACCAACTGAGCCGGCCTCCTATTCGTTTGCCGCAGGCCAGCCCGGTCGGATAAGAAGCCTGCATGTTAAAGGGCAACAAGGTCGGGCTGAGGGCCCGGCACGAGGACGACATCCCGGTCCTGCGGGCCGAGCTCTATGACGACGTGGTCAATGCCTCGCGGGCCGAAGGCGGGCCGTGGCGGCCGATCACGCCAGGTTCGAAGGACTCGCGGCTCGTGGTGGACGACAAGGAGCAGGGGCACGTCCCGTTCTCCGTGGTGGAGCTGGACGGCGGCACGCTGGTCGGCACCGCGACGCTGTGGGGCATCGACAATCACAACCGGTCCGCGCACATCGGGTTGGGGCTGCTGCCGTCCTCGCGCGGCAAGGGCTACGGCACCGACGTGGTCGCGGTGCTGTGCCATTACGGTTTCGTCGTGCGCGGCCTGCAGCGGCTGCAGATCGAGACGTTGTCGGACAACGCCGCGATGCTGCGCTCCGCCGAGCGCAACGGCTTCGTGCGCGAGGGCGTGCTGCGTTCCTCGTCCTGGGTGCTGGGCGAGTTCCTGGACGAGGTGCTGCTCGGGCTCCTCGCCCAGGACTGGAAGCCGGACTCGAAGGGCTAGGGCCTCTCGTTTGGATCATGCCGGGCTCGCGGGGTCCGGCCTGATCCAAACGAAAGACCCTAGCCGAAAAGTGTGTGGACGATGTCGCTTTGTGAACGGCTGAGGCCGCGAGCGGCCCGATGCCGTGTTTCCCTGCTCAGCAGGAAGAGCCGGTGGCTGTACTGCCCGCCCCTGTAGGTGTACGGGCGGAAGACGTTGACGGCCTGTCCGTCACGGTCGTCGGCGAAGGAGTCCGGGAGCCCGGCGAGCAGTTCGTAGTCGCGCTCGCCGGTCGCCGCGTCGGCCACGACCTTGAGGGGCAGAGCGTCGAATTCTGCGGCGGAAGCGGAAGTGTCGACCGCGACGGGACGGGCGGCCGGGGCCGCGAGCGCCGTAACGTCGCCCACGGCTACGTGATACCGGAAGCCGCCTGATCGCTCCTCCCGACCATCGATCCCGACAGGCCTGTTCAGACACCATGTGTAGCGCTTGTCGGCCAAGCGGGTGTCGGCCCACGTGTCGGCGCGATGGGCACGTCTTCTCCGACGGCCCTGTCGAACGCGCCGCACTGAACATGATGTGCCAAGGCCCTGCTCGCCCAGGACACGGCCTCGGGCCGCTGGCATCGAGCTCCGGTGGAATGAGTTCCGCCCGAGACCCTCTTGACTGCCCCCCGGGCCACCCCTTGCATGTGCCATATCCTGGCATATAATTCCATTTTCCGGCACGCATCTCGGGGCGATCCTGCCGACGTGAGCCGAGAGCCGAAAGTTGGACAGATACGAGTAGACAGCCTCCCAAAGCATCGACTCCCGCCGAGCCGGAACGACCGCAGACTGTTCCCTCGTGGAATGGTGGGTTTGGGCGGGTGTCGCCGCCGCGCCGCATCACGGTCTGCGGCACGCCTGCGATCCGCGTGCCGTGGCTTTTGCAACCTCGCCCGATTCGCGAAGGAGACGGTCCGCTGTGGACGCCATCGACGAGAAGATCATCGCCGCGCTGACCCGCAACGGCCGCATCTCGCATTCCGAACTGGCCAGCAAAGTGCTGCTGTCCCGCAACGCGGTGCGCCAGCGCATCGAACGGCTTGAGCGCGAGGGACACATCGCCGGCTACACCATCGTCCGCGCCGGCGGCAACACCGGCGATGTCGTCTCGGCGCTGGTCCTCGTCTACCGCCAGGACCGTATGCGCGGCGGCGATGTCCTGGCCGCGCTCAAGCGCATTCCGGAGGTCGTCATCTGTGAGATCCTCAGCGGCGACTTCGACATCATGGTGCGCCTGGAGGCGGCCTCGCTGGAACGCGTACGGGGCATCTGGGAGGATATCGCCAAGATGCCCGGCGTACGGGACACGGTCACGGCGCTCACCCTGTCCAGGGTGGTCAACCGCCCGCGAGCAGAGCGGAGTTCGGTGGCAGCGGGGTGAGCAGCGCGGTAGCCTGCTCCCGGCCGAGCAGCCCACCCTGGACCACAAGGTCCACCACGTCCGTCCCGTCGCGAGGGCCTCTTCACAACCCAGGCAGCGGCCGCGTAGCCGATGTGCGGGGTCAGGGCAGTCACCGAGCCCACTGATGGGGCGGCCTGCAGGCCTTGTGCTTCCTCGTAACCCGTCTTACATGGCCCGAACTGCTCCGGCAGGTCGCGGCCCTGCCCAGGGAGTCGCGCTCGGCGCGGAAGGCGGTCATTCGACCACTTCACTGATGTGGTTGACGCAGACGACCTTGGGCTGGGTCATGTCCTCGAAGGCGAAGCGCACGCCTTCGCGGCCCATGCTGCCGTACTTGAATCCGCCGAACGGCATGGCGTCGAAGCGGTAGTCGGACGAGTCGTTGATCATGACTCCGCCGGCTTCCAGTAGCCGGGCCGCGTTCAGGGCGCGGTCCAGGCGCGAGGTGAAGATGCCCGCGTGGAGGCTGTAGTCGATGGCGTTGGCCTGCTCGATGGCGTCCTCGAAGGACGTGAACGGCTGCAGCACGACAACCGGGGCGAACACCTCCTCCTGCCAGATCGAGCAGGTCGCCGGGACGTTTTCCAGGACGGTCGGCGCGTACAGGGAGCCGGTGGCGTGGTTGCCGCACAGCAGCCTCGCGCCCTCGGCCACCGCCGTGTCGACCTTGGCCCGGGTGGCGGCCGCGGCCTCCTGGGTGATCATGGGGCCGACGTCGGTGTCCTCGTCGAGCGGGTCGCCGACGCGCAGCCGCTTGGTGCGGGCGACGAAGGCGTCGCGGAAGCGCTCGTAGACCTCGCGGGCGATGAGGATCCGCTGGGTGCCGATGCAGTTCTGGCCCGCGGCCCAGAACGCGCCGGAGACGCAGGAGGCCACGGCCTTGTCGAGGTCGGCGTCGTCCATGACGATGACCGGGGCGTTGCCGCCCAGGTCCATGGCGAGCTTTTTCAGTCCGGCCGTGCGGGAGATGGCCTCGCCGGTGGCGAATCCGCCGGTGAAGGACACCATGCGCACGTCGGGGGCGGCCACGATCGCGGCGGCGATGTCGGCGTTGCCGTTGACGACGGTGACGATCTCCTCGGGCAGGCCGGCCTCGATGAGGGTGTCGACCAGGCGCAGCGCGGACAGCGGCGTCAACACGGACGGTTTGAGGATGACCGCGTTGCCGCCGGCGATGGCCGGGCCGAGCTTGTGGGCGACCAGGTTGAGGGGGTCGTTGAACGGAGTGATGGCGGCGATGACGCCCAGCGGTTCGCGGGCGAACCAGCCCTGTCGTTTCTCCGAGCCGTCATAGGAGTCGAAGGGGATGACCTCGCCGGCGTTGCGCCGTGCCTCGGCCGCGGACAGGGACAGGGTGTTGACCGCGCGGGCGACTTCCTTGCGGGCCTGGGTGATGGTCTTGCCGGCCTCGCTGACGATCAGCTGAGCGAAGGACTCGGTGCGCCGCTCGATCAGGCGGGCGGCGCGTTCCAGGACCGCGGCCCTGGCGGCGCGGGACAGCGCGGCCGCGGTGCGCCGCCCGCACCTGGCCTGCTGCAGGATGCTGCCGACGGCGCCTGCGTCGACGGTGGGCACCGAGGCGATGACCTCGCCGGTGTAGGGGTTGTGCACGGGCGTCGTGTCGGTGCCGAGTGCGATGCTGGGGGGCACGACGGTGTCAGACACGGTGGGTCTCCTTCAGAACGGGGCGCGTGGGGGCGGTGTCGTCGTCCGCGTGGCGCTGGTGGATGGCGATGATGTCCGACAGCAGGGCGTAGGCGGTCTCGACGCGACCGGCGCCGGGCCCGGAGACCGTGACGGTGCCGAGGAGGTCGGTGTGGAAGGCGACCGCGTTGACCGGGCCGGAGATCCCGGCGAGCGGGTGCTGGGCGGGCAGGGCGAGCGGGGCGACGCGGGCATCGACGCTGCCGTCCTCGTGGCGGGTGGCGGAGCCGACCAGCTTCCAGCGCAGCCCCTTGGACGCGGCGTCCTGCACCTCTTGGGGGGTGATCGCCAAGATGCCCTCGCAGAAGACGTCCTCGCGGCGCAGGTCGGCGCCGAGGACCTCGTTGGCCAGGATCATGACCTTGAGCTGGACGTCGTGGCCCTCGATGTCCGCGGTGGGATCGGCTTCGGCGTACCCGAGCTCCTGAGCTTCGGCGATGGCCGCCGAGAGCTCGATGCCCTCTTCGAGGCGGCCCAGGATGTAGTTCGAGGTGCCGTTCATGATGCCCTGGACGCCTGTGATCTCCAGGCCGGCGAACATGCGCTCGGCGGTGCGCAGGATGGGGGTGCCGCTGAGTACCGAGCCCTCGAACTCGAAGCTGACCCCGTGCTCGGCAGCCAGCTGCTTCAGTGCCCGGCCGGCGAGTGCGACCGGTCCCTTGTTGGTGGTGCACACGTGCTTGCCCGATTCCATGGCCCAGCGCACATGGGAGAGGGCGGGCTCGCCGTGGGCGGGGTTGGTGAACGTCGCCTCCACGACGATGTCGGCCGGGACCTCGCGGATCACCCACTCGTTGCGCGGATCTGCGCTGCCGCCGGCCAGGCCCGCGAAGCTCAGCTCCCCGGGCTCGGCGGCCAGCAGCGGCGCCAGATCGATGCCGTCGGTGTCCACCAGGGAACCGGCCCGCAGATCGGTGATCGCCACCACCCGCAGGGCGAAGCCCAGCTCCTTGGCCAGGCGCTCCCCGCGCTGGGATATGAGCTCGGCAAGCGCGCGATTGACGCCGCCGAATCCGATGAGGGCGAGATCGTATCGGCCCATGTGAAAGCTCCTTCGCAGTCCGCCGCACCCTCCACGGTGCGGCTGCTCAGAGCCTCGCTGTCCGGCCTGTCCCCTGCTCCATGCCGCAACGACCACCCGGCATGCCGATCTGCACCGTTGTGATGACGATTCGCTCACCCCGCGTCCGGCGACACGATCGCGGCCCCTGTCGGTGCTTCATCTCCATCCGGTTTCCCGCCGTTGTCCTCGGAGTTTTCTGTCCGGCAGCCTCTTGACTCCCCTCCGGGACACTGCCAGCCTCTGTGCCAGATTCCAGCACTTCATTTCACGATGTGGCATGACCTGAGAGCGTTGACCGCTGACTCCGACATGCAACGGTTTTGATGCGGCGCTTCCACATCCCCCGGAACCCTCCCGCACCGTCTTGAATCGAACAGCTTCACGTCGGGGGCCAGTAAGCCTCCAGCGTTACGAAAGGAAAGTCCTGTGTCAGCTGCGAGGAAACGTGTCGCCGTCGTCGGTACCGGCACGATGGGCAGCCAGGCCGCCTGGCGGCTCGCGGCACGGGGCGCCGACGTCGTCGCCTACGACCGCTTCGCCCCCGGCCACGACCGCAGCGCCGCGGGCGGTGAGACCCGGGTCTTCCGCAGTGTGCAGAGTGACGACGGCCGCTATGTGCCGCTCGTCCGGCACGCCGACGCCCTCTGGAAGCAGTTGCAGGCGGAGACCGGGCGGGAACTGCGCCGCCTGACCGGAGCGCTGTTCATGGGGCCGGCCGACGACCCTGAGATGCGTACCGTCATGGACGTCATCGCCGAGCACGGCCTCGACCACGAGGTGATCGACGCCGAGGCGATGGCCAAGCGTTTCCCGCAGTTCCGCGTCGACGACGGCGATCTGGTGCTCCTCGACCGCCACGCGGGCTTCGTCCGCCCCGAGCTGACGGTCCAGACCGCGGCCCGGCGCGCCGAGGAGCTGGGCGCGCGCATCCGCCGCTACACCCCGGTGCGGGAAGTCACTCCCGTCGCCGGGGGCGGTGTGGAGATCCGCACCGACACCGGCACCGAGCGCTTCGACGCCGCGGTCGTCACCCCCGGCCCGTGGGTGGGCGACCTGCTGCCCGACCTGCCGTGGGAGGTGAGCGTCTACCGCGCGATCAGCGCATGGTTCCTGCCCCACGAGGACCAGCCGGCAGAGGCGGAGCGTCCCGCCTTCATCCGCCGGGGCGACATCCCCTTCTACGGCATCCCGTCCCCGGACGGCCTGACCGTCAAGCTCGGCCTGCCCCAGGCCCACCACAAGCCCGTGGACGACCCGAACCGGCTGAACCGGACCGTCGCACCGGAGGAACTCGAGACCTTCACCACGGCGGTGCGGCGCCACCTGCCCGGACTGAACCCCGATCCGGTGCGCCTGTCCGTGTTCATGGAGGGCTACACCGACAGCACCCGGCCGCTGGTCGGCCCCCTGCCGGGCTGCGACGACATCGTCCTGCTGGCCGGCTTCTCCGGCCAGGGCTTCAAGATCTCGCCCGCCATGGGCGACATCGCCGCGGACCTCGCCCTGGAGGGCCGCACCTCCCAGCCGATCGACTTCGTCACCACAAACGGACGTGCTGCGGCCTGAGCCCGAACGAGGTGAGGCATGGCCCTGACCATCGGCCCGCTGCGGGCCGATCTCGGTCAGAAGACCTGCGGGAGCCTGCCCGCCGACCTCGGCACCACCGGTGATGGGAGCCTGCCGCGGCCCCGCCGCCACGATGCCCCGGTCTCGCAAGCCTGGCCACTGGCGGCCCTGCTGAACCGGGACGCGGTCACCCAGATCGAGGTCGGCCGTCGGCATCTGTCGGCCAATGCCGAACTGACCGGCACCCGCCCCTTCACCACCAAGCCGAGCGCGAAGGAATCGTCTTGAGGGGAGGGGCGCCTGTACGCCTTCGCGCTGGGAGACCGCCTCGCGTGGGAGGCGGTCACTGCGGTTGAAAGCGAGCTGGTCGGGGGCCGTATCGACGGCGACGCCGACCACGCCAGACAATGCTGGCGCCGAGCACCAGGTCGGCGTTCAGCCTGCGCCTTCGTGATCAGGCTGTGGTGTTGGGCTGGAGCTTGCCGCCTTGGGCGCGCAGTTGCTCGTTGATGCGCTGGGCTTCCTCGAGCTGGTCTTCGAGGATGACGATGCGGCAGGCCGCTTCGATGGGGGTGCCCTTGTCGACGAGTTCGCGGGCGCGGGCGGCGATGCGCAGCTGGTAGCGGGAATAACGGCGGTGGCCACCTTCGGAGCGAAGGGGGTTGATCAGCCGGTGTTCGCCGAGAGTGCGGAGGAAGGCGGGGGTGGTGCCGAGCATCTCGGCGGCCCGGCCCATGGTGTAGGCGGGGTAGTCATCGTCATCGAGAGGGGTGACGGGAGGGGTATGGGCAGGGGGCATAGACCTCTTCTTCCAGGGGACGCGTCGGGGGGGGGGGGGGGGGGGGGGGGGGGGGGGGGGGGGGGGGGGGGGGGGGGGGGGGGGGGGGGGGGGGGGGGGGGGGGGGGGGGGGGGGGGGGG
>NZ_JBWKCC010000036.1:0-114806 GCF_056436655.1 Streptomyces sp. NPDC043427 | reverse complement strand
GCGCGCGAGCGTGGAGAACTCCATCGGCCTGGTCACCGCCCTCAACCCGCACATCGGGTACACGGCCGCCACCGACATCGCCAAGGAGGCCCTCGTCACCGGCCGCGGTGTGGCGGAACTCGTCCTCGAGAAGGGCCTGCTGCCGGCCGAGCGCCTGGCGGACCTGCTGCGCCCCGAGGTGCTGGCGGGCAGCGGCACGACGCAGGCGATCTGACGGAACGGCACCCCGCGTCCTGTGGTGATCCGGTGCGGCGCACCGGACCGACACGCGGGGTGCCGTCACACCCAGGGATGAAGCGACACCGCCGCGATCGATCGTCACAGCCCAGCGGCGGCGGGATCGTGCGACGCGGCACCCCCCGGAGGTACCGGCTGATCGGCGCAGTCCGCCTCGCCGTTCTCCGGGAAATACTATCAACGCTCATATGCTGAATTCGCGGTCTTCAAAAACAGACCGTCTCCGTCTCCTGTCCTGGTGAACGTCTCCCTTGCACCCTGCACCGGGCGGAGCGATGGAATCCTTCGGTGAATCCAGGAGAATTCATGCGTGTGGCCGTGACAGGTGGCGGCGGTTTTCTCGGCTCGCATCTGTGCGAAGCACTGCTGCGGCGCGGTGACGAAGTCGTCTGCCTCGACGACTTCTCGACCGGCGATCCCGCCAACATCGCTCCCTTTCTCGGAAATCCCGCCTTCGAACTCGTCCGCGGTGACGTCAGCCGGTCCGTCGAGGTGTCGGGCCGCGTCGACGCGGTGGCCCACCTGGCCAGCCCCGCCTCGCCACCCGACTACCTCGCGCGTCCCCTCGAGACGCTCGCCGTGGGCAGCCGCGGCACGGAGAACGCACTGCGCCTCGCCTCACGCCACGACGCCCGCTTCGTCCTCGCCTCCACCAGCGAAGTGTACGGAGACCCCGAGGTCCACCCCCAGGACGAGACGTACTGGGGCCATGTGAACCCCGTCGGCCCGCGCTCCGTCTACGACGAGGCGAAAAGGTTCTCCGAGGCGCTGACCCAGGCCTACCGGACGAGCCGCGGAACGAACACCGGAATCATCCGGATCTTCAACACCTACGGTCCACGCATGCGTCCGCACGACGGCCGGGTCGTCTCCAGCTTCGTCGTCCAGGCGCTCGCCAAAGAACCACTGACCGTCTACGGCGACGGAAAGCAGACCCGCAGTTTCTGCTACGTCGACGACCTCGTGCGCGGAATCGTCGCCATGCTCGACCAAAACGAACCCGGACCGGTGAATCTCGGCAATCCCGTGGAACTGACCGTGCTCCAACTCGCCGAAATGGTCCTGGACCTGACGGGGTCGCAGGCCGAGATCCAGTTCCACTCACTGCCCGTCGACGACCCCACCCGCCGCCGACCGGTGATCACCCGGGCCTCGGAACGCCTGGGCTGGAGCCCCGAGGTCGACATCGAGGACGGTCTGCGCCGCACCGTGGAGTGGTTCGCCGCCCGTCCCGACGACATCGCCGCGGCGCTCTGCGCGATCCGGGGCGGACAGCAGGACGGCGTCGTCACCGCCGGACCCTGCCCGGTCGGCGCGACCCCCGCCGCGTCGTGACCCAGACGGACCACGGCCGCGCGCACGGCACCGACCTTGACGCCGGCCGACGCCTGCCGGGCACCGACGACGCGATGCTGAGAACCCACCTGTGGATCCTCTCGGCGGGCAACGTCGTCGACATGCCGGCCGACGGACCGGTCTTCGGCAGGCCGCGCCGAGCGCTCACACCCCGCCCCGCCAACTGGATCTCCTGCCTCGGACGCCTCGACCGGATGAAGGTGTCCCTGCTCGCGGTGTGCTGGTGGGCCGCCCTGGTCGTCTTCTGGGAGTGGTGGCTGCGCCCCGAGCACCGGGTCGGCTGGGTGGGCTTCGCGGTCAACAGCGCACTCCTGCTGTACCTGTCCGTGCTGCCGCTGTACTTCGTCGTCGTGATGGTGCGGCTGCGCACCTTCAACCCCGCCGTCGAGGTGCCCGGGCTGCGCACCGCCTTCGTGGTGACCCGGGCACCCTCGGAGCCCTGGGACGTCGCCCGCACCACCCTCACCGCGATGCTGGATCAGGACTTCCCGCACCCCTACGACGTGTGGCTGTGCGACGAGGACCCGACGCGGGAGATCCTGGACTGGTGCGAGACCAACGCCGTGAGCGTCTCCTGCCGACGCGGCATCCCCTCGTACCACCGTGACGCCTGGCCCCGTCGCACCCGGTGCAAGGAAGGCAACCTCGCGCACTTCTACGACCACTGGGGCTACAGCGACTACGACGTCGTCGCTCAGCTCGACGTCGACCACGTGCCCCATCCGCGCTACCTGTCGGAGATGGTCCGGCCGTTCGCCGATCCGGCCGTCGGCTACGTCGCCGCCCCCAGCGTGTGCGACGCCAACGCCCACACCTCGTGGTCGGCACGCGGACGGCTGCACCGCGAGGCCACCTTCCACGGACCGATGCAACTCGGCCACTCCGACGGCCTGGCACCGCTGTGCATCGGTTCCCATTACGCCGTGCGGACCCGCGCCCTCCAGGACATCGGCGGCCTCGGACCTGAACTGGCCGAGGACTTCTCGACGACGTTCCTGCTGAACTCGGCCGGCTGGCACGGGGCGTTCGCCATCGACGCGGAGGCCCATGGCGATGGCCCCCTCACCTTCGCCGCCATGGTCACGCAGGAGTTCCAGTGGTCGCGCAGCCTGGTGTTCATGCTGCTGGGCATGCTCCCCAAGCACCTGCGCCGCATGCCCGGCCGGCTGCGGATCCGGTTCGCGTTCGCCCTCTCCTACTATCCGCTGCTCGCGCTGACCACCACCGCCGGCCTGCTGCTGCCACCGATCGCCGCGGTCACCGGCCACCCGTGGATCAACGTCAACTACGCGGCCTTCCTGCTGCACTTCTGGGCCATGTCGTTCTTCCTGGTCCTGCTCACCCTGCTGCTGCGCCGACGCGGCCTGCTACGGCCCGTGGACGCCCCGCTGCTGAGCTGGGAGGGCTGGCTGTTCGGACTGACCCGCTGGCCGTACGTGGCCTGGGGAGCCGCCGCCGCGCTGATGCAGCGGGTGCGACCCAAGAAGGTCGTCTTCAAGGTGACGCCCAAGGTCCGCGACGGCATGGAGCCCCTGCCACTGCGCCTGATGCTTCCCTACCTCCTGATCACCGTCGTGCTGTCCGGCGCGGCCGTGGTCGGCGAGCTCACCGGCCCCGCGGTCGGCTATGTCTTCCTGTGCCTGCTCGGCTCCCTCTCCTACGCGCTGGTGCTCTTCTCCGTCAGCGTCCTGCACATCCGGGAGACCGCGAGGTCGGCGGGCGTCGGAGTGCACCGGGCCCTGCGGACCGCCGCCCTGCCGCTCACCGCGGGCCTCCTCGCCCTCGTACCACTGGCCTGGGCGCTACTGCTGTTCCCCACCTACCTGCGCGGGTTCCTCGTGGGCTGAGGCCACGTGCCCGCCGCGGACCCCCGCTCCAACTCCGACCAAGACGAGGTACCGATGCCCGAAACGGTCCTGGTGACCGGTGGCGCCGGCTTCATCGGCAGCCACACCTGCGTCGAACTGCTCACCCACGGCTACGAAGTCGTCGTCGTCGACAACCACGTCAACAGCTCTCCCCACGCCCTGGACCGCATCACCAAAACCGCGGGACGCCCCCTCACCGCCGCCTACGAGGTCGACGTACGCGACCGGCAGGCCCTCGCCGAGGTGTTCGCCGCCCACCAGGTCGACTCGGTCATCCACTTCGCGGCCCACAAGGCGGTCGGAGAGTCGGTGGCACTGCCCATCGAGTACTACGACACCAACGTCGGCGGAACCTGCGCCCTGCTGTCCGTCATGCGCGAACACGGCGTGAACCGGCTGGTCTTCTCCTCGTCCTGCTCCGTCTACGGCAACGCGCGGACCGTGCCGCTGACCGAGCAGAGCCCGGTCGCGCCCACCAACCCCTACGCGCACACCAAGCTGACGTGCGAGCGGATCCTGCAGGACGTCTGCGCCCACCTGACGGACATGAAGGTCCTCGCCCTGCGCTACTTCAACCCCGTCGGAGCCCACCCCGACGGCCTGCTCGGCGAGGACCCGCAGGGCGTACCCAACAACGTCATGCCGTACGTCGCCCAGGTCGCCCTCGGCCGACGCGAGCAGCTCAGCGTCTTCGGCGACGACTACCCCACGCCCGACGGCACCGGAGTCCGTGACTACATCCACGTCATGGACGTCGCCGAAGGACACCGGGTGGCCGTCGAGCATCTGGACGACCGCACCGGCATGCGGGTGTTCAACCTCGGCACGGGTACCGGCACCTCGGTGCTCGAACTGATCGCCGCCTTCCGTGAGGCGAGCGGCCGGGACATCCCCTACCAGGTGGTGGACCGCAGATCCGGCGACGTCGCCGAGCTCGTCGCCGACACCAGCTCGGTGGCCGAGGCCTGGCACTGGACCACCACACGCGACCTCGCCGCCATGTGCCGAGACGCCTGGCGGTTCCAGGAACTCAACCCCCACGGCTACGCCCGCTGATCCCGTCGACGTCGGCGGCCCCAAGGCAGGAGAACTTTCATGCGGTTGACCGTCATCGGTACGGGCTACCTCGGAGCCGTGCACGCCGCGTGCATGGCGGACATCGGACATGACGTCCTCGGTGTCGACACCGACACCCGGAAGATCGAGGCTCTCGCGGCGGGCCGGGCACCCTTCTTCGAACCCGGACTGCCGGAGATCCTCACCAGGAACACCGAGAACGGGCGGCTGCGTTTCACCACCTCCCTCCAGGAGGCGGCCCACTTCGCCGACCTGCACTTCGTGTGCGTCGGCACTCCGCAGCGCCCCGACTCCCTCGCCGCCGACCTGCGCCACGTCGAGGCGGTCGTCGACGGACTGGCACCGATGCTGACCCGCGACAGCCTCATCGTCGGCAAGTCGACCGTTCCGGTGGGCACCACCCGCACGCTGAGCCGCAGGGTCGCGGCGCAGCTGCGCCCCGGCGTCGACGCCGAGGTCGCCTGGAACCCGGAGTTCCTGCGCGAGGGCTACGCCGTCCAGGACACCCTGCGCCCCGACCGGCTCGTCGTGGGCGTCACCTCGCCCCACGCCGACCAGCTCCTGCGCACCGTCTACGCCCCGATGCTGCGCGCCGGTGTCGCCTATGTCAGCACTGATCCCGCCACCGCGGAACTGGTGAAGGTCGCCGCCAACTCCTTCCTGGCGACGAAGATCTCCTTCATCAACGCCATGGCGGAGGTCTGCGACGCCTCCGGCGCCGACGTGGTCACCCTCGCCGACGCCCTCGGCCACGACGTGCGCATCGGGCGCCGGTTCCTCTCCGCCGGCCTGGGGTTCGGCGGCGGCTGCCTCCCCAAGGACATCCGCGCTTTCCTCGCCCGGGCCGAGGAACTCCAGGTGGGGGAGGCGGTGTCCTTCCTGCGCCAGGTCGACCAGATCAACCACCGCCAGCGCCGGCGGACCGTCGACCTCGTCCGCCACCTCCTCGGCGGCACGCTCGCCGGACGGCGGGTCGCGGTGCTGGGCGCCACCTTCAAGCCGGACAGTGACGACGTGCGCGACTCACCCGCCCTCGCCGTCACCGCGGAGATCTTCGCCGAGGGCGCCGACATCCTCGTCCACGACCCGCAGGGCCTCGACAACGCGCGGGCCGCGCTGCCCGGGCCGGTGTACTGCACGGATGTCATGGAGGCGTGCCGGGACGCGGACGTGGTGCTGCACCTCACCGAGTGGCGCCAGTACCGCGAACTCGATCCGGTGAAGCTGTCGAAGGTGGTCCGGGCGCCGCGCCTGCTCGACGCGCGCAACGCCCTGGACCCGGCGGCCTGGCGGGCGGCCGGGTGGCACGTCCGCGCCCTGGGGCGGCCCGTGCACGTGCCGCAGCCCGGCCCGGGCGACCACCTGCGGCTGACGAGCCCTCAGGCAGTCGGACCGAGCTGCACGGCCCCCACGCCGGGGGAACCGCTCAGCGGCGCCCCGAAGTAGTCCACCGGACCCGGGTCCACGCCCAGGGCCCGCAGGTTCACGGCGGCACCGGTCAGCGCGCGGGCGCACCGGGAGGCCAGTGCGCCGCGCGTCGGACCGGTGCCGTAGAGGTTCGGACCCGCCGCGGGCAGCGGGACCTGGGCGAGGCAGGGGTCGACGTCGGCGCCGGTGGCTCGCGCGCCCAGCGTTTCCTGACCCGTCGCCTGGCGCCAGGCGGCCAGATCGGTGAACGAGCGATCCCCCCACTGCAGGCTCCAGCCCTGCGAACTGTGGTAGTCGTTGCCCTGCAACAGCACGTCCGACGGGACGAAAGCGCCCTGGGACGCCACGACCGGAGGGCCGTCCGTCACGAACACGTTGTTGCGCACGGTGACGGAGCCCAGGCTCGGCTGGAGCCGCAGCGCGGGGGCGCGGACGTCACCATTGGCCGTGGTCAGCACCGTGTTGTGATAGATCGCGAGGTTCGTCACCCGCGCCCCGAACGCGACGATGCCGCCGTAGTCCTGAAGCTTGCGGCTGTCGTTGTGGCTGATGTTGTACCGGATCGTGTTGCCGGTGTGGGCCGCGTTGGCGACGGCCGAGTAGGCCAGAAAACCCGCCCCGTCGTTGCCGTAGGCCAGGTTGTACTGCATCACCGAGTGGGACACGTTGTTGTCCAGACCGAACCCGCCGCCGTCCACCTGGGAGCCGGTGTGGTTGCCGTAGGAGACGTTCTTCTGGAACGTCATCCGTGTCGAGTCGTATGTCCAGATGCCCTCGGGGCCCTCCAACGCGCCCCGCGAGGAGAGCTCCCCGTTGTCGTGGGCGACGGACCGCTCCACCACACCACGCCGGACGCTGCCCAGGACGACGCCGCTGCCGGTGTTGCTGTGGGACGCCTGGGGGTCGCCGACGTTCTTGTACGCCGTCACCTTCGACACGGTCACGTCCTCGTGCGCGTAGGCGGGCGCGTCCGCGTCGAAGGCGGGACCGTCGGCCACGAGCCCGGCGTCCTGGTTGGTGTGCAGCGTGCTGTCGCTGATCACCACGTCCCGGAAGCCGGACGCCTGGGGACCGCCGTGCAGCCGGATGCCGTTGCGGAAACCCTTCACCTCCACACCCGAGACCCGCACGTACGGCAGCTTCCGGTTGCCGGGCAGATCACTGATGAAGGCGATGCCCTCCCGCGACCGGTAGGCCGCCGCGTCGCCCACGACGACCAGGTCTCGCAGGGCGATGCCGCTCGTGTTGTGCACCTCGATCGCGCGCGTCCCGCTTGCCAGGATCGTCGCGCGTCCCTTGCCGTAGGACTCGATCACCACGGGCTTGCGGGGGTCGCCGGCGTCTCCCTGGCCGATGCTCAGCGTTCCCTTGAACTGGGCGCCGCCCTTGAGCAGCAGTCGGTCGCCCGGCTCGAACCGCAGGGCGTCGGCGTGGCGGAGGGTGCGCCAGGCGGACTGCGCAGTCCGGCCGTCGTCGCTGTCGTCACCCTGTGGACTGAGGTAGAAGTCCCGTCCGCCCTGTGCGTTCTCCCGCAGGGGGACGTGCGGGGCGGGCATGCTGCATCCGGCAAGCAGCACCGCCGTGGCGCACAGGCCCACCGCGGCGGTCCGCCGCGGCAGACCGGCGACCGCTGCGGCCCTGCTCCTGTCGTCTCGCCGCACCGAGTGGGTGGCTGCGGTGCGTTCGTTCCGCTGACGCAACATCGCTCCTGTCTTCTCGATGGCTGAACGGACCCCCATGCACGGGACCGCGGACCTTCACCCTGACGTGCGGTTCCGAGATCGACGGGCCAGCACGCGGAGGTCGGCGCAAGACATGCCTGATTGGACGGCACGACGGGTGCGGAGCACCCAGCCCCCGGGGGCCGGCCGGAGGCAGGCGTGCGGCATGATGCCGATCATGTCCTCGCAGTTCCAGCCGGTCCTCGACCGCATCGTCTCGGAGATCGAAGGCACCCCGGGACGCGGCCGGCCCGCCGACTACATCCCGGCGCTCGCCTCCCGCGACCCCCGCAGCTTCGGCATGGCCGTCGCCGAGCCGGACGGCACGGTGTACGGCGTGGGGGACTGGCGGGAGCCGTTCTCCACACAGTCGATCACCAAGGTCTTCACCCTCGCCCTGGACCTGGCCCGCGAGGGCGCCGAACTCTGGGAACACGTGGGCCGCGAGCCCTCCGGCAACCCCTTCAACTCCCTGGTCCAGCTGGAGTACGAGAACGGCATCCCGCGCAACCCCTTCATCAACGCGGGCGCGCTGGTCGTCACCGACCGACTCCACAGCCGTACCGGCGACGCGGCCGGCGAACTGCTGCGGTTCCTGCGAGCCGAGAGCGGAAACCCGGGACTGTCCTTCGACGAGGAAGTCGCCGCCTCCGAGGCCGGGCACGGCGACCGCAACGCGGCGCTGGCGCACTTCATGGCGTCCTACGGGAACATCGGCAACCCGGTGCCCGAACTGCTCGACCAGTACTTCCGCCAGTGCTCGATCACCGCCTCCTGCGCCGACCTCGCGCTGGCCACCAGCTTCCTGGCCCGGCACGGCCTGCGCGCCGACGGCACCCGGCTGCTCAGCCGCAGCCAGGCCAAGCAGGTCAACGCGGTCATGCTGACGTGCGGGACGTACGACGCGGCGGGCGAGTTCGCCTACCGGGTCGGGCTGCCGGGCAAGAGCGGCGTCGGCGGCGGCATCATCGCCGTCGTACCCGGCCGGTGCACGCTGTGCGTGTGGAGCCCCGGACTGGACGAGCGGGGCAACTCGGTGACCGGGGTGGCGGCGCTGGACCGCTTCACGACACTGACCGGACTGTCGGTGTTCTGAGCACCCCGGTCATCCCGCGTACTGCTCACGAGCCGTGGCACTCGCTGTTGTCGCCGCCGGACAGGCACTGCGTCTGCGGTCCGCTGTAGCCGGGCCGCGGCGCGGGCGGACGGTCCGTGTCGTGCTGTTCGGCCACACCGGCCGCGGCGACCAGGAGCAGCACGCAGGCGGCGAGGCCCTGAAGGGCCGCGGTGATGTACGCGCGCCCCTTCCAGGTCAGCAGCGCCGTCCCGAGTACGAGGACACCCGCCACCCCGACGAACAGGGCCGGCTTGGTCATGCTGACGTCGGAGTTGTCGGCGCCGTTGTCGAAGAAGGAGTAACCGGCCGCGTCCATGCCGGCGAGGTAGGCCCAAAGGCCCACCCCGGCGTCGACAGCGAGCAGTACGAGGGCGAGAGCCACGTCCGCCACGGGGTGCAGGTGATCACGTCGCCGGGCGGGAAGTGCGGGCGGTGCCGTCGTCATGGGGCCAGGGTTTCCCGGACGGAGGGCGGTGTCCTGAGTACGGATACTCAAGCTGGGATCACTCGCCGGTTACACAGGCGCCGCCGTCCCGAGGGGGGAGCGTCGCTTTCCGGCCATCCCGCGTTGACACGCTGACGGAGTGTTGGCCATGGCTTTTCCCGTCGATCTCCGCCGCTGCCAGGTGCTGGGCCTGGCCGGTACCGCCTTCCTCGCGCTGGGCGGTGAGACGGCCGGTGCCCTGCCGGCCCGGGAACTGCTGGCCCCGTCCTCGCCCCATGCCGCGCTCGGCCTGGTCGGTGTGTACTTCGGCGTCGTCCTGCTCATAGCGGCCTGGCTGCTGCTGGGCCGCCTGGTGCGCAGCGCCGACCCGCCGACCCCGCGCGCGCTGCTGCTGGTCCTCGCCGTCTGGGCGGCCCCGCTGCTGATCGCGCCGCCCCTGTTCAGCAGGGACGTCTACAGCTACCTCGCCCAGGGCGCCATGGTGGACGGGCACATCGACGTCTACACGCACGGACCCGCCATGCTCGGCGGCCCCCTCGCCGAGGAGGTCGCCCCGCTGTGGCAGCACACCGCCGCCCCCTACGGCCCGGTGTTCCTCGCCCTCGCCTCCGCGCTGACCGGTCTCACCCACGGCGAACTCCCCGCCGGACTCCTCGGCATGCGCCTGGTGGCCCTGCTCGGCGTGGCCCTGATGGCCGCCGCCCTTCCCCGCCTCGCCCGGCACAGCGGCGCCGACCCGGCCGCCGCGCTGTGGCTGGGCGCACTCAACCCGCTGGTGCTGCTGCACCTGGTGGCGGGCGCCCACAACGACGCCATCATGCTCGGCCTGCTGGGCACGGGGCTCGTCGCCGCGCTCGGTCGGTGGCCCCTCCTGGCAGCCGTCCTCGTCACGCTCGCCGCGCTGGTCAAGGCGCCCGCCGCACTCGGCCTCGTCGCCGTCGTGATGCTGCGGATGCACGCCGGTCACCGTCCCGCGCGGGCCGTCCTGTCGACGGCGGCCGCGTCCGCCGCGACCACGGTGGCCGCCACGGCGCTCGCGGGCACGGGGTACGGCTGGATAGGCGCTCTGGACACCCCGGTCTCCCCGCACAACTGGGCGCTCACCAGCCTCCTGGGCCGGGCCACCGGCGCGCTTCTGGAGCGGCTCGGCAGCGACCTGGCACCGCTCGCCGTCCCGGCCTGGCACGTCCTCGGGCTCGCGGTCACCGCGGTCCTCCTCCTCGCCATATGGTGGCGCGGCCGCGGGCGCCCCGTGTACGCGCTGGGCCTGAGTCTGGCCGCGGTGGCCGCCTTCGGACCGGCGATCCGCCCCTGGTACGCGCTGTGGGGCCTGTTCCTCATCGCCGCCGCTGCCCCGAACACCTCGACACGGCACCGCACGGCCGCCCTGACCGGAGTGCTGGCCCTCGCGGTCCTGCCGAGCGGCGGCCCGGCGGACACCGGCCAACTGGTCCTGGCCGTCTCCGGCGGAGTGCTCGCCGTGGTCGTCCTGTGGCAGGCCCACCAGGCGGCACACGCCCCGGTCCTGGAAGGACGTACGGCATGACGAGGACGTACGGCGTGACAGGGCCTCGTACCGACCGCGGCCGGCTCCTTCTCGTGCTGGCCCTCGCCACGGCGGTCACCGTCTTCACCGCGACCGTGCCGCTGCTGCGTGACTGGTTCGACCTGCGCGTCTACTACGGCACGGTCGACAGCTGGATCCACCACGGCGGCCGGATCTACGACTACCAGGTGCCCGGCACGACGTACGGCTTCACCTACCCCCCGTTCGCGGCTGTCGCGATGCTGCCGATGGCGCTGGTCGGGCTGAACACGGCGATCGCCGTCGCCCTGCTGCTCAACCTGGCCGCGCTGGCCCTGGTAGTGCGACTGCTGACCGGGCGGGCGTGGCGACGGCACGGCTGGTACGGCTGCGCACTGGCCCTGTGCGCCCTCGCCCTGTTCGAACCGCTCCGCGACACCTTCAGCTTCGGCCAGGTCAACGTCCTGCTGCTGGCCCTGGTCCTCGTCGACGGGTGGCTGCTGGCTGCCGGGCGGGGCCGCTGGGCGGGCGTCGGCATCGGTCTGGCGGCCGCGATCAAGCTGACGCCCGCGCTGTTCATCGGCCTGCTGCTGGTGGCACGCAGATGGCGCGCCGCGGGCGTCGCGACGGCCGTCGCCGCCGCGGCGACGGCGCTCGCGGCCTGGGTGGCCCCGGACGCGTCCCGTCACTACTGGACAGAGGCGCTGTGGGACACGAACCGGGTGGGTCGCCTCGACTACGTCTCGAACCAGTCGTTGCAGGGCGTCCTGGCCCGCCTCGGTGAGGCGAGCCGTGAAGTCTGGGCGGCGACGGTGCTGTTGGTGCTCGGCGTGTGGGTGTGGCGGGCGCGCCGGGCGGTGGTGGCGGGGGACTGGTGGGCCGCCTTCGCCCTCACCGGGCTGACGGCCTGTCTGGTCAGTCCCATCACCTGGGTGCACCACCTCGTGTGGCTGCTGCCGAGCTTCGCCGTACTCCTGCGCGCCGGACACCCGCGTGTCACGGGCGCGCTGTACGCGGTGATGTGCAGCAGCGTGGTGTGGCTGTGGTTCGACGACGCGTCCGGCGTCGACGGCTTCCTCGGCGGCAGCGCCTACACCTGGATCACCCTCGGTCTGCTCCTGGGACTGCCGATCGGTCAGCTGTCCTCCGTGCGCACCCCCAAGAGCCGCAGTGCCACCGCCACGGCGGCCGCGCCCAGAGCGGCGGCACCCGCGATCGCCGCCGCCTCCGACCAGCCGGGCCCGCCGTCCGGAGTGACCGCCGCCGCTACGGGCAGCGTGACGGGACCCTGTCGCGGCTTGACCCGCAGCGCGTCCAACGACCCCACCGGCTCGACCCGCCCCCCGGCCGCGAACCCCCAGTCGAGCAGCTTGCGCGCCTCCTCGTACACGGCGAACCCGCCCCCTGCCTGAGGGTTCATCACCGTCACTACGAGAGTGCGCCCGCCCCGCTGCGCCGCGGCGACGAGCGTGTTGCCCGCGTGACTGGTGTAGCCGTTCTTGATCCCGATCAGCCCCGGATACCGCTCGACTCCGTCGGCGCCGGTCAGCAGCCGGTTGGTGTTCAGGATCGGGTACGTCCCGCCGCGCCGGCCCGGGAAGCCGGCCTGGACCGTGCCGCAGTACCGGGCGAAGTCGGGGTTGCGCAGGCCCGCCCGTCCGAACACCGCGAGGTCGTACGCCGACGACACCTGGCCCGGGGTGTCGTAGCCGTCGGGGGAGAGGACATGGGTGTCGCGGGCCCCCAGGGAGCGGGCCTTGGACTGCATCCTGGCGGCCGTCGCACGCCAGCCCCCGTTGAGCGCGGCCAGGACGTGCACGGCGTCGTTGCCGGAATTCAGGAACACCCCGTGCCACAGGTCGTCGACCCGGTAGGCGCGCCCCTCGGCGACACCGACGAGGCTGCTGCCCGGCCCGACGTCCGCCAACTCCTCCTGGCTGACCAGATGCCGGACGCCCCCGGGGAGGACCGGCAGCACGGTGAGGGCGAACAGCGTCTTCAGCGTGCTGGCGGGCGGCAGCCTGCGGTGCGCGTCGTGCGCGGCAAGCACGGCGCCGCTGTGGGCGTCGGCCACGAGCCAGGACAACGCCGAGATTTCCGGGACCCGGGGTGCCCCCGCGTGCGGGCGGACCTGTGTGCCGTGGCGCTGAAGCAGGGAGGGGCGCGGGACCGCTGTCCTCGGCCGGTCCGGCGCACCGGGGTCGGCTCCGCTCGGTGCGGCCGCCGCGACGGGGGTGAGGGCCAGGACACCCGCCGTGCAGACCGCGCAGGTCGACGCAGCCACCCGGGATGAGAATCCGATAGTCATATGATCAACGTAGAAACTGACCTCCCCGGCACCGCGCCGACCGCGCCGAACGCCGCACGCGAGCACCCGGATGCCGCACTACGGAGTGCGTGCGCGCGGCCAGGTCATGTGGCGTCTTCGCGCGACCGGGCCCCCGCCGCGAGCAGCAGCGCCGCCGTCTCGGGGTACGACCCCTTCTCCGCCCAGTCCAGCGGGGCCAGACCGGTGCCGTGGTCCTCTCGGAGATTCGGGTCGGCGCCGTGCTCGAGGAGCGCGCGGACCGCCTCGGTGTGACCCCAGCAGGCCGCCGCGCACAGCGCAGTGCCTTCCGAGCCGTGTCCGCTCTCGGCGTCCGGCGGGGCCCCGGCCGCCAGCAGATGGCGGACGATGTCGGCGGCACCGTGCACGGAGGCCGCGTAGAGGGGGGTGGTGCCCTCGATGTCGGGCAGCCGCGGATCGGCTCCGGCCCGCAGCAGCACGCGGACCTCCGCGCTCCTGCCGAGACTCGCGGCGAGGACGAGACGCTTCGTGGCTTTCTTCTGTCGTCGTCGGTTCACGATCAACGAGACTAACGGCACCGTACTAGGCCCCCGGCAGGGTGGGCTGGATCCGGCGCAGGAATGTCGCGTTGTCAGGGGTCTGCCGCATCCGTTCCAGGAGGGTCTCCATGTTGGCGTGTCCGTCGCGGGGCTGCAGGGCCCGGCGCAGTCCGCGTACGGCGGTCAACTCGGCCGGGAGCAGGAGGAGTTCCTCGCGGCGTGTGCCGGAGGGGTTGATGTCGACGGCCGGGAACACACGGCGCGAGGCGAGTTCGCGGTCCAGGCGGAGCTCCATGTTGCCGGTGCTCTTGAGCTCCTCGAAGTAGAAGTCGTCGGCGCGGGAGCCGGTCTCGACGAGGGCCGTGGCCAGGATGGTGAGGGAACCGCCCTCCTCGGCGAGGCGGGCGGCGCCGAAGAACCGCTTGGGGCCGTGCAGCGCGGCCGCGTCGACACCGCCGCTGAGGGTGCGACCGCTGGAGGCGGCCGCGTTGTTGTGGGCCCGGCACAGCCGGGTGAGCGAGTCGAGGAGGATGACGACGTCCTCGCCGGCCTCGACGAGCCGCTTGGCCCGCTCGATGACGAGTTCGGCGAGTGCGATGTGCTCCTTGGGCGCCCGGTCGAAGGTCGAGGCGTAGACCTCGCCGCGCACGGAGCGCCGCATGTCGGTGACCTCCTCGGGGCGTTCGTCGAGCAGCACCACCATCAGCCGGCACTCGGGGTGGTTGCCGGCGATCGCCGCCGCGAGCTGCTGGAGCAGCACGGTCTTGCCGGTCTTGGGGGGCGCCACGATGAGCCCGCGCTGGCCCTTGCCGACCGGTGCGATCAGGTCGGCGACGCGTCCGGTCAGCCCGGACGCGGGGTGTTCGAGGCGGATCCGCTCGCGGGGGTGCAGCGGTGTGAGGTCGCGGAAGTCACGGCGGCCGCGCAGCTCTTCGGGCGCGCGGCCGTTGACGAGCTCGACCTCGGTCACGGAGTTCCGACCGCCGCGTACGCCGTCGACCAGGTCGCCCTTGCGGAGGCCGTGTCGGCGGATCAGCGCGGGGGAGACCTGCGGGTCGGCGGGCGTGGGCAGGCAGTGGGTGGCGCGCAGGTGCCCCTTCCCGTTGCCGTCGATGTCGAGGAAACCGGTCACCGGCTGGGTCTGGGACTGGGGCTGCTGCTGTACGGGAGGGTGTTCGAGTGTGGTGGTCATGAAGGGTGGTCCTTTCCAGGACGGGTGGCATGAGACATACGAGGGAAGGGGAGAGGAGCCGCGAGGGGGAAGCCGTGTCGTACAGGCCTCCGGGCGGCGGAGAACATCACCTCGGGTACGGCGGAAACGCACTGCTCACGAGGTGTGTGGAGAGCTGATCGCACAGATCGGAATCGGTGTGCGAGTCAGCGGACTGAGAGAAGATCGGCACCGGCGCCCACGACGGGGCGTGCACGAGTGCTGACAGCAGCGTAACACTTGCCGCTGTTCTACGACACGCTGTTCTATGACACGGGCCGTTCTGATGCGGTCAACATGGCCCGGGTCTCTCGTATTCCCGGCGCCCGACGACGCTCCTGGACGATCTCGCCCGGGCCGGGCAGGCGGGCGACGGTGTCGCCCATCCGCGCCGGCACTTCGCGCTGTACGGCTGCGGCCCTGAGCCGCACACCGGCGGTCACGAACCCGCGCTCACGAGTTCACGGCGGACCGCGCCTCCGCGTCCTTCGCGATCTGCTCGAACCGGGCTCCCATGGCCGCCGCCAGGGCCTGCGCACCCGACAACGGGCGGACCATCACCGTGAGTTCGTCGATCAGGCCGTTCTCGTCGACGTGGATGAAGTCGCAGCCGCTCAGCTCGCGGTCGCCGACCCGTGCGGTGAACACCAGCGCGTGGTCGCGGCCGTCGGCGCCGGTGAGCTCCCGGTCGTACCGGAAGTCCTCGAAGACCTCCGAGACCGCGCGCAGGATCGCCGTGGTGATCGCCTTGCCCGGGTACGGCTTGAAGACGACGGGGCTGGTGAAGACGACGTCCTCCGCCAGCAGAGCCTCCACGGCGTCGAGATCGCCCGCCTCGACCGCCTCACGGAACGCGCGCATCGGATCACCTCGTAGACAATTAATTGAGTAGTTGCAGAAGAGAATAGTCACCTGCTGTTACCGTGTCCACATGTCCCTCAAGTACGCCGTCCTCGCCGCCCTGCTGGAGGGTGAGGCCTCGGGATACGAGCTCTCGAAGCTCTTCGATGTGTCCCTGGCCAACTTCTGGCCCGCGACGCCCCAGCAGCTCTACCGCGAACTGGAGCGCCTCGCGCAGGACGGGCTGATCGAGGCCCGGGTCGTGCAGCAGGAACGCCGGCCCAACAAGCGGATGTTCACGCTCACCGAGGCCGGCCGGGAGGACCTGCGGGGCTTCGCCGAGCGGCCGCCGCGCCGGCCCACCGCCATCCGCGACGAACTCATGATCAAGGTCCAGGCGATGGACGGCGGGGACCCGCGCACGACCCACGCACTCATCGAGGAACGCATGACCTGGGCCCGCGGCAAGCTCGACCGCTACCGCCGGGTGCGCGAACGTCTCCTCGACGGTCGCACCGAGGAGGAGTACCTGAGCGAGGCCGACCGCGTCGGTCCGTACCTGACGCTCATGGCCGGCATCTCCTTCGAGGAGGAGAACCTCCGCTGGTGCGAGCGCGTACTCACGGTCCTCAAGCAGCGCGTGGCCCTGGGGTGACACGGATGTTCAGCCCCGAAGGCCCGACCCTGCGCGAACTCGCCGTCCAGGCGCTGTCGTCCGTGCAGCACGGCTACGACCTGCTCGCCCCCAAGTTCGATCACACGCCCTTCCGCACGCCCGACGCGGTGCTCACCGCCGTCGCCTCGGCGCTGGAGCGGACGGGACCGTACGCCGACGGACTCGACCTGTGCTGCGGCACCGGCGCCGGGACGGACGTGCTGGCGAGGCTGTGCCGACGCAGTGTGACCGGGGTCGACTTCAGCGCCGGGATGCTCGACGTCGCGAGGCGGCACGCCGAGGCGGCGGGCACGCGCGTGGCGTGGGTGCGCGCGGACGTCCGTGCCCTGCCGTTCAGGCCCGCCTTCGACCTCGTTGTGAGCTTCGGGGCGTTCGGGCACTTCCTCCCGCGCGAACTCCCCGGCCTCTTCGACCAGGTCCACTCCGTGCTGCGCCCCGGCGGCACCTTCGCCTTCCCGGTCCTTGCCCCACCCCGCCCCTCGTCCCCGGCGTTCTGGATGCTGCTCGGCTTCGACGCGGTGATGCGGGTGCGCAACGCGCTCTGGCGGCCGCCGTTCGTCATGTACTACCGCGCCTTCCGACTCGGCGACGTACGGCGGGAGTTGGAGCGTGCCGGGTTCCGCGTGGACCTGCACGCCCTGCCCGAGTTCGGGAAGAGGAGCGACGCAAGCCCACGCGTGCGGATGGTCGTGGCGCGCCGGGCCCGCTACAACGCGCCGTAGAGAGCCTCCACCAACGCCGTCTTCCGTGGGTCGTCGGCGATGTGAGGTCCCATCCGGTTCATCACATACCCCAGCGACACCCCCGCCTCGGGGTCGGCCAGGCCGCACGAACCGCCGAAACCGTCGTGGCCGAAAGCCCGCGGGTTGGGCCCGTACGAGCCGTTCGGCCCGCTCAGCCACAGACCGAGCCCGATCTCCGTGTCGTGTGCCAACCCGGCGCCCAGCACCAGGTCACGGCAGCCGCCCTGCCCCTCGCGCACCCGCTCGGCCGCCTCCGCGGACAGGACGCGGTGGCCGTCGTACGACCCGCGGCCCGCGAAGATCGCGTACAGCGCCGCGACGGCGCGCGCGGTGCCGTGGCCGTTCGCCGCGGGGATCTCCGCGGCCCGCCACTCCGGTGTGTTGGCCTGACTCGCGCCGACGACCGGATTGGCCAGCGCGGCGATCGCGGTCGGCGTCAACTGGCTGAAGACCGCATCCTGTTCACTGCTCGACGCGGTCGGCGGATGCACCAGCTCGGCGGCCCGCACCGCCTCCTTCTCCGGCAGCCCGACGGTGAAGTCGATCCCGAGCGGCCCGGTCACCTCCCGCTCCAGGAAGGCACCCGGCAGCAGCCCCGTCACTCGCCGTACGACCTCCCCGACCAGGAAGCCGTACGTCAGCGCGTGGTACCCGGACCGCGTCCCAGGCTCCCACCAGGGCTCTGTCGCCGCGAGCCGGGCGGTCGTCAGCTCCCAGTCGTAGAGCTGGTCGAGCGAGTGCTGCTCCCGCAGCCCGGACAGGCCGGAGCGGTGCGACAGCAGATGCCGTACGAGGACCTTCTCCTTGCCGGCCACGGCGAACTCCGGCCAGTACGCGGCCACCGGCGCATCGAGGTCGAGCAGGCCCCGGTCGGCGAGGAGATGCGCGCACAGCGCCACCGGACCCTTCGACGTCGACCACACGTTGACCAGCGTGTCGTGCTCCCACGGCCGGGTGCGGCCGGGGTCGGCCCAGCCACCCCAGATGTCGACGACGGTCACGCCGTCCACTGTGACGGCGAGCGCGGCGCCCAGCTCGTCCCGCTCGCGGAAGTTCTCCTCGAACGCCGTGCGCACCGAGGCGAAGCGAGCGTCGCAGTGGCCGTGGACCTGTGGCTCGTGCGGTTGTGACATGTGCCCTCCGTCGTCCGCCGGGAACCGGGCCGCGACAGCGCGACCCGGACGTCCCCGAACGTACCGACTGGTCGGACAGCAGGGAAGGTCACCCGCCACTCCCGGTACCCGTCAGGCGTACGACCGCAGCCAGCGCACCTTGGCCTCCTCGTGGAAGGGGCCACCGCCCTCGTGGTCGTTGAACTCGTACACCTCGATGGCCTTGTCGTCGTGCGCCCAGGCGTTGAACGCGGCGAACACGGTCGACGGCGGGCAGGTCTGGTCCTCCAGGCCCGCCGAGAAGAGCGCCGGCGCCCGGCCGCGGGAGGCGAAGTGGACGCCGTCGAAGTAGGAGAGGGTGCGCAGGGCGTCCTCCTTGCGGCCTCGGTGCGTCTTGAGGAACAGGCCGATCTCGCGGTACGGGTGACGGTCCGTCATCGTCGCCGAGCGCGGAAAGTCGCACAGGAACGGCACGTCCGGTGCGATCGCGACCAGGTCCGGGACCAGACCGCCGACGGCGAGGGTGATGCCACCGCCCTGGCTGGCACCGATCGCCGCCGTCCGTGCGGAATCCGCCAGCGGGTGCGACCGGGCCGCCTCGACCGCCCGCACCGCGTCGGTGAAGACCCGGCGGTAGTAGTACTGCTCGGGCGCCTCGATGCCACGGGTCATGAAGCCCGGGTACGACACCCCGGCGCCCACCGGATCCGCCGTGGCGCCTCCGCCGCCCCAGCCGCTGCCCTGGCCCCGGGTGTCCATCATGAAGTGGGCCCGGCCTGTCGACGCCCACAGCAGGTTCTCGTGCGGCAGGCCGCGTCCGCCTCCGTACCCGATGAACTCCACGACCAGCGGCAACGGCTCCTCGGCCGCCGCGGGCAGCTTGAGCCAGCCCTTGACCGGGTGACCGCCGAAACCGGCGAACGTCACGTCGAACACCTGCACGGTGCTCAGGCCCGTGTCGACCGGTTCGAAGCGGGCGTCCAGATCGTGCTCGCGTGCCTCCTGGAGGGTCTTGGACCAGAACGCATCGAAATCCGCTGGTTCGGCGGACGCGCTGCGGTACTCGCGGAGCTCGTCGAGGGGGAGATCGAACAGGGCCATCAACAACCGCCTTTGTGAAGAGCGTGGTGAAGAGAGCGTGTGGATGATCACACGGTACGTGGGTGGTCGGACGACTGACCAGACTTTTGCAGGCCGAGGCGCCCATGGCGCGCCCACGCCGTCAGTCGTTGATCCGCTGGTCAAGCAGGTCGAACTAGGTGCTGTGGACGGGTGTGGGAAGTCCCCGGCGGATAGGTGGCCGTCACCGGTGGTCGGGTCTCTGGGGCGCATTCGCTGGATGCGCACGCTCACCGGGCCTTACGTCCGGCGGCGCGTCCACTCCGGCTCCGTGCGGGCCCACTCGCGTTCCCATTCGTCCAGACGGTGTCGCATCGCGACTCGGCGGACGACCAGGCGTCCGAGCAGGATCACGGCGACGGTGCCGCCGGCGGTGACGGTGCCCATGGCCAGGGTGTGCTGCCAGACCGCGGACTCTCCCAGCGGTGGATCGACGCTGCGGCCCCGGACGTCGAACCACACGTCGACCGTGTCACCGGTGCGTGTCCCCGCCGGCACGGTCGCCTTGGTCGTCCGCGGCCGTTCGCCGGGCTCCGTCCAGCGCACGGTCACCGGGTACGACTGCTCCCGGCCGCCCTCCACCGAGGGAAGCGTGTCCGGCGTCCTGCCGACGACCTCGGCGCGCACCCGGTGACGGTCGGCGCGCTGCTGCGCGGCGACCGTCCGCGCCTCGTCGTGAGCCCACCAACCGACCACCGTCCCCGCCAGCGGCGCACCCACCAGCAGCAGGACGGCCACGATCAGCACCGTCCACCTCTCCACAACGTCGCACCGGCGTCGCAGGGGGTTGGGACGCCGCCGCGCGCCGTGCACCCGGGTTCGCATGTCGACCTCCTCGCCGTCACGCGTACGAGTGCCCACATGGATGTCGTACCCCGCTCACAGGACATCCTTCACCCAACAGGCACAAACAGGAAGAGTCGGGTTTTTCGCCGGATAATGTCCCGGGGCGTCCCTCAGCCGAACCGCTCGATCCTGATCCGCTCCACGGGCTGGCCGGCCTCCACCAGCAACCGCGAGGCGTGCTCGGCGAAGGCGTTGGAGCCGCACACGTAGGCCTCCCACCCACCGGGCGGCTCCTCGGCCAGCAGCGGTGCCACATGGGCGGCGGCGAGCCGCCCCACCGGCCCCCCTTCCGGCGCGCTCCGCGTGAACACGGGCGTGGTCTCGGCGCCGTACTCGGCAGCGTAGATCAGGTCCTCGGGGCCGCGCGCGGACACCAGCAGCCGCAGCGGCACGGACAGCTCCCGCGCCCGGTGGTGCCGCACCATCGACATCAGCGGTACGACGCCGGAGCCCGCGCCGATCAGCAGGGCGGGCCGGTCGCCGGGCCAGGCGAAGAACCCGCTCAGCGGGCCGCGCACCTCGACCCGGTCGCCGACCCGGGCCACCGTGTGGAACCAACCGGAGACCTCGCCGCCGTCGACGTGGTCCAACGTGAGCTCGACGTGCCCGGAGTCGTCGGGCGCGGACGCGAGGGAGTAATGCCGCTGGGCCACGTACCCGTCCTCGGCGGTCAGCCGCAGCATCAGGTGCTGCCCGGGCAGGTGCCCGGCCCAGGCGGGCACGGCGAACCGGAAGGTGGCCGCGCGCGAGGTCTCGCGGCGGACCTCGGTGATCGTGGCCGTCTGCCAGTCGGCGGCGGCCCGGGCGCTCACGGCGATCCGCCCCGGTACCGCGAACCGCGTCGGAGGCGTGAAGGCCGGGGGCATGGTGGTCTCAGTCACCGGAGTACCGCTGCTCCTCCCAGGGATTGCCGCGGGCGTGGTAGCCGTTCTGCTCCCAGAACCCCGGCTCGTCGTGGTCGAGGATCCGGATGCCCGCGATCCACTTGGCGCTCTTCCAGAAGTACAGGTGCGGCACCAGCAGCCGCGCCGGGCCGCCGTGCTCGGGGTCGAGCGGCTTTCCCTCGTACGCGAAGGCGAGCCAGGCCCGCCCGCCGGTCAGGTCCGCCAGGGGGAGGTTGGCGGTGTACCCGGTGTGCGAGTAGGCCACGGCGTGCGTCGCGGACGGGTACGGTCGCACGGCGTCCCAGAAGGCGTCCAAAGACACGCCCCCGAACCGCACCCCGAACTTCGACCAGCCCGTCACACAGTGGATGTCACCCGCGTACTCCGACGCGGGCAGCGCGTGCGCCTCGTCCCAGTCCCAGCTGCGCGGCCGCTCCACGAGGCCGTCCACCCGGAACGTCCACTTCGCGGGCGCGAGGCCGGGTGTGACCTCCGCGGACAGGACGGGCCAGTCGTCGCCGGTGTCGTACTGACCGGGCGGCAGTCCGGCGTTGGTGACGCGGGGGCGGCCGGTGAAGCCTCGGGTGACGTGCATGCGTTCCACCGTACGTGCATGTCAGGGTGCCCAGGACCGCCGCCCACCCCTCACTCATGAAGGCCGTATGAACACTCCCGCGCCCCGGGAATAGCCGCCGAACCGGCGTTCTTACCTCCTGGTGCCGAGCCGGTGGTTCGTACGACCGGCCGGGCGGCGACAGCGAAGGAGAACGTGAACGATGCCACAGGCGCACGTGGTCACGGGGTACGACGGTTCGGACACCGAGGTCGAGAGCGGGGCCGCGATATGAGCGAGCCCGCGCCCGCCCGGCCGCACGTCCTCGACAACCCGGCCCTCGCCGCCCTCACCGGCCCGCACGCCCACTTCGCCGAACGACGCGGCCGGGTCCTGCGCTACCCCCTCGACGTCTCGCCGTGGCTGGCCCTGCCCGACGAGCCGGACGCGGACGACTGGGCGGACCTCGCGGCACTCGCCGGACCCGGTGGCGAGGTCCCGCTGCCGGGCTTCGGCGGTGAACTCCCCGACGGCTGGGAGATCACCGCCCGCATCGAAGGCGTGCAGTTCGTGGACGACGGCCTGGCCGCCGCGCCGGACGCGGAGGCGATCCGCCTCGGCCCCGCCGACGTCCCCGAGATGCTCGACCTGGTCGCCCGCACCCAGCCCGGCCCCTTCCTGCCCCGCACCATCGAACTCGGCACCTACCTGGGTATCCGGCGCGACGGCACCCTGATCGCCATGGCCGGCGAACGCCTCCACCCGCCGGGCTGGACCGAGATCAGCGCGGTCTGCACGGAGCCGTCCTTCCGGGGGGAGGGCTTGGCGACGCGCCTGATCCTGGCGGTGGCGCACGGGATCCGGGAACGGGGCGAGACTCCGTTCCTGCACACCGGTGCGGGGAACACCAAGGCCATCCGCCTCTACGAGTCCCTGGGCTTCAGCCTGCGCCGCACGACGGCGTTCCTCGCGGCGCGGGCGCCGGAGCGGCTGGGGGAGGGGCGGGCGGTGGCGGTGTCGTAGGCAGGGCGGGGACCTGTCAGGCGAGCTGCTCGGCGTGGGTGCGGGCTTCCGCGGCCTCGGCTGGGGCGGCGGCGCGGTCGTAGGCGTCGGCGGCCTGGAGCCAGGCAGTGCGGGCGTGGGAGGGGGCTCGGGAGGCCTGGTGGGCCAGCGCCAGGTTGCGCAGGGTCCGGCCCACCCGGTACCAGTCCTCGAATCCTTGGAGGACTTCCGAAGCTGCGTTGTACGCGGTGATTGCCTCCGCAGTGCGGTGCGCGGTGTGCAGGGCTTGGCCGAGGTGGTTCCAGGCGACGCCTTGGGCGTGGCGGTCGTCGACGCTCGCGAAGAGGTCTCTGGCGCGGGTAAGGGCGTTGATCGCAATGTCCGCGCGACCCGCCTCCTGCAGGGCGAGGCCCAGTCCGTTCCACGCGAGTGCCTCGCCACGTAGGTTTCCGACGACTTGTTGAGTCCCGCATGCCCTCGTCAGGGCGTCGATCGCCTCTTCATACCGCCCCGCCTTGCGGAGGGCGTGGCCCAGGTTGGTCCACGCGACGGCTTCGCCGTGACGGTCGTCGATGGACGCGAAGTGGTCACGGGCGCGAGTGAGGACTGTGATCGCCTCCTCGACTTGCCCCGCCTCATGAAGGGCTCGGCCGAGGTTGTTCGTCGCGGTGGCCTCGGCTGAGTCGTCTCCGCCGCGGTAGGCCGCGTCCCGGGTGGCCTTGCACACGGCGAGCCAGTCGTCGAAGTACCGCCGCCACGAAAGGTACTCCGTCAGGCACGCGGCGAGCCGCACCGCTTCGTCCGCGAAACGCTGCTGTCGAGCCCACTGCACCGCCACCACCAGACCGGGACGCTCCCCGTCCAGCCAGGCAAGAGCTGCGGCCCTCGTCGCGAACCGCTCCGGCTCCGGCAGCCCCGGCCGCCATCGGAGTCGGTCGTCGGCTGCCTCGGCCCATTGACAATAGGTCTTCAGCACCCGCTCCCGCGCGGCCTCTCCCTCCTCGGTCAGGTCGGGGTCCGCCGCCACCAGGCTCGCCCCGTACTCACGGACCAGGTCGTGCACACGCCACCTCTTTCCTTCCGCTCGGTCGATGAGATGTGCACGCGCCAGGGACTCCAGATCCCGAACCGGAGGGTCGTCGAAGCCCGACAGGGCCGCGGCGACCTCGGGGGCCACCTCGGGAGCCGGAGCGAGAGCGAGCAAGCGCAGCAAACGGGCCTGGTTGTGGGGCAGCCGCCGGTAGGAGGCGTCGAACGCGGTGCGGAGGCTGCGCTCGCCGTCATCGAGAGAGGACAGCCGATCGTGGGAGTCGGAGAGCTCCGCCACGAACGATGCCACCGGTCGTCCCGGGTCCGCCGCGAGTTGCGCCACCGCGATCTGCAGGGCCAACGGAAGATGACCGCAGAGGGCGGCGAGCTGCCCGGCCGCCGCGGCGTCGTCGGTGATTCGGCTGTCGGACGGGTCGGCCACCCTGAGCGCCCGGTCGAGCAGCGCGACCGCCGCCTCGTGCGTGAGCTGACCCAAGGGGACCAGGCGGGCTCCGAGTTGGGGCAGGCGATACCGTGACGTGACCAGGAGGCGGTGACGATCGCCGTTCGGGACGAGAGGGCGGATCTGCTCGGGCGACGAAGCGTTGTCGGCCAGGATCAGCGTGGGGTCCCGCACCGCCAGCATCGAGCGGTACAGTGCCGCCCGCTCTTCCGCCCTGGGAGGTAGGTGGTCTGGTCGGACACCGAGGGCCGACAGTAGGGACAGAAGGGTTTGGCCGGCCGAGACGGGGACGCCGTCGTGGCCGCATAGGTCGACGAAGAGCACTCCGCCGGGGAACCAGCCCATGTCAAGAGCCCTGTGGGCCGCCGCCAAGGCCAGTGTGCTCTTCCCGACGCCCCCCAGGCCGGAGACCACGGCGAGGTGCCCGACCTGCGGAAGGTCGGGATGCCCAGGTTCGAGGACGCGCAACAGCCGGTCCAGTTCCGCCTCGCGGCCGACGAATTCAGGCGGTAGCGGGGGCACACTGGTCAAGGCGCGTGGCAGGTCCCGGTCGCGTGGCCGATGCCTGCGCAGGACCGCCATTGCCACGTCCGCGGCCTGCTCGGCCGCGTTCCGTTGTCTGCCCGAAGTACCGACCGGATGCTTGACCGCCTTGGCATGGTCGCTGATTCCGCGAATCACGAGGACGTCCAGCCCCTGGTTCAGATGCGCCGCGCGGGCGGCACCCGAGCCCTCCGTCTCGATCGCCGCAGCGTCGGCGCAGAACTCGCGCCGACGCCCGGTTTCTCGGAGCGTGAGGTCGGCCGGGGGTGTATCACTGGCGGCGATGGGCGCGAAGTGCCCGCGTACGTAGGGCATGTCCTGTAATGCGGAACGGGCCGCATGCACGAGGGCGGGCGAGCCGTGCCAGCCCTGGGGGCGGACCGCGAACCCGTCGAGTAGTGTCCTGTCGTTGTCGACGTCATACACTGCGGTGCCCACCACGACGTCACCAATCCCAACATTCTCCTCAAGGCCCGTCGCGACGCCGACGAAGAGCAGCGCCTCCGGACGGAGCCAGGAGACGATCCGTGCGGCGAGCGAGGCCGCGGTTTCGGCCCCTCCACCCAACTCCGCGATCGCGACCGTCCAGGGTGCGCCGTCGACCCGACCGCGCTCGACCCGCGTCCCGTCCGCGTGGACCACCTCCTCCCGATCGGTGAGGTGAGCGCGAACGGCGTCGTACTCGACAGCCAACGCGGTCAGAATGACCACCGCAGGGCTCGGCGGCAGGGGCTTCCGACGCTCCCGCGCCACCTCCGGCTCGTCCTCCTCCTCGTCCGAGAACTCTTCGAGCTCATCCAGCCCCAGTCGTGTCCGCATCGCCGTCCCCAGCCGGGCAAACGGCTGGGGCGCCCCCTCGGCCCCTCCCTCCGCCCCCGGGCCGAGCAGCCAGGCCGGGAAGTCCGGTGACCTCCCCACCAGTTGCTCCACACGCTCTCCCACCCGCTGACTGGAAGCGACCAGCTCCTTCAGCGGAACGGTGTCGAGCAGCTGATCCTTCGCCTCCGCGGTGAAGTCGAACAGGCGATACTTCATCGGCCCCTTGGGCGGTGCCGCCACGGGCCGGAGCAGGCCGCCCAGGAAGATCTCCGCCAGGGCCGTGGTGCTGGTGCGCCCGGGCAGGCAGGACTGGACGAGCCGCATCACCGGAACCGTCACGGGCGCCACGGCCGCGAGATGAGCGGCCAGCCGTACGGCCGTGGGTGATGCCGTTCTGGTGAACGTGCGGGCGTCGGCGGGCGACGCCGCGGTCGGAGGAGTGGCCGAGGTGCGTGGCTCCCACAGGCGCAGCGGGACGGGCAGCGCCACCGTCGTGATCGCGGTCGCCCACGCGCGCAGCCCGGCCGGCGTCATCTCGACCACGGGCACCGGGACCCGGTCGAAGGACGACATGTCCGGCGGCAGGACGGGATCGGTGACGTGCCAGTCGGCGTTGCGGGAGCCGGGACGCGGCGCGGTGACGTGCCACGTGTCGGCGGCGACACCGGTGCCGGGCCACAGGTGGCGGGGCAGGACGTGGAACACCGAGGTGGGCCCGACCCTGCCCCACCGTTCCAGTTCGGCCCGCATCCGCCCGTCCCGCCAGGCGGGTGCCGCACCGTCCGTGATCACCATGATCAGGGTGCGTCCCGAGGGGTCGTTCAGCGCGCTCGTGGGCAGGGAGCCGGTCCTGCTGCCGCTCCACGGCCGGACGAGGAACACGCCGGGCCTGCCCTTGCGGCGGGGCTCCGGCCGAGTCCCGTACCCGAGTTGATGGATCTCGATCTGCCGGAAGGCGCCACTGTGTTCCAGCACGGCTTGCAGCTCACGGCAGTGGCGCTCCCAGAGCACCATGGAGATCTCGCTGTCGATGACGAGCGCGAGCCGCAGCCAGGGTTCCGGCATGGGGCGCAGCACCACGTTCGGGATCCCGGTGTCGGCCTGCGCGGCGGCTGTGGCGTCCTCGTCGAGCACGGTGCGGGTGGCGCCGGCGACGCGGCGCTTGAGCGGGCGCAGGGCCCGGCCGAGGGCGAGTTCACTGCCCAGGACCTTGCCCCCGGGCAGCCGAACGGACCCTCCGGGCGGCGCCTTGTCGGACGGAGCGCCGGTGACCGGCGCAGGGACCTGGGGACTCGTGGTGGCCGTCGCCGACGGGGGCTCCGGGACGCCGGGATCGTCGAGGGATTGCGAGGGGGCGCCGACAGTTCCGGTCCCGGGCTCGGGCGGCACGGCCGACGGGGCGGGCGGCTGTGGCACCTCCGCCACCCCCGCATCCGCGCCGTCACGCAGACGACGTACCAGCGGCGCGTCCGTCCCCCCAGGCAGCCGTGTGGCCAGCCACAGGGCGTCGAGCAGTTCCCCGTCGCCGAGATCCAGTCCGGCTGCCTCCAGGATGCGCCGCAGCTCCCCGGACACGGTTCACCCACCCGGGTTCAGCTGGTGCAGTACGGTCCGCAGCAGGCCGTCGGGGTCGAGCCGGGCTCCTCCGGCGCGCAGGAACACGGCGTTGAGCAGCTGATCCGTGGAGAGCTCCTTGAGCTCGCGTTGCTTCAGGAACGTGTCGATCAGGTCATCGGCGGCCGCCGCCGTGTCCGCGTCCAGATGACTCGCGATGATCCTGCGGAGCCGGTCCTTGCGAGGGTCGTCGAGGTGCAGCGGGAGGCAGCGCCGCAGGAACGCCGGCGGGAAGTCGCGCTCGCCGTTGCTCGTGATCACCACGACCGGAAACTGCGAGCAGCGGACGAATCCGCGTCGTACCGTCGCCCGCCTGCCCCGGTCCGCGGTGAACACCTCGACCTCCGGCTGCGATTCGGGCAGTCGGGACAGCTCCGGAATCTCGAAGGAGCCCTCCTCGAACACCGTCAGCAGGTCGTTCGGCAGATCGACGTCCCCTTTGTCGAGTTCGTCGACCAGGAGCACCCGGGGCCGGTCGGTCGGGACGAGAGCCGTGCCCAGGGGGCCCAGACGCACGTAGTTGCCGATGGCCGGAGCCTTCTTCGCCTCGGCGTTGGCCAGGCTGCCCTCCTGGAGACGGCCGATGGCGTCGTAGTGGTAGAGCGCGTCCCGGAGTGCGGAGCGGCTGTTGATCGGCCAGCGCAGCACGTCGCCCAGGTCGAGTTCGTGGGCGACGGCCTCGGCCAGCGAGGTCTTCCCGACGCCGGGGTGACCGGTGACGAGGAGCGGACGCCGCAGATGCAGGGCCGCGTTGATCACGTCGACCTCGGCGTCGCCGATCACGTACCCGGATTCCTCAGGTTCTCCCGCCCGCTCGGCGCAGTCCTCGCCCTCCCCGCCGCCGTCGAAGCGACGCCAGGGCGGAGCGGGCGGGATCTCGGCGGTGCGTTTCCTGCCGTCACCCTGGAAGACCCTCCACTCGGGCTTCTCGGCGGCCACGTCGGTCGGGCCAGTCATCAGCAACTCGCTTCCTCTTCGGAGGCGGACTCTCGGGTCAGGGACAGCACGGGGGGCAGCCCCCGGTCGTGGTCTTCGAGGAGCAGGGCGGGCCGCAGGGGATGGCGTTCGCGGTCGCGCTCCGCGTACGCATGCGCCCAGTACGACCGCACCCGTTCGGGCAGCCCGTGCAACTCGCCCTCCGGCTGGAGCTGGGCGAAGTCGCCGTCGGTGAGGGCGCGGGAGTCCTCGCTGTCCCAGATGACGACGGGGTACCCCAGGGCGAGAGCCGCCCGGACGAGCAGCGCGCCCGCTCTTCGGCCGGTGCGCACCACCACCCGGGCCGCGTCGGCGTTGGTGCGCAGGGTGGCGTAGGCGCGCATCGCCCGGGGATCCTCGACGGTGTGCGACTCGTCGAGGTAGACGACGTCACGGAGGGAACGACACGACCACCGTCTCTTCAGCGAGACCCGGCGGTAGTCCTCCTTGTCGGCGGAGGCCATCGGCGCACAGCGCAGCGTGATCCGTTGTTCCACGCCGAGCACCAGGGGCATGTCCGCGGGATCGGCGCCGTCCCACGCCTGCACGGGAATCTCCAGGATGTCGTCGTGTTGCAGCACGATCTCCACCACCGGATCGGTGCCGTCGAGCGCGGTGAGCGAGCGTGCGGCCCGTCCGATGAGACCCACGGCCTGCGCGGAACTGAGGGGCACCCCGTTGTCCGGGTGGACGTACCGGGAGAGCTCTCCCGTGCCGGCGTCGATCCAGACCACGCAGGTGTGGATGTCCCCCGTGCCCTCGGGGTAGACCTGCACGACGACGCGCGCGGGGGTCCGGGACGCGTGGAGTTTTTCGTCCCACTCGGCGGCCTCCGCCTTGCCCCGGGCCAGTTCGGCCGGGTCGACCCGCAGCCGCTCGGCGACCTGGTCGCCCCATTGCTCCAGCTTCTTGCGAAGGGCGTAGCGAACCGGGGCAGGACCGGTGTGAGCGACGAGGTACTGCGTGAATGCCACGACCGCGGGGACCTTGAATCCCGTCGTCACCGGACTGCGCCCGCCGGGGAACTCCTCCAGCCGCTCGATGTGCTCCATGAGCTGCGGCAGGCTCAGCGCACCGTCCGCAGTCACCTGTACGCCGAAACGTGATGCCGAGGCCTGGGTCAGCGTGTTGACCACGGCCGGTGGCAGGGCGGGCCACGGCGTGAGCAGGTCCCGCAGATCGGCGTACTCTCGCAGCGACAGCAGACCGGGAGCTCCGTGGCGGAGAGCCAGGGTGAGGAACGCCCGTATGACCTTTTCCTTCGCCTCGTCACAGGTCAGAGCCTCGACAAAGCCGGCCATCGCCCGGGGCTTGTGCAGCAGCGCCCGGGCGAACCAGCCCATGGGATCCCTGACGGCGGGCGGTATCGGGCCACAGGCGTCGACGATCCGGTCCATGTACTCGAGGCAGGTGGCGTCGTCCTTCAGATGTCTGCACAGCGCGTCGCGGACCGGCCCGAGGGCCGCGGCGTCCACGCGGGCGAAGGTCGTTTCGAACTGGGCGCCGTTGTCGAGGGCGCGGTAGTGGTAGGCCGTCGGTGTCTGCGTCGACGGGCTCCCGTTCGCGTAGCGGTCCTCGAACCACGCCCGTACGTGTTGTTCGAGCGCGGTCAGATCCGGGCGCAGGTGCGCTGCCTGGTCCTCCAACCAGTCCAGGACCGTGCAGGTGAAGAGCCCCGTACCCGCCGTGAGTTCCTGCTCGGCCTCCTGGCCGTCGCGGGCCGCGTACAGCACGAACTGCTCCACCTCGCCGCGCCCGTACCGTGGGAACGGGACGGGCACCGGAGCCTGGTCCAGTTGGTACTGCTCCTCGAACGCGGCGCAGGCGTCGATGAACAGCACTTGCTGGGTGAAGCCGGGCAGGTCGTCGCGGATGAGGTGGAGACGCAGATCCTCGAAGGCGACGCAGCGCAGGTCGGCGGCCCACGCGTCCGGCGTGAAGAGCAGCCGCCCGCCGTTCCTCCCCAGGACCCCGTGGCCGCCCCAGTAGACGTAGAGGAGTTCACCGGGAACGGATGCCAGTTCCTCGACGAAGACCGTGCGGATGTCGTCGGCCGTGCCGACGTGCCGCCAGACCAGGTCCGCGTCCTTGGCCGCGCTCGCGACGGCCGCCTCGCTCTCGTCCAGCACGGAGAGCAGCAGCGTGATGTTCTCCTTCGGTACGCCCCCTTCGCGCAGCCAGCGCGCGAAGCGCACGGCGTTGCCGGCCGCCCCGGCCAGGGTCATCTCGGGGGCCTTCGGATACTTTTCCAGCCCGATGACGACCGCATGGATCGCGTCGGGGACGACCCGGTTCAGTCCAGCCATGCGTTGATGGCGTCCCATACCTCGTCGTTGGACCAGTACGCGCTGTGGGAGTACGGGAACGGCTGGCCGTTGTTGGACACCTTCACGTCGAAGGCGCCCTTGTCGAACACCTCCGCCGCGCTGTAGGAAAGGAGGTCCCAGGGGTCGTAAATGTTCAGCCACTCGGCCGGGAAGTGCCCCGGTAGCGGGTCCGGATGTTCGAACGCGGTCAGGGCTCCGCACTCGTAGAGGAACGGAGCCTGGGAGCCCACCGTGATCAGCTGGTCGACACGGTCGAGGGGCTCCATGGCCAGCAGGTCCACGCAGGCGACTCCGCCCAGGCTGTGGGCCAGCAGCGTGATCCGCTCGCCCGGAGTGTGCTCGATCGTGCGCCGGATCAGCTGACGAATGCCGTCGCCGCGTGCCTGGTAGCGGAGGATGTCGCCCACCATCGCCAACGCGCCGTCGCTCAACGCGCCCCGCCGGTCCACGGTCCACCGGGTGGCCGACCGCAGCGCGGACGTCTTCACCGCCTTTCCCACCTTGCCCGTCAGCGCTCGGCTGCCGCCCGACAGTTCTGTGCTGAGAGCGGCGAGCAGGGCGTCACGGGCGGGACCGGCGAGGGTGTCGCCGCCGCGGGCCCTCGCGATGGCTAGGGTGCCAGCCACGACGGCCCTCGCCACCGCGTGCCGGTGCTCGTACCCGTTCTGGTCGACGGTGGTGGCGGCGTCACGCACCTCCGGTGAGGTCGCGACCTCGGCCAGTGCCGTAGCGAAGTCGGCGCGCAGCCCGTGCCGGTCCAGTCGGGCCAGCAGTTCCATCGACGGCCGGTACTCCTGGACCGTGGTGAGGAACCGCTTGGTGGGTGGGATGCCGCGGGGGACGCCCGCTTTCGGCGCGGGGCGCAGGCCGAGGAGCCGGAGCTCGTGACCCGGGTCGTTGTAGAGCACTTCCCACTCGGCGATGGAGGCGTCCGCCGCGTCCTCTTTGCTGCCCCCGCCGGACTTGGTGTAGCCGGGAACCGAGGCCCCGCCGTGGGTGAACCTCGCCCCCTCCGCCGGTCCCCACAGGCATCCTCGTACGTCCCAGTCGGGCCGCATGGTGCGGAACTCGGCTCGAACCGTCGCGAAGGTCGCGTTGTACGACTGCCGGCGTACGCCGGTTCCGTGCACGAATACGACCGACCGTTTCATGGCCACCCCCCGTTGCAGGGCCGTGACGACACACGGCGGGTGCGCCCCTGCGGCCCGACATGATGGTAGTCAGCCAGACCCCTGCGAATACGGCAAATGGCGAAGGTGGGGGTGAACCGGAGGCTGCTGCCGGGGATCGCTCGGCCGGTTCAGTCCTGCGGCGCCACCCAGCCGTTGTACCGCACCAGATACGCCGCGAACCTCTCCAGATCCTCCTCCGGCCAGTCCGCCAGCCGCTCGCGGAAGGCGGTACGGCGGCTCTCTGTGACCTGGGCGAGGATGTGGCGGCCGGGGGCGGTGAGGTGGAGGAGTTGGACGCGGTGGTCGTCGGGGTCGACGCGGCGTTCGATCAGCGCGGCGCGTTCCAGGGCGGTCACCTGGCGGCTGACGGTGGACTTGTCGAGGCCGTAGTGGGCGGCCAGGTCGGTGGCGCGGGTGCCGTCGCTCTCCTCCAGGTGGGCGAGCAGGGTGTACGAGACGAGTGAGAGCTCGGGGTGCATACGGCCCGCCGTGGCCCGGGCGCGGCGGGCGAAGCTCGTCATCTCGCGCTGGATGGTCTCGACGGCGTCGGCTGCGGTCACCTGACCTCCTGTCCAGTCATGGTTGCATAGTACAACTGGAGCGCCCTCGGGGCCCGCTCCACGGTAGGGTGAGCGCCCGGCTGTGGACCGACCCAGCCGTGCTGAGTCGAGGAGGTGGGACCCATTACCGCTGTGTCAGGTCGGGTGCTCTCACCTCGAGGTGGCGTGGACCGCTGCCCGTAGCGACCGCGAGAGCGCCCTTCGGCTCCCGAAAGGCTCTCGGCTTTCCATGCCACCACTCTCTCCCGCCCCGTCCCGTGACTGTGTCGTGGCCGCGCTGCGTGCCGCGGGCTGCGTCTTCGCCGAGGACGAGGCCGAGTTGATCCTCACCACCGCCCGTACGCCGGACGAGCTCACCGCCATGGTGGAGCGCCGTGCGGCGGGCCTGCCCCTTGAACACGTCGTCGGGTGGGCCGAGTTCCACGGGCTGCGTGTCCATGTGGAACCCGGTGTCTTCGTACCCCGCCGTCGCACCGAGTTCCTCGTCGACCAGGCCCTCGCCCGCGCGCCCCACGCCCGCCTCGTCGTCGACCTGTGCTGCGGCTCCGGAGCGGTCGGCGCGGCTCTCGTCGCCGCCCTCGGCCCGGTCGAGCTGCACGCGGCCGACATCGACTCGGCCGCTGTGCACTGCGCCCAGCGCAACATCGCCGGTCAGAGGGGCCAGGTGCACATGGGTGACCTGTTCGAGGCGCTTCCCGGTCGACTGTCGGGACGTATCGACATCCTCGCTGCCAACGTGCCGTACGTTCCGAGCGGCGAGGTCCCCCTGCTTCCCCCGGAGGCCCGCGATCACGAGCCGCTGACCGCCCTCGACGGCGGCGCCGACGGGCTCGACGTGCTGCGCCGGGTCGCCGCCGGGGCACCGCGGTGGCTGGCACCCGGCGGAGTGCTGCTGGTCGAGACGAGCGAACGTCAGGCGCCGGGGGCCGTCGACGCCTTCACCCGCGCCGGCCTGACCACGGAACTGACGGTGTCCGAGGAGCTGTACGCCCACGTCGTGATCGGCACCAGGCCGTAGTCGTCAGAGCTGTCATCAGGTCGTCGCGCCACTGTCCGACGGCTGCGGGGAGGGGGTGCGGTCGCTGTGGCCCCACGGATCGTGCCCCCGCTTGCCGCGCCAGTCGCCCGGGCCCCTGTCGTCGGAGCCCGCGTGGACGCGGATGGCGGTGCGGGTGCCGTCATCGTCGCGCTCGCCGACGAGGTGAGCGGTCTCGCCCTTCTTCACTGCGTCCGACGTGCCGTCGCGCCGGTCAGTGGCGGCCTTGCTCACCGTCCACGTCCACGCGGTGCCGTCCTCGCTCTTGACGGTGACCTGGTCGCCGTCGACCCTTTCGACGGTGCCGCGCTGCCAGATCCGCACGACCCATTCGCCGGTGTCGGGGTCCTTCAGGGTCGCCTCGCCGTGCACGGCGTCGCCGCCCAGCCCCGATAAACAACCGGTAATGAGTTCCTGTGAGTCCGCCGGATCCGCTGGATTGCTGGATCTACGTGCGTGCGCGGGCGATCAGCAGGGCCACGTCGTCGTGGTTGTCGGGATGGTGCAGCGTGCGCAGCAGGAGGTCGCAGAGGTCCTCCAACGGCCGCGCGGGGTCGTCGAGCAGCGTCAGCAACTGGTCCAGGCGCTCGTCCAGGGAGTGCCGACGCGTCTCGACCAGGCCGTCGGTGTAGAGCACGAGTTGGTCGCCGGGAGCGAAGTCGACGGTGGTGGTGGAGAAAGCCACGCCGCCCACGCCGAGCGGTACCCCGGTGGGCAGCTCGAGCAGCTCCGGCGGCCGGCCCTCCCGGATCCGGGCCGGCGGCAGGTGCCCGGCGTTGGCGATCCTGCACTGCCGGAGTTCGGGGTCGTGGACGGCGTAGAGGCAGGTGGCGATGGAGTGGTCGAGGCTCTGCGTGATCCGGTCGAGGTGTTCGAGGAGTACGGCGGGGTCGAGGTCGAGTGAGGCGAGCGTGTTCGTCGCGGTGCGCAGCCGGCCCATCGTGGCGGCGGCGCTGATGCCGCTGCCCATCACGTCACCGACGACGAGCGCGGTCTTGCCGCCCTCCAGCGGGATCACGTCGAACCAGTCCCCGCCGACCTCGGTGGTGGCCCCCGCGGGCTGGTAGCGGGAGGCGACCTCGAGGCCGCCCGTCACCGAGGGGTGGCTCGGCAGCAGACTGCGCTGCAGGGTGAGGGCGGTGTCGCGGGCGTTCTGGTACCAGCGGGCGTTGTCTATCTGCACGGCCGCGCGGGCGGCCAGCTCCTTGGCCAGCAACAGGTCGTCCCGGCCGAACGGCAGGGGGTTCCCGGCCCGTTTGAGGTCGAGGGCGCCGAGCACCTCGCCCCGCGCGATCAGCGGCACGGCGAGATACGAGTGGACGCCCGCGCGCGCCAGGTGCCCGGCCGCCTCCGGTGAGCGGGCGATGCGCGCCAGGTCCTCGTCCGTCACCCGCTCCACCAGGACGGGCCGTCCCGTGCGCACGCACTCCGTGACCAGCCGGTCGGGCCCGTAGCGGGCCACTTGCCCAGGCGGGTCGGCGGCCTCCAGTCCCTCCGGGGAGCGGTCCGCCCGGACGGCGAGGGCGCGGATCACCGCCGGCTGGGCGGGTCCCAGACCGCTGCGCCGGCCGCTGACGACCGCGTCGAGCAGGTCGACTGCGGCGATGTCGGCGAGCTCGGGCACGGCCACTTCGGCCAGTTCGTGGGCGGTGCGGTCGAGGTCCAGCGTGGTGCCGATACGGGCGGAGGCGTCCGCGATCACCGCCAGGCGCCGCCGGGCGGCCTCCGTCTCGACGGCCGCCCGGTGCTGGTCGGTGACGTCCACGATCGACGCGGCCAAGCCCAGCACGGTGCCGGCGGTGTCCTCCAGGCGGTAGAGCGAGAGCGACCAGGCGTGGTCCTCGTCCGGGTCGGCCGGGGTGCGGCCGACGAGGGACAGGTCGACGAGCGGCCGACCGGTCCGCAGCACCTCGTCCGCCCCCGACTCGAAGGTGTCCACGTCCAGCAGGGGCAGGAGCTCACGGGGTGTACGGCCCACGTGCTCCTCGGCCGGGAGGCCGTTGATGTCCTCCAGAGCCGGGTTGATGGAGACGTACCGCAGTTCGGTGTCCAGGACGGCGAGCCCGATCGGCGACTGGTTGATCATCCGCGTCGACAGCGCGACGTCGCGCTCCAGCCGCCGCAGGGTCGAGCGGTCGGTCGCGAGCCCCAGCGCGTAGACCTGCCCCTGTCCGTCCAGGAGCCGCTGGTTGCGGAACTCCACCAGGCGCGTGCTGCCGTCCTTGCGGCGGATGGGGAAGGCGCCCGCCCAGCCCTCGCCGGTGGCCATGACGTCGGCGAACAGCTTGACGGCGAGGCCGTGGTGCTGCTCGTGGACCATGACGTGGGCCGCGTACCGGCCGAGCGCCTCCTCGGCCGGGTAACCGAACAACTCCTCGGCCTGCGGGCTCCACAGCACGATGTGTCCCCGGGCGTCCAGCAGCACCGAGGCCACGTTCAGCACGTCGAGCAACCCGCTCGGCCGCACGGGCTCGCGATTCGGTGCACCGCCCTCGGACACGGGCGACCCGGCTGTACTCATCGCACGCACCGCCTCCGCCGTCCGCGAGGTACGCCCGTCCCCCGTGCCGACTCCCCACGTTGCACCGCGCTCAACCTCATCTCCCACGCCGACCGGGCTAACTCCACCATCCCCCGAGAGGGTGCCCGGCGTCCCGTCGACACCCCGCGTTTTCTTCTTTGGTCTGTACATGACCATCTTGGGGCGCCAGACTGTCCGCCGATCACCTCCCACCCCCCAACCGAGGAGTCGGTTCATGCCCATGCGCGCCGCCCGGCACCGCTGTCACCTGGTCCTGACCGGCCTGGTCGCCCTCGCCACCGCCGCCGTGCTGTCGGTCGCCCCGCCCGCCGCCGCGGCCGACACCTGGACCGAGGTCGGTTCGGACCGCGCCGACCCGCTCACCGAGAGCCAGGGCCTGACCTCGGTCGAGGTCCCCGCCGGCAGCGCCAACCGCTACACGGGCATCGGCACCATCCCCGTCGGCCTCAGCACCCGCGGCTGGAACCACGTCGGCGACCCCGACGCCTCCTACGACGGCCACTACGTCGAGCCGTACCAGCGGGACTCGGGGACCACCAAGATGTTCCGCGTGCAGGCACCGGGGGGCGGCTGGTCCGAGTACGTCCACACGCTGAGCTCGGGAGAGGCGCTGAACAACTCGTGGGTCGCCGTGTCGCCGAACGGTCAGTGGATGCTGGCCGGCGAGTACGGCACCATGAGCCGGCTGCTGGTCTTCCCCACCCCGGGCGTGAACCCCAGCACCTCGCCGTCTGCGAACCTGCCGCAGGTCTCCACCGTCCGCCTCGACCACGCCGTCCGGGACGTGCAGGGCTGCGACTTCGTCGACCCGACCCGCCTGCTGTGCTCCTCCGACGACCCCGCGGGCACCCTGTTCGGCATCACCAAGCCGCTGCTCCAGGTCGACCTGTCGGCGGCGCCGAACGGCACCTCGGACGTGGCCGGCCACGTCACCGCGCTGCGTCAGCTGCCCCTGCGCAGCTCCTGCTCGGGCACCTTCGAGGCGGAGGGCATCGACTACGACCGCCGCACGGGGGCGCTGCGCGTGATCGTCGTCTCGCCCGGCTTCTGCGTCCTGACGGACAGCAAGACGTACCGCTTCACGCGCGGCTGAGGCGCGGGGCGCTGCCCGAGCGGGCGGCGCGGCCCGGCGTGTGCGCCGCCGCCGATGGTGCTCTCCTGGAAGGTGTCACTTCCCGGCGGGCCCAGGGACTTCCTGGCGTTTCCCCGGGTTTCACGGGGCTTCCCGGGGGTGGGGTGCGGTTTTGCGGGGAACTCGCGGTACCGCAGTCCCGCCATGAGAGGAGCGTTCACGACATGGACAGCGAGCGTCCGCACGAGGAATCCGTCTCCGTCGCGATCAGCGATTGCAGCAAGGAAGACGCGCGGGTCGTGTTCGACACCCTGTGCGCGTGCTTCTCGTCCGACCGGTGCGCCGAGGACGTACCGGAGCAACTGCACGAGACGCGACCCATGGTGTGGCTCGGCACGTTCGACGTGGCCGACGCACACGAGGGAGCCCGTCCCGCCCACCTCCACGCCTCCGTCACCGCCGACGTACAGGGCGGCTACTGGGCCATTGAGCGGTTCCGCACCACCCTGGACGACCTGTTCTCGGTGGAGGACCTGACCGCGGCCTCCGGCGACCAGGAGAGGGAGTTGCACATCCGGCTGGCGAGCCGCTGACGACCTGGCCCCACCGGCCATTGTGCAACTAGTTGCAAAAGAGTTAATGCAACTAGTTGCACAATGCTGTTCGGGTCCTCTACAACAGGAGGGCACGACACACCGCACGGAGGGCCCCATGAGCCGCTACCCCCACCTGCTGAGCCCGCTCGACCTGGGCTTCACCACGCTGCCCAACCGCGTCCTGATGGGCTCCATGCACGTAGGCCTGGAGGAGGCCGAACGCGGCTTCGAGCGGATGGCCGAGTTCTATGCCGCCCGGGCCCGCGGGGGAGTGGGACTGATCGTCACCGGCGGCATCGCCCCCAACGACGAGGGGCGCCCGGGCGAGGGGGGCGCCAAGCTCACCACCGACGCGGAGGCCGAGCAGCACCGGCAGATCACCGACGCCGTGCACCACGAGGGCGGCCGCATCGCGATGCAGATCCTCCACTTCGGCCGCTACGCCTACCACCGCGACCTGGTCGCCCCGAGCTCGATCCAGGCCCCCATCAGCCCCTTCGTGCCCCGCGAGCTCACCGACGCCGACATCGAGCGCACGATCGACGACTACGCCCGTGCCGCCCGCCTCGCCCGGCAGGCCGGCTACGACGGGGTGGAGATCATGGGCTCCGAGGGCTACCTCATCAACGAGTTCATCGCCGCGCAGACCAACCACCGCACCGACCGCTGGGGCGGAACGTACGAGAACCGCATGCGCTTCCCCGTCGAGATCGTCCGACGGGTGCGCGAGGCGGTCGGCGAGGACTTCATCGTCATCTACCGGCTGTCCATGCTGGACCTGGTGCCCGGCGGCTCCTCGCTGGAGGAGGTCGTCACCCTCGCGAAGGCCGTCGAGGCCGCCGGGGCGACGATCATCAACACCGGCATCGGCTGGCACGAGGCCCGTATCCCCACCATCGCGACCTCCGTGCCGCGCGGCGCCTACACCTGGGTCACCAAGCGGCTCATGGGCGCGGTGTCCGTCCCGCTCGTCACGACCAACCGCATCAACACCCCTGAAGTCGCCGAGGAGTTGCTCGCCGAAGGCTGCGCGGACATGGTGTCGATGGCCCGCCCGATGCTCGCCGACCCCGACTTCGTCAACAAGGCCGCCGCCGGCACCCCCGACGCCATCAACACCTGCATCGGCTGCAACCAGGCCTGCCTCGACCACACCTTCAGCGGTCAGATCACCTCCTGCCTGGTCAACCCGCGCGCCTGCCACGAGACGGAGCTGGTCCTCTCCCCGACCCGGCTGCGCAAGCGCGTCGCGGTCGTCGGCGCGGGCCCCGCGGGCCTAGCCTGCTCCGTGAGCGCGGCCGAACGCGGCCACGACGTCACGCTCTTCGACGCCGCGAGCGAGGTCGGCGGTCAGCTCAACGTCGCCCGCAAGGTCCCCGGCAAGCAGGAGTTCGACGAGACCCTGCGCTACTTCCGCCACCAGCTCGACGCCCACGGCGTGGACGTACGACTCAACAGGCCCGTTACCGCCACCGACCTCTCCGACTACGACGAGGTCGTCGTCGCCACCGGCGTCACCCCCCGCACCCCCGACATCCCCGGCGTCGACCACCCCCGGGTCCTCGGCTACCTGGACGTCCTGCGCGACGGCGCCCCCGTCGGCGACCGGGTCGCCGTCCTCGGCGCGGGCGGCATCGGCTTTGACGTCGCCGAGTTCCTGACCGACGCCGGCGACAAGGCGAGCGAGGACCCCGCGACGTACTTCCGCCACTGGGGCGTCGACACCGACTACCGCACGCCCGGCGGCCTCGCTGCCCCCGAGCGACCCGCCCCGCCCCGCACCGTCCACCTGCTCCAGCGCAAGACCACCAAGGTCGGCGCAGGCCTCGGCAAGACCACCGGCTGGATCCACCGCACCGAACTCAAGCACCGCGGAGTGACCATGATCCCGGGCGTGCGCTACGACCGTATCGACGACGCGGGACTGCACATCACCGTCGGCGAGGAGTCCACCGTCCTGGAGGTCGACACCATCGTGCTCTGCACCGGGCAGGAGCCGCGCCGGAGCCTGTACGAGGAACTGCTCGCCGCCGGACGCAGCGTGCACCTCATCGGCGGCGCCGACGTGGCCGCCGAACTGGACGCCAAGCGCGCGATCAAGCAGGGCACCGAGCTGGCGGCGGCGCTCTAGGGGCCGGGCCGGCCTCCCTAGGATGACCTCATGTCACTCCCGCACGCGATCCTCACCGCCCTGCTGGAAAAGCCGTCCTCGGGTCTTGAGCTGACCCGCCGGTTCGACAAGTCGATCGGCTACTTCTGGTCGGCGACGCACCAGCAGATCTATCGCGAGCTGGGAAAACTGGAGGCCGAGGGATACATCCGCGCCCTGCCCTCCGAGCAGCCGGCCCGCGGGCAGAAGAAGAGCTACGAAGTCCTGCCCGAGGGCCGCGCCGAACTGGCCCGCTGGACCGCCGAGTCCCAGGACCCCAAGCCGCACCGCGACCCGCTGCTACTGCGGCTGCGCGCCGCCGCCGTCGTCGGCACCGCGGGCCTGGAGTCCGATCTGCGCCGCCATCTGGAGCTGCACCGGCTGCAGTTGGCCGAGTACGAGGAGATCGAGAAGCGCGACTTCCCACTCGACGAGGACGACCCGCAGACCCGGCTCCAGCACCTCGTCCTGCGCGCGGGCATCGAACTGGAGACGTTCTGGGAGCGGTGGCTCAGCCAAGCACTGGAGGAGCTCACCGATCTGCCCACCACCGAATGGCCCACGGAGAAGACGGACGGGGCGGACGGCACGGCCTGACCCGGCCGCCCGTCCGTCCGGGCAACACACCCTAGAGGCGATACGGCTTCGACCGGCGCCGCAGGAACCACGCTGTCGCGGCGACTCCCGTGCCCACCAGGACCCCGCCGGCCGTCAGGGTGAGCGTGCCGTAGTCCCTGCTGGAACCGCCGAGACCGCCCATGACACCGCGCGAGGGTGACGCCGTCGCGGAGATCGTCGGGCGCGACGGTGCGGCGACGACGACGGACTGGGTGCCCGCCGTGTTTCCGTTGGAGCAGATCACGATCACGGTGTACGTGCCGGGGGTGACGTTCGACCAGGCGGCGGACTGGCTGACGGTCGTGCCCGACAGCGCGACCTGGCGACCCTGGGCGAAGTTCGCCTGCGAACCGGTCAGCAGGGACGCGGTGCCCCAGCTGCCGTTGATCTGGGTGCACGCGCCGGTCACCACGGAGACCGTGGACCCGGTCGTGCTCACGGAGATTCCGGACTGGGCGGCGGCCGGCCCGGCGGACAGGGCGAGCGGCACCGCGGCGGCTGCGACGGTCAGGCCGACGCGCCGGAAAAGGTGAGTAGTGCGCATGGAGTGTCCTCCGGCGGCACGGTTGGCGGTACATCCCTTGCGCCGCCGGAGGTCGGGAACGCCCGTGCTGCCACAGGGGCAGCCAACGCGGCCCCGGCCCGCCCCGCACCCGGAGAGCAGCCAGGCAGGTGACGGATTCCCCCGGATCCACCCGTATTCCTTCGGACGGCCGATGCCCGGTGGCGCGTCACCGCCCGGCAGCGTCGCCCGTCGTGACCGTCCGCTCGGCGGAGAAGGCGCCCCAGGTTCCGTCCGGAAGCCGGGCCCTGACGCGCACCCGGTGGTCGACCCCGGGATCCCGGCCCACGTAGAAGCTGTAGGACGCCCGCCCGCGCGGCACCGTACCGCCCCACACCAGCGAGGTGGCGGGTTGTCCGTCGAGCTCGATGCCGTACTCCGTGACCACGCCGTCCACGCGGGGCGGGATCCAGGACAGGTCGAGGTGGTACGCGCCGTCGGCACGGTGGGTGCTCGCGCGGAAGTCCCCGGGCGCGGTGCCCCGGCCGTCCTCCGTGCCCGGCGCGGTGGTCAGACGGACGGCGGCACCGGCGGGCGAGACGTTGCCGGCCGCGTCCCGCGCCCGGACGGTGAACGCGTACCGGGTGCCGGGCCGCAGCCCCGTGACCACGGTGGCCGTCTGCCTTCCGCCGACGCTGTGGATCTTCATGGAGCCCTGGTGGACGTCGTACGACACCACCGCGCGGTCGTCCGTGGACGGGGACCATGACAGCTGGACCGCGCTGCTCCCGACGGCCCGGCCGGTGGTGCGGCCCGGGCGGGTCGGTGCGGAGCGGTCCGCGGCGACCGCCGCCGGTGTCGTGGCGCGGACCTCGCGGCTGCCCGGGCCGAGGCGGCCCTCGGCGTCGCGGGCCCGCACGGTGAACACGTACGCCGTGGACGGCCTGAGCCCCGTGACATCCACCATGTGCGCGGAACCGGGCACGTCCTGAACCTTCGTGTGGCCGCGATACACCTCGTACCCGGCGATGGCCGTGGCGGAGGCCACCGTGTTCCACATGACGTGCACGCTGGTCGCGCTGCCCGCCTCGGCGGTGACCGCTGTCGGAGCCCCCGGCGGCCGCTCTTCCTCCCCGGCGTCGGCCCCCGCCCACCCGCAGGAGGCGACGAGCAGGACCCCGCACAGCAGAACGCGTCGCACGACTCGGCCTCCCGGCGCGGTACGGCACGGCACTGGTCCGGACCAATATGAACCCGGTGTGGCGATCGCATCAAGAGGTGGGCGCAACCGGGGCGCAGGTGCCAAGCGTTCGGGGGAGTTACGTATGCTGAAGCTCCTCACGGCCGAACTCGTCTCGAGGGATGGTGAGTTCGTGCCGGTGGCGCGGACCGCTGTCGTCGCTGATCCCGCGCCGGCGTGGGCGGCCGGGAGGCCGGAGCCGCGACAGGCTCGGGCCCCCGCCCCCTGTCGGGCCGTCAGAAGCCGTGCACCGTACGGCCCCCGAGAAGTGGCCGCGTGGGCGGACCGGCGCCAGATTGGGCTGCGTGTCCGTCACCGTCCCCACACGAGAGGGCCCTTGACCGTGCCCGTCCCCTCGCTGACCCTGGCCGCAGCCGGCCTCGCCCTGCTGGCCCAGGCCGGGCAGCCCACCGCACCTCACGTCCCCCACGGGCCGGTGGCACGTCACGAAGGCACCGTGCCCGCCGCCGACCTGCTGGCCAGGGTGCGCGACTGCGCCCCCGTCTCCCACGGCCGCTACCGCAGCGACGCAGGCGCACCCGCCGACATCCCGGTCTGCGGTACCGACGGCGCCGTCTTCTGGAAGGCCGACCTGGACGTCGACTGCGACGGCCGCCCCGGCCCGCACTGCAACAGCGGAGCCGACCCGTGGTTCTCGGACGCCACGGCCTACCCGCAGTCCGACGGACGCCCGTTGAGCGCCGAGACCCTGCCGTACGTCGTCGTACCCGCCCCGAGCCCGCTCTGGGACCATCGCGAGCACGGCGTGCGCGGCGGATCCGTCGCGGCCGTCGTCCACGGTGACCGGGTGCAGTACGCAGTCGTCGGCGACGTCGGGCCGGCCGACGTCATCGGGGAGGCGTCGTACGCCACCGCCGAAGGGCTCGGCCTCGGCACGGACCCGCTCGGAGGCGGGGCCGCCTCGGGGATCACCTACATCGTCTTCAAGGGCTCGAAGGTGACGCCGATCGAGAACCACGCCGCCGCCGTCGAGGCGGGGGAGCGGCTGGCACGGCAGTTCGTCGAGGGCACCCAGGCCTCCGAGCAGGGCTGACGGGACGGCAGACCGAAAATCCGCGTCCTCATACCTTCCGGTAGCTGTAGGCCTCCGCGGCCGCCGCCTCCACGGCGTCCAGGTCGGCGCCGGCCGCCGCTGTGACGACTGCGGCGACCGCGCCCTCGACGAACGGGGCGTCCACCAGGCGGGTGTTGCCGGGCAGCTCGTCACCCTCGGCGAGCAGAGCCTTCACGGTGAGGACCGCACTGCCGAGGTCGGTGAGGACGGCGACACCGCCGCCGCGGTCCACCGACGCCGCCGCGGCGGCGATCAGCTCGGCGCTGGTGCCGAGCCCGCCGCCCTCGGTGCCGCCCGCCGGGGCGACGGGTACCGCCGTGCCGCCACCCGCGAGCCCGCGCGCCAGCTCGGCCACCGACGCGGCCACCTCGGCGCTGTGCGACACGAGCACGATCCCGACCTGCCCGGCTGCCTCACTCACCGTTCGCCTCCAGCAGAGCCGCGACCAGCAGGGCCGCCGACGTGGCCCCCGGGTCCTGGTGCCCGATGCTGCGCTCCCCGAGGTAGCTCGCCCGGCCCTTGCGGGCCTGCAGCGGCGTCGTGGCGACAGCACCTTCCTCGGCGGCGGCACGGGCCGCGGCGAAGCCGTCGCCGAGGGCGTCGACGGCCGGTACCAGCGCGTCGATCATCGTCTTGTCGCCGGGTGCGGCACCACCCAGCGCCATCACCGCGTTCACCCCCGCACGCAATGCCTCGGCGAGCTGTTCCTCGCCGACCTCGGCGGCGTCCCCGAGCGCCTTGCCGGTACGGCGCAGCAGGGTGCCGTACAGCGGACCGGACGCCCCGCCGACGGTCGAGATGAGCTGCCGCCCCGCGAGGGTCAGCACGGCACCGGGAGTCGTGGGTGGCTCCTTCTCCAGGACGGCGGAGACGGCGGTGAAGCCACGCTGGAGGTTGGTGCCGTGGTCGGCGTCGCCGATGGGGGAGTCGAGGGCGGTGAGCCGTTCCGCCTCGCGGTTGACGGACGTGGCGGTCGCCGTCATCCAACGGCGGAAGAACTCGGCGTCGAGCACTGGATCTCCTTGCGTGGTAGGTACGTCGAGCGTCGGTGTCCGCCGGGTCACATACCCCAGCGCAGGCCCGGCGTACTGACCGGCGCGTTCCAGAGCCGCAGCAGCTCCTCGTCGATCTGGCACAGGGTGACCGACGCGCCGGCCATGTCGAGGGAGGTCACGTAGTTGCCGACCAGCGTGTGGGCGACGGCGACCCCGCGTTCGGCGAGCACGCGCTGCACCTCGGCGTTGAAGCCGTACAGCTCCAGCAGCGGCGTCGCGCCCATGCCGTTCACCAGGACGAGGACCGGGTTGCGCGGGGTGAGGTCCTCCAGGATGGCGTGGACGGCGAAGTCGGCGATCTCGCCGGAGGTCATCATCGGCCGCCGCTCCCGGCCGGGCTCGCCGTGGATGCCGATGCCCAGCTCCAGCTCGCCCGACGGCAGGTCGAAGGTGGGGCTGCCCTTGGCCGGAGTCGTACACGCACTCAGTGCGACACCGAAGGTGCGGGAGTTCTCGTTGACCTGCCGGGCGACGGACTGCACGCGCTCCAGCGGCTGCCCCTCGTCGGCGGCGGCGCCCGCGATCTTCTCCACGAACAGCGTCGCACCCGTACCGCGCCGACCTGCCGTGTAGAGGCTGTCGGTGACCGCGACATCGTCGTTGACGAGGACCTTCGCGACCTGGATGCCCTCGTCCTCGGCGAGTTCGGCCGCCATGTCGAAGTTGAGCACGTCGCCCGTGTAGTTCTTCACGATGAACAGCACACCGGCTCCGCTGTCCACGGCGGCCGCCGCGCGCAGCATCTGGTCGGGCACGGGCGACGTGAACACCTCACCCGGACAGGCCGCCGACAACATGCCGGGACCCACGAAACCCCCGTGCAGCGGCTCATGCCCCGACCCACCACCGGAGACCAGCGCCACCTTCCCCGCGACGGGCGCGTCCCGCCGTACGACCACCCGGTTCTCGACGTCGACGGTCAGCTCGGGATGGGCCGCGGCCATACCCCGCAGCGCGTCCGTGACCACGGTCTCCGCGACGTTGATGAGCATCCTCATGAGGAACCTCCAGCGAGACTAGAAGATGAGCCTCTGACCTTCATCTTTGCAGCTCAGAACGGGGCTGGCCAGTTGTCGATCTTGGCGGTCCGTAGCGGTCCGAGGCGGGTTCTGGCGGTACTGATGCTGACTTTGGGGACGGGTCGTCAGGTGTCGATGATGGCCGGTTGGGAGTCGACGGGCGATGCCGTGTCGGCAGGGTCGACGTTGCAGTGGCGAAGGGGCATGTTGTCGGCACTCGAGGGTCGGCAAAGGGCGATCGAGGTGCGTTCTGACATCGTCCAGTATCTCGCCCATGGCTGGCTGGGGCGAAGGGCTTGCGCGTCATCCCGCTCCGGAAAGCGGGGCCGGTCGCTGTGCGAGTGGAGCGGCCCCGCGTGCTCGATATGTCGAACTAGAGTCGAAATATCGAGCAACCGGATTGTAGGGGGCTGGTGAACGACGTCGATTCCTCTCGCATGATTCGCGAGCAATGCCGAAACATTCGCATGACTTTATGAATGAAGCGCCGCAGGTCAAGCCGATTAAATGGCTGAGCGGTGCTGTTTGGACAGCCCTTTTGCGTCGGAGTGGGGCCGGTTTTGCGGGCGGTGTTGACATGGTCGGCCGCCTCTCTAGTATCCGTGCCAGCCCAACTTTCCGAATAGTGTCCGAAATTTCGAACCCTCCATAGGTGATTTCTCGGAAAAGGAGTTCTAGGTGCCCAAACGGGAGTGAAGGCCATGAACGATCCGGTCCGCACCGTCCCCCGCGGGCCCCGGTCTCGATCGGAGCTCGAACGGCTCGCGGCGTACGTGGGGGCACCGTGTGGCGGGCTTGCGGCACGACGATCAACGTCCGACACGGGCCGGTGCGTTTCGCAGCAGCCCGAAGACAGCGGGCGCCACCGGTCGCACCACCTCGACAGTCCGGACAGCCTCTGCCGGGGCCGACGGAACCGCTTACTCAAGGATCACGAGGTCTCCATGCGCAGACGAAGTTTCAGCCGCAGACATCTGTCTGTGGTGCTGGCCGCTGCGGCTGCGGTCCTGGTCGCGTTGGCGGCGATGCTCGTCGCCAACCCGGCTCAGGCGGCCACCAGCGGCGCCGTGCGCGGTGCTGGTTCCGGCCGGTGTCTCGATGTGTCGAACGCGAGCCAGACCGACGGCACATACCTGCAGATCTGGGACTGCTCGGGCGGTGCCAACCAGCAGTGGACGTTGACGGACAGCAACCAGCTGACCGTGTACGGCAACAAGTGCCTGGACGTTCCGGGCCACGCCACCACGGCCGGGACCCGGGTGCAGATCTGGGCCTGTACCGGCGGTGCGAACCAGCAGTGGCGGGTGAACTCCGACGGCACGATCGTCGGCGTGGAGTCCGGGCTGTGCCTGGACGTTACGGGCCACGGCACGACCAACGGCACGGCGGTGCAGATCTGGACGTGCAACGGCGGCAGCAACCAGAAGTGGACCGGCCCGTCCGGGACGTCGACCCCGCCGGGGGGCGGCACGTGTTCTCTTCCGTCGACGTACCGGTGGACGTCGACGGGTGTGTTGGCGCAGCCGGCGAACGGGTGGGTCTCGCTGAAGGACTTCACCAACGTGGTGTACAACGGCAAGCACCTGGTCTACGCGTCGAACGTATCGGGATCGTCGTACGGCTCGATGAGGTTCGCTCCCTTCACGAACTGGTCGGACATGGCGTCGGCCGGCCAGAGCGGGATGAGCCAGTCCGCGGTGGCGCCCACGCTGTTCTACTTCGCACCCAAGAACATCTGGGTGCTGGCGTACCAGTGGGGTGCGTGGCCCTTCATCTACCGCACCTCCAGCGACCCCACCAACCCCAACGGCTGGTCCGCCCCGCAGCCGCTGTTCACCGGCAGCATCCCGGGCGGCGCCCCGATCGACCAGACGCTGATCGCCGACGACCAGAACATGTACCTGTTCTTCGCCGGTGACAACGGCAAGATCTACCGGGCGAGCATGCCGATCGGGAACTTCCCGGGCAACTTCGGCTCGTCGTACACGACGATCATGAGCGACACGGTGAAAAACCTGTTCGAGGCGCCGCAGGTCTACAAGGTCAAGGACCAGAACCAGTACCTCATGATCGTTGAGGCTCGGGGTGCCAGTGAGCAGCGCTACTTCCGTTCGTTCACGGCCTCCAGCCTGAGCGGTTCGTGGACCCCGCAGGCCGCCACCGAGAGCAACCCCTTCGCGGGCAAGGCCAACAGCGGTGCCACCTGGACCAACGACATCAGCCATGGTGACCTGGTCCGCAACAACCCCGACCAGACCATGACCATCGACCCCTGCAACCTGCAGTTCCTCTACCAGGGCAAGTCCCCCTCCGCGGGTGGCCCTTACGACCAACTGCCGTGGCGGCCGGGTGTCCTCACCCTGCAGCGCTGACCCGCCTGATCCACGGTGATCGCGATGGGGTGCGGTCCGCCGACGCGCAGACGAGCGGTCTACGGCGTGGGCGACTCCACCTGCTGACCGATACTCACCGCTCGAGGAACCCCAGCCGTGTGTCGGCTGGGGTTCCTCTCGGACAGGGCGGGGTCGCCCGCCCATTCAGAGCGTGGCGACCCCGATGCACGGTGTGCTCGAACCGTCAGGGGCGGCGGCTGATGATGTCGGCCATCCTCGCGAGCCGTGACTCGTGTCGGTGGCCGGCGAGTTCCTTGCGGTCCGCCCGGCTGTAGGCCAGGTACATGGACCTCACGCCCAGCCAGCGCAGCGGTTCGACTTCCCACTTCCGCGAGGTGTGTCCTACCCAGGGAAGCCTGGTGAGCTCGGTGTCGTGGCCGAGTACCAGGTCGCGCAGCGTGCGGCCGGCCAGGTTGGTGGTGGTGAGGCCCTGGCCGACGTATCCACCGGCATGTCCGAGTCCGGTGGCGGGATCGAAGACGGCGCTGGAGCACCAGTCCCGGGGGACGCCGAGGACGCCGCACCATGCGTGTTCCACCCGGTAGCCGCGCGCGGCCGGGAACCTGCGGTGCAGGATCTCCATGAGGGACCGGATGGTCGCCTCCTGCGTGGCGCCGTCGCGGTCGGTGGCCGAGCCGAAGCGGTAGGGGATGCCCCGTCCGCCGATCGCTATCCGGTCGTCAGCAGTGCGCTGGCCGTACATGTGGGAGTAGCACTTGTCGCCGAGTGTTTCGCCCTGGCTCCAGCCGATCTCGTCCCATACGGCCTCCGGCAGCGGTTCCGTGACGATCATTGAGCTGTTCATCGGCAGCCAGGTGCGCCGTTCCCCGGCCAGGGAGGCGGTGTAGCCCTCGGTCGCGCGCAGGATCACGGGAGCGCGGACGACACCCCGGTCGGTGTGCGCCTTGCCGCTCTCGATCCGGGTGACGGCGGTCGATTCCCGGATGGTCACGCCGAGCGACTCGACCACATCGGCCAGGTCACGAACATATCGGGCGGGTTGCATCCGGGCACAGTGCGGGGTGTAGGCGCCCTTGACGGCTTCCGGGATGCGGATGCGCTCGCGCAGTTCGTCATCGTCGAGGATGCGGGATTCGGTGACGCCCCACCTGTGGTCCTCGGCGACGCCCGCGGTCAGCCGCCGTACCTGCGGCTGCGAGGAGGCGATGCGGATGGTGCCACCCTTGACGACGTCGGCCTTGATCTCCTCCGCTTCGGCGACGGTGACGATCTCGTCGACGGCCTCGTGCATCAGGCGCTGCTGGACCTTGACCGCGTCAACGCCGTACAGGTCCGCGAACCTGTCCCGGGAACCGGCGATCAGCCCTGAGGCCCATCCGCCGTTGCGCCCGGAGGCGCCGTAGCCGGCGAATTCACGCTCCAGGATGACGATGTCGAGGGAGGGGTCGGCCTTCTTGAGGTAGTACGCGGTCCACAGTCCGGTGAACCCCGCGCCGACGATGCACACGTCCGCAGTCGTGTCGCCGGGCAGCGCGGCCCGCAGCGGGGGGCGGCCGCCGATGGCCTCGATCCAGAACGAGACGTTTCCGTTGATCAGGTCCGCTCTTGAGCCGGTGGCTGAGTCCATGGTAGTGATCACAGCCCCAGCAGCGCGGGGAGCTCGGACAGGTCGCGGACCTCGTCGTAGGGCTGGTGGAAGTCACTGCCCTTGAGGTCGTAGCGGTTCACCCATACACGCCGGGCGATACCGAGGTCCTTGGTGGGCATGATGTCGTAGTCCCAGCCCTGCGCGGCATGGGTGATCTGGTCCCTGCTCTGCGGAAGGACCTCGAAGAGCTTCTCGAACGCCTGACGGCGCGGCTTGTAGGCGCCGGCCTGCTGAGCGGTGACCACGTGGTCGAAGGGCACGCCGATGGTCTCGAGGTGGTGCGGGATCAGGTCGTCGTCGCTGTTGGTGAGGATGGCGATGTCGTAGCCCTCCTTGAGCCTGCGGAGCGCGTCGGGGACGTCGGGGAAGACCGGGAACTTCTCGGCAGCCGCGATCAGTTGGTCGTAGTCCTCGTCGCGGTACTCGATGCCGTGCAGCAGCATGCAGTTCTCGAGGGTGTCCCGCAGGATGTCGCGGTAGCGGCGGTAAGGCTGGACGACGCCCTGGAACCGCATGACACGCAGGTTGTCGAGGAAGACCTCATGGGCGACGCCTGCCTCGTCGAGGCGGTCGCGGACGATGGGCAGGGTGGCGCGGTTGAGGTCGAAGTCGATCAGAGTGCGGTAACAGTCGAAGGTGACGACGGGCCTCGGAGACATGTGTGGTCCTTTGTGTCGTGGCGGCGGGGTGCCGCGTGCGAGGGGATGTGTGTGAAAGGACGGTCCCGGCCGTGGCGCGCGACAGGTCGTCGGTGGAGCAGGGGAGTGGCCAGTGGCCGTCATCCGCCGGACGGAGCGGAGATCACTCCGGGATCATGACGAACATCTTCTCGACCGGCTCGTGGACCTCCCAGGTCCCGTTCCAGCCGGACGGCAGCACGAGGAGCGTGCCTGCCCGGACTTCGTTGACCGTGCCCGCGGCATCGTGCAGAGAGGCCCGGCCGGAGACGATGTAGCAGATCTCGTGTACGCCGTCGCGTACGGCGGTGAACGCGCCGGTCCCGCACTCCCAGTAGCCGGTGCGCGCCCCCTCTCCGGCTGTCGCCCACGCAGTAGCCGCACGTTCCTGCTGGCCGGGGGTCAACGTGGTGGGCTTGTCCTTGAACGGCAGACCGGCGAGGACGGTCCGATCGGCGAGGAGGGTACGGACCGGCGGAGAGACCTCGGTGTTTCCGGACCCGCCGTAGGAGTGGGGGCCGGTCGGTGACGATGACGGCATTGTGTCTTCTCCGTTCGTGATCGAGATGGGTGTGGGTGGTGCGGTCGACGGCTGGTGTCAGCGGAGGGCGGGTGTCGGGACGCCGAGGGCCGTCAGGGGGCGGTCACCTGACCGAAACCGGGTGGGCGGCGGTGCGAGGCGGCCAGGGCGGGATGCTCCGATCAGGCGACGGCCTCGTGTGGAGGGAGCGACCCGGAGGGAGGCCCGGGCCGGTCGGCCAGCCTGTTGCCGCCGTGCCTCGAACCGCTCGGCGAGGGCCTGCACCATGCTCTGTGAGCACCGCCGCTGTGAAGTGCCGGACCTCGTGGACCCAGCGGGCGGCGGCCGTAACCGCGACGACGGCATGGCACGCTTCGCGCACGGGGGCCTGGCGGTGCGAGGCCGAGAGACGAGACTGGTGCCGGGCGGCGGAGATACATGTCGTCGTGGTGCTGGAGCGTTGCGCGAGGTGCCCGGCATGACGGTCGCGAGTGTGGAAGTCATGGTGAGCACCTCTGGCTGGAAGGATGTTGTGCCTTCACTTTGTGCCGGGGTGCCCGGGGTCGACAGACACAGACTGTCAGCGCATCACTGTTCTGCTTGACACGGCGTTGCGTCTTCGCAGGCCGACGACCCTCTGAGTGGCGAACGAGGTCACCTTCACAAGCAAGGCGGTGCGCCACGTCGACCCGGTCCGCCCGCAGATCACGCGACCGACATGCCACAGTCCCTGCGCAGGGTCACCGAACTGCATACAGCGCGGGGCCATCGGGCAGGCCGGCAACCCACGGCTCTGGTCGTGCCGGCGAGGGCCGCAGGATTCCGGTTCCGGCGAGCTCGGCGGCCAGGAGCCGTGTCAGCGCGTCGAGTGCGGCCTTCGAGACGCGGTAACCGGGCTCGGTCGGGCGCTCCATGAGCGTGAGTGAGCCGAGCGTGCTGCTGACGTTCACGATGCGGCCGTAGCCGGCTGTTTGCATGGCCGGCAGAACGGCTTGGGGGCACCGCCAGGCGCCGGATCCCTCCTCCGGCCAGACCATCGGCGTTGGCTGCACCCAGCCCCGGTTAACACCTGTGACCAGCGCGTTTCTCTGTTCCATGCGGCCAGCTGTACCGCATCGACGTGGCACGTGGTACTGATCCGCGGGGATCGGAACGAGGTGTCAAGCGGGCCCTGGACGACCTGACACTCTGTATCTGTCGGCCCCAGGTGACCTGACCCACAGTGTCTGCACATGGTTCCGGCCGATGAGAGGCGTACCACCGTGACAACCACTCTCGACGACGTTCCAGTCAATCGTTTCCACCGCCGCCTGGTCGCTGTCGCGATGGGCGGGCCGTTCTGCGACGGCTATCTGCTCGGCATCATCGCGGTCGCGTTGAGCCAGATGACTCCCCAGCTCCACCTGGGCTCCTTGTGGTCCGGCCTGATCGCCAGCTCCGCCCTGATCGGCGTCTTCGCCGGTGCGATGATCTTCGGCGCGGTCACTGACCGGATCGGGCGGCGGTTGATGTACCTGCTCAACCTCGTGGTGTTCGTCGCCGCGTCGATCCCGCAGTTCTTCGTGCACGAGGCCTGGCAGCTCTTCGTGCTGCGCCTGATCATCGGGATCGCCATCGGTGCGGACTACCCGATCGCCTCGGCCCTGACCGCCGAGCTGGTGCCCAGGAAGCTCCGGGGGACCGCATTGCCCGCGCTGGTGCTGTCGTGGTGGATCGGCTACGGCGTCAGCTACTGGGTCGGCCTTGCCCTGTTGCACGCCGGCGACGACGGATGGCGCTGGATGCTGGCCTCCGGCGCGGTCCCGGCCACGATCTTCCTGCTCATGCGGACCGGCGTCCCCGAGTCACCTCGGTGGCTGGCCAGCCGCGGCAAAGTGGATGAGGCGACCGCGATCGTGCGGCGATACCTGGGGCCTGACGTCCGGGTCGACGAACTGGTCGCGGAGAGCAGGGCGCCGCGTCGCGACGGGTCGGGTCTCGGCAACATTCGCGAGGTGTTCCGCCGCGGTTACACCAAGCAGGTCGTGTTCTGCTCGACGTTCTTCCTTTGCCAGGTGGCGACGGGCTTTGCGATCCGCACCTTCCAGCCGCAGATCCTCACGTCCATGGGTGTCGGCAACGCGACGACCAGCGCGGCGGTCATGATGCTGGTCCCGATCCTGGGTGTGTCGACCGGGTTGTTCCTGGTCAACCGGATCGGCCGACGGCCCCTGTTGATCGGCAGCTTCGCAGCGATCTTCCTCGCGCTGGTCTGTCTGGCTGTGATCCCGATGCATCTGGCTCTGCCGATCATCGTCCTGTTCCTGCTGTTCCACTTCGCCGAGGCCGCCGGCAGCGCCCTGCAGTTCCTCTACCCCAGCGAGCTTTTCCCCACCGACCTGCGGGCGACCGGGGTGGGATTCGCTGCCGCCATGAGCCGCTTCGGATCGGCCGGCGGCACGTTCTGCCTGCCCCTGCTCATCGCCGGTGTGGGCGACTCCGGAACCCTTCTGATCGGAGCCGGCGTCACGCTCGTCGGCCTCGGAGTCTCCCTGGCCCTGGCGCCGGAGACGAAGGGCCGTGCCCTGGCCACTGCGAACACTGCCGAAGCGCCTACCAGGGAACGGACCTCGCTTTGAGGAACATCGTCACGTTCGACTGCTACCACACCTTGATCGACTTCGATCTGGAATCCGCGATCCTAGCGTCGATGTTCCCCCGGACGGCGGGCGTGGACGTCGAGCGAGCGTGGAGCGGAGTGCCGGCCGTTCCTCGGGCCCGGTGGGCCTCGGTCGGACTGGACCGGGCGACCGGACCGGGCGGGGCCGGCGGGTACACCGGACACGGTGTGACCTCGGCGAAACTGGCCGGGCAGGCGCTGTTCGACGTTGCGCTGAACCGGGACACGAAGCTGACCCACCTCCGGACACCGGACGCGCAGGCGGGAGCCGGAACCGCTGCGGTGGCCCGGAGTCCGGGGACTGTATCCGGCCTGGCGGCTGACCGACCGGCACGAGGCAGGCGGGCGCGCCCGCACCTCCCTCGCGATCGCCGCGAACCTGCTGACCCGGCGTCCGTGACCCCGTTGCGTGGCGGTTCGAGAAGATGCAAGTTGTGAGTGTGAGCGACGCCGGGACGGTGACGGTGGCCGAAGTGCTGGCCCTACCCGTGCTGGCCCGCGGGCTGCCGAAGATCCTCGCGGGTCAGGACCGGCTGGACCGGCGCGTGCGCTGGGTGCATGTCACGGAATGGGAGCACCCGGCCTCGGCGCTGCGCGGGGGCGAGCTGGTGCTGACCACGGGCATCGGCTTTCCCGACCGGCTGGACGAGTGGGCGGCCGAACTCGCGGACATCGGTGCAGCTGCCGTAGTGCTCGAGCTCGGCCGCTGCTACCAGGAGGCGCCCTACGACCTGGTCGCCGGGTGCCGTGCGCGGGGCGTGCCACTGATCGTGCTGCAGCGCGGGACCAAGTTCGTCGACGTGACCCAGGAAGTGCACGCGATGATCCTGACCGGCCAGGTCCGCACACTCCGAGCCGCGCAGCGCATCCACGACACCTTCACCGCCCTGTCCCTGCGCGGAGCCGGAGCCGACGAGGTCGTCCGGGCCGCCGCGACGATGACCGGCCGCGCCGTCGTGCTGGAGAATCTGGCCCATCAGGCCCTGATCTGCGCACCTGGGGAAAGCGCGGTGGAGGACATGCTCAACCGATGGGAGGAGCGCTCCCGGGCGACTCCCTCGCCCGCCGGACGCACAGAGGTCTGCGGGCAGGAGGGCTGGCTGGTCACCGCGGTGGAGTTTCGCGGGCAGCGGTGGGGGCGGCTGACCATGCTGCCCGGAAGCACCGACGAGCAGCGGTTCCACGCCGACCATGTCATGGTGGTCGAGCGTGCGGCCATCGCCCTCACTCTTGCCCGGCTCACACATGAGACGCGCTGGGAGGAGCAGGCCCACCGGGATGCGCTGCTCGACGTCCTTGAGCAACGGCACCTGTCCTGGCGCGACACGCGGGCGAAGATCACAGCGCTCGGCCTGCCCACCCACGGGCGCAGACTCGCCGTCCTCCTGGTCTGCGCCACCGAGAGCGCCGGGCTGTTCGAAAAGATGCGCGCACGGCTCGAAGGCAGCGCGCTCATGGGGGATCTGGGCGAGCGTGGAATCTGCGTGCTCCTGGCGTTCCGGGAGCCGGGTGGATGGCGCGAGCCGGCCGCCGAGATCAGCGAACTGGCTGGTGCGCCGGTCTACGTGGGTGCCGAAGTGAGCGAGCTGTCCGAGGTGGCCCGCTCTGCCGCAGAGGCGGAACAGGTCGCCGATGCCGTTCCCCCCGTTGGGCCGCCGGCGGTCTACACCGTCGCCGACATCGGCCTGCCCCAGCTGTTCTACTCGCTGCGCGATGACCCGCGGGTGCAGGCCTATGCCGAGCGCCAGCTGGCCGCGCTGCTCGCCTACGACCACAAGCACGGCACGGACCTCTTGACCACCCTGCGCCACTATCTGGCTGCCGCCGGCAACAAGTCGATCGCGGCACGGCGGAGCCACCTGTCCCGTCAAGCCCTCTATCAGCGCCTGCACATCATTGGACAGGTGCTGCCCGGGGACCTCGATTCCGGCGACTGCCGAGCGCAGCTGCACGTCGCGATCGCAGCTCTCGATGCGCAGCGAGCCGGGAAACGTCCCCGCACTTGAAGCGGGCGAGCGTGCGCACCGCCGGTGGGACCGCCCCCGTGGCTCCGGTCCGGATGGCTCCCCCTCAGCCACGGGCCGCCACCAACATGCGCCCCTTCGTGGAGAGCTGACGGTGTCAGGCAGCCCCTTCCGCGGCCTCGGCTCGCTGCGTGCGGCGCGGCAGCAGCGCGACCGCCAGAGCCGGGACGGCGGAGAGGACGAGCCAGGGCACGGCCGCCGGGAGGCGCAGGTCGAGCAGCGACCCGGTAGCCGAGCTGCCGAGGAGGACGATCAGGCCGGAGACGGAGGACAACGCGCCTGTGTAGAGGCCGATCCGTCCGTCCTCGGTGAAATCGGGCACCCAGGCGCGGGCGGCGGGGACGACCAGCATCTGCCCCAGGGTGAGCAGGACGACATACCCTGCGGCGGGCAGCAGACCGGCGGCCCCCGTCCACCCTGCCGGGCGTGCGGCGGCCACGACTGCAAACCCGGCCGCGACCAGCAGCAGACCGATGGCCATGGAGTGGCGCAGGCCGAGCCGGTCGCCCGCCCAGCGGGTCACCGGGAGTTGGGCGCACACGACCAGCAGGGAGGACAGAGCGAACAGCCAGGACAGGGCTGCCTGGGAGCCGGTCGCGCGCTGCACCTCGTCCGGCAGGGCGAGGTAGAGCTGGTTGTAGGCGAGCAGGTAGGTGCCGTAAGCGCAGCACAGGGCGAGGAAGCGGCGGTTGCGCAGCAGCACGCGTATCCCGCCCTGTTGTCTGGTGCGGACCCGGCCGGGGATGTGCTGCGGCATCAGCCTGGCGTGACCTGCCAGGACGAGGACGAAGACGGCGGCTCCGGCGAGGCAGACGGTACGGAAGTCCGTGGCTAGCAGCAGGCCGCCGAGCAGCGGGCCGACGAAGGCACCGGCCTGTCCGGCCGCGCTCAGCAGAGCCAGCACCCGGGTGCGTGAACCGTGGCCCTCCTCCTCCCAGAGCACCGCCTGCCGGGCCACCTCGGACTCCACCGCCGGGGAGAACAGCGCGGCGGCGAAGCCGATAAGGAGCACCGCGCCGATCACCGTCCAGGTCTGCTCCGCGTACCCCAGCCAGGCGAACCCGGCGACCCGCAGCACGCAGCCGGTCAGCACGATCGGGCGTACGCCGTAGCGGTCGACGAGCCAGCCACCGACGACAAACAGGCCCTGCTGGCTGAAGGTCCTGAGCCCGAGGACGAATCCCACCATCCACCCCGCCATGCCGATGGCGGTGCCGAGGTGCTCGGCGAGGAACGGCAGCACAGCGTAGAAACCGATGTTGAAAGCGAGTTGGGTCACGATCAGCAGCCGCAGGAGCGGTGACAAGTGCGTCCAGGTCTGCTCGCGTGGGGGCTTCGGGGCCCTGGCGGGGCGGCGGGTCAGAACACGGGAGATGAGGTCCGTCATGGGGTTTCCACCAGGGAGGTCATGGGGTTGCCGGGGGCTCGGTGAGGCGGATACGGGGAGAAGTGTGTGTCCGGTGCGCCCGCCTCGCAGGGAGCGGGGTCTGCTCGGCGGTGCACCCGAGCGAGTTCGCGGCGGGAGGGGTAGGCCCGGCTACGGAGGCGGACGGGCGATGCGGGCAGTGGGAGCAGAGCTCGGCGGACGACGGGTGGGCGATGGCCGGGGAGCGGTTCGCGGGTGAGCAGGTACCACTCTCCGGCGCCGAGCGCGAGGGCGGCGGCCAGAAAGTGTTCTTCCTCCTGGAGGACCTCGGAGGTCTGGGCGGCCGCCGGGAGCAGGCGCTGACGGCCACACCGGGCGCCGACGTCCACAGTCCGCCGCCCGCGGTGGGCATCCGTGGTCCCGACCCTGGCGCGATAGATATGCACTTGCGCATCATATGCAAGAAGCAAGGCTGCCGGGAGGGGGGCCGGAGCCGGTCGTGGTTCGGTGATGCCGCCACAGCGCTTGGGCGGCGCCGCCACGTCCGAGATCCAGTCGAACCGGCCGAGCTGGTGAGGCGGCCGCCGAGGGCCAGGGCAAGGTGTGTGCTGCTTCCGTGAGCGGAGAGTCGTCGGGGGAATCCGCCGCACATCAAATACGTCACCGCGGCGATGGCGACGGGCGTCAGGTGGGTGTCGAGTCGCGCCTGATCAGCAAGTGGATCTGGCGGTCGCGCGGCACGGACCCGCGGCCTGCTCTCCCGGGTTTGCGGCGGCGCCTGTCCTTGTGCGAGTCGCCCAGCCCGCTCGAAGGGGAAGGCTGGGCCGGGTTCGACTTCCTCCGCCACTACATGCTCCACGCAGGCTGGGTGAACCCCCATGTCCGCCGACTGGGCGCGCCGCTCGCATCCGACGGATCCGGTCAGATCCACCTATTGACTTTCATGCGAACGACAGTCAACCATAATCGTGCCGCTATGTGGAATTCTGTGCCACAACGTGGAACGGTAGTCGCTTCCTGAGGTCGGCCAGCCGTCCGGGCCAGCCATTGGAAACCCTGCGCCCAGTTTCCGCCGCCCTGGCAAGGACGAGCCCTCGCACGCCAAACGGAAGTCCCTCCGGGGCGGCCAGAAGTGCCTCGCCGACGCCGCCCAGGAGGCCCGCGATGTTGTCAAGACATGAAGTCGCCGTTACTGACTCGGCCTCGCAGAGACCCCATCCCGACACTGTCCCACTCGGTACGGCATACGTCTGTCCGATCTCCCACATACCGGAGGCCGTCCGCACCCTGCGCCATCGCGCACACGCCCAGCTCACCCGTTGGGGCCTCTCGTACGACGCGGTCGATGAGGCCGTTCTCGTGATCTCCGAACTGGCCACCAACGCCATCAGCCACGCCCTGCCGCCGGCCGAAGTACGCCTGTCCATGCCGGAGGTCGACGGTCGTCGAATTCTCCGTATCGAGGTGAGCGACAACGGCCCCGTCCCTCGGCCAGTTGCGTTCCCTGACCGCCCGAACCCCGATGAGAACGGCCGCGGACTCAGCATTGTCGCCGCCCTGTCCCTCCGGCACGGCGCACACCTCGCCTCCGAGCGAGTGACTCAATGGGCGGACCTGCCCGCGCCACTCCACAACACTCGCTCCACCACATCCACCGTCGAAAGCACCGGCATCCAGGCCGGCGAAGCGGCATGGCGGGCGCCATCGATTACTGCGGCCGTTGTCAGGCAGCGCTGAACGGCTGGGCTTCGCAACGTCACGCTCCATCCCCCGGCGCACCTGGTACATGAGGCCGCCAGGAAGTACGCGGAGCAGATCGCGCCGCTGCTCGGCACGGGCAGTCCTTCCTGGCCCCGCTGTTTTGCTTGAGCAGTGTCCTCGTGGTTTGCAAGGAGGCGGGCGTCAGTGGTTCCAGTCTGCAGCGGTACCGCTCCGGGCTCAGCGTCCCGACGGACCACCGGGTGGTGCACGCCTTCGCCAAGGTGTGCGGCGCCGGTGCGGTGCTCTCGGAACTCGAAGCCGTCCAGACCGTGAAGCGAGCCGGCGGTCTCAGATGGCCTCGCGAATGGCCCGTTCGAAGCCCTCGACGTGATCGCGGGCGAGCCGTGCCGCCTTCTCGGGCTCACCGGCGACGATCGCCTCGATCAACGGCCCGTGCTCCTCGACGTGACCGGCCATGTCGGACAGGCGGTCGATGAACAGGCACCAGATGCGGGTGGCCAGGTTGTCGTGGCGGACGAGGGTGTCCTCCAGGTACGGGTTGTGCGCGGCGGCGTAGACGGCGCGGTGGACCTGAAGGTCCAGGTGCATGAGCTCGGTGGTGTCGTGCCGACCGGAATGCCCGCTCTCCAGCTCCCGCCGCAGGGCCGTCAGACTCGCCCGGTCCGCGGCCGTGGCCCGCCGCGCGGCCTGGGCGGCGGCCAGGGGCTCCAGCTCCTGGCGCACCTCGGAGATATGAGCCAGGTCGGTGATGTTGACCTCGGTGGCGAACGTGCCGCGTCGGGGATAGGTCGTGATCAGACGCTCGTATTGCAGCCGCTTGAGTGCCTCGCGCACCGGCGTCCGTCCGACGCCGAGGGACTGTGCGAGCTGCTCCTCGTTGATCGGCGCGCCCGGGCGGATCTCGAGCATGACGAGCCGGTCGCGGATGGCGCGGTAGGCGCGCTCGGCGAGGGACAGCTCCTCGCCCCCGGGCTCTCCGCCCCCGGCAGCCCCGTCCCGGGGCTCGGTCGCCACCTGTTGCATGAATGCCCCCTTGACCTGTCCTGCGAGCTCCCATACCGTACCGCAGAGTCTGATATATCAGTAGCCTATTAGTTGGCTCCCAGGATGGTGCACAGATGGCAACCAACCCGTCGACCAGCACACTCGCCTCCTCCCTCTCCCTCCCGCTCAGCGAGCTCGACCCGGACGTCGCCACCGCGGTGGACGCCGAACTGCACCGCCAGCAGTCGACCCTCGAGATGATCGCCTCGGAGAACTTCGCCCCGGCCGCCGTCATGGAGGCCCAGGGTTCGGTCCTGACCAACAAGTACGCCGAGGGCTATCCGGGCCGCCGCTACTACGGCGGCTGCGAACACGTCGACGTCGTCGAGCAGCTGGCCATCGCCCGGGTGAAGGAACTGTTCGGCGCCGAGGCCGCGAACGTGCAGCCGCACTCCGGCGCCCAGGCCAACGCGGCCGCGATGTTCGCGTTGCTCAGCCACGGCGACACGATCCTCGGCCTCGACCTGGCGCACGGCGGTCACCTCACCCACGGCATGCGCATCAACTTCTCCGGCAAGCTGTACAACGTGGTGCCGTACCACGTGCGCGAGTCCGACCTGCGCATCGACATGGACGAGGTCGAGCAGCTCGCCCTCGCGCACCGGCCCAGGATGATCGTCGCCGGCTGGTCGGCGTACCCCCGGCGGCTGGACTTCGCCGAGTTCCGGCGGATCGCCGACGCGGTGGGCGCGTACCTGATGGTGGACATGGCGCACTTCGCCGGGCTGGTGGCCGCGGGCCTCCACCCGAGCCCGGTTCCCTACGCCGACGTCGTCACGACCACTACCCACAAGACTCTCGGCGGCCCGCGCGGCGGGGTGATCCTCAGCCGGTCCGGCCTGGCCAAGAAGATCAACTCGGCTGTCTTTCCGGGCCAGCAGGGCGGCCCGTTGGAGCATGTCATCGCGGCGAAGGCGGTCGCCTTCAAGGTGGCGGCGGGGGAGGAGTTCAAGGAGCGTCAGCAGCGCACCCTGGACGGCGCCCGCATCCTCGCCGGACGGCTGCTGGCCGACGACGTGGCCGAGGCCGGGATCACCGTGCTGACCGGCGGCACCGAGGTCCACCTGGTCCTCGTCGACCTGCGCGACTCCGCGCTCGACGGGCAGCAGGCCGAGGACCGGCTGCACCGCATCGGCATCACCGTCAACCGCAACGCGGTGCCGTTCGACCCCCGCCCGCCGATGGTCTCCTCGGGGCTGCGGATCGGCACCCCGGCCCTGGCCACCCGCGGCTTCGGCGAGGCGGAGTTCCGGGAGGTCGCCGACATCATCGCCGAGGCACTGAAGGGCGATCAGCCCGACGACGAACTGCGCGCCCGGGTCGGGAAACTCGCCGCCGCCTTCCCCCTCTATCCTCACCTGCCCCACCTGAACGGAGACGCGGCATGACCGCCGAGCCGCTGCCGGAGCACCCGGACTTCCTCTGGCGCAACCCCGAGCCGCGCTCCTCGTACGACGTCGTCATCGTCGGCGCCGGCGGCCACGGCCTGGCCACCGCCTACTACCTCGCCAAGAACCACGGCATCACCAACGTCGCCGTACTCGAAAAGGGCTGGCTGGCCGGCGGGAACATGGCCCGCAACACCACGATCATCCGCTCCAACTACCTCTGGGACGAGAGCGCGGCGATCTACGAGCACGCGCTCAAGCTGTGGGAGCAGCTCCCGGAGGAGCTGGACTACGACTTCCTGTTCAGCCAGCGCGGCGTCCTCAACCTCGCGCACACCCTGCAGGACGTCCGCGAGGGTGTGCGGCGCGTCAACGCCAACCGCCTCAACGGAGTCGACGCCGAGTGGCTCGACCCGGACGAGGTCGCCAAGGTCTGCCCCATCCTCAACGTCTCCTCCCGCACCCGGTATCCGGTCCTCGGCGGCACGTTCCAGCCGCGGGCCGGCATCGCCAAGCACGACCACGTCGCCTGGGCGCTGGCACGACGGGCCGACGAGATGGGCGTGGACCTGATCCAGGGCTGCGAGGTCACCGGCTTCCTCAAGGACGGCGACCGGGTCGTGGGCGTCGAGACCAACCGCGGCCGCATCCACGCCGGCCGGGTCGGCCTCGCGGCGGCCGGACACAGCAGCGTGCTGGCCGCGCGGGCGGGCGTACGGCTGCCGGTGCAGTCCCATCCGCTCCAGGCGCTGGTCTCCGAGCTGCACGAGCCGGTCCACCCGACGGTCGTCATGTCGAATCACGTGCACGTCTATGTATCCCAGGCGCACAAGGGCGAGTTGGTGATGGGCGCGGGCGTCGACTCGTACAACGGCTACGGGCAGCGCGGCTCGTTCCACGTGATCGAGCAGCAGATGGCCGCCGCCGTCGAGCTGTTCCCGATCTTCGCGCGCGCGCATGTGCTGCGGACCTGGGGCGGCATCGTCGACGTCACGCCGGACGCCTCCCCGATCATCGGCACCACCCCCGTCGAGAACCTCTACGTCAACTGCGGCTGGGGCACCGGCGGATTCAAGGCCACCCCGGCCGCCGGCTGGACCTTCGCCCACACCATCGCCACGGGCGAAGCACATCCACTGAACGCCCCCTTCGCCCTCGACCGTTTCGCGACGGGCGCGTTGATCGACGAACACGGCGCAGCAGCCGTGGCCCACTGAGGAGGACGTCGTGCTGCTGATCACCTGCCCCTGGTGCGGCCCCCGTGACGAGACCGAATACCACTACGGGGGACAGGCCCACGTCCCCTACCCCGAGACCCCCGCGGACCTCACCGACGAGCAGTGGGCCGAGTACGTCTTCTACCGCGACAACTCCAAGGGCCCCTTCGCCGAGCGGTGGATGCACGGCACCGGCTGCCGCCGCTGGTTCAACGTCCTGCGCGACACCGTCACCAACGAGGTGCTCACCGCCTACCGGCTCGACGAGCCCCGCCCCGAACTGCCCCAGGCCGGAGGGAACCGATGACCGACCAGCACTTCCGGCTCCGGCAGGGTGGCCGCGTCGACCGCGCCACCGTGCTGCGGTTCACCATCAACGGACGCGAACTGACCGGGCACCCCGGCGACACCGTCGCCTCGGCGATGCTGGCGAACGGGCTCGTCGAGGTCGCCCCGTCGCTCTACCGCGGCCGCCCGCGCGGCATCGTCGCCGCGGGCGTCGAGGAACCCAACGCCCTGCTCCAGCTCGACGGCCCGTGCTCGGAGGGCATGCTCCCGGCGACGACGGTGGAGCTCTACGACGGCCTGTCCGCCACGACCTTGTCAGGGATGGGCCGACTCGACCCGACCCCCGACCCCGCCGTCTACGACAAGAAGTACGTCCACACCGACGTTCTGATCGTCGGCGCGGGACCGGCCGGGCTCGCGGCAGCCGCCGCTGCCGCCGGCTCCGGCGCCCGCGTGATCCTCGTCGACGACCAGCCCGAGTCCGGCGGTTCGCTGCTCGCCGGCGCGCGGAGCGACCTCCAGTGGGTCGCCGACGTCCGCGCGGCACTCGACGCCGCCCCCGAAGTCGTCGTACTCGAACGCACCACGGCCTTCGGGTCGTACGACGACAACTACGTGCTCGCCCTCCAGCGGCGCACCGACCACCTGGGAACTGCCGCTCCGGAAGGCGTCTCGCGCCAGCGGCTGTGGCACATCCGGGCCCGCCAGGTGGTCCTGGCGACCGGTGCCCATGAGCGTCCGCTGGTCTTCGCCGGCAATGACCGGCCCGGGGTGATGCTCGCTGGGGCCGTTCGGACGTACGTCAACCGGTATGGCGTGGCGCCGGGTTCGCGAGCCGTGGTGAGCACGACGAACGACAGTGCGTACGACACGGTCGCCGACCTGCACGCGGCCGGGATCGACATCGCCGTCGTCGTGGACGCGCGGCCCGAACTGTCCCGCAGGGCCACCGAGGTCGCCGAGGCGACCGGGGTGCGGGTGCTGACGGGCAGTGCGGTGGTCGGCACCTCGGGCGACCACCGGCTCACTGGCGTCACCGTTCAGGAGCTCGACGTCGATGGCCAACTCACCGGTGAATCCCAGCCGTTCGACTGCGATCTGCTCGCCGTGTCGGGCGGATGGAGTCCGGTGGTGCATCTGCACAGCCAGCGCCAGGGACGGCTGCGCTGGGACGAGGACGTGGTGGCCTTCGTCCCCGACGGGAATGTACGGAACCAGCAGGTCGTCGGTGCGGCTCGGGGGACGTACGACCTCGGCGGTTGCCGGGCCGAAGGAGCGCGCGCCGGTGCACGCGCCGCCACGGACGCCGGGTTCCCGGTGGCCGTACCGTCTGATGTCGCGCGGCTCGCAACCGGCCCGACGCGCGCCCTGTGGCTGATACCCGCCCCCGACGGCGAACCCGGCACCTGGGACACCCACTTCGTCGACCTCCAGCGCGATGTCACCGTCGCCGACGTCTGGCGCTCCACCGGTGCCGGCATGCGCGGTGTCGAGCACGTCAAGCGCTACACCTCGCTGGGCACGGCGAACGACCAGGGCAAGACATCCGGCGTCAACGCGATCGGTGTGATCGCCGAGGCCCTCGGCGGTGCGCTGGGAGAGATCGGCACCACGTCCTACCGGGCGCCGTACACGCCCATCGCCTTCGCGGCCCTGGCCGGGCGCGAACGAGGCGAGCTGTTCGACCCGGAGCGGACCACCTCCCTCCACCAGTGGCATGTCGCGCACGGTGCGGAGTTCGAGGACGTCGGGCAGTGGAAGCGCCCCTGGTACTACCCCCAGGCCGGTGAGGACATGGACATGGCCGTGGCCCGTGAGTGCCGTGCGGCCCGTGAGGGGGTGGCGTTCATGGACGCCTCCACCCTCGGCAAGATCGAGATCTGGGGCGCGGACGCGGGCGAGTTCCTCAACCGCGTCTACACCAACGCCTTCAAGAAGCTCAAGCCCGGCATGGCCCGCTACGGCGTCATGTGCAAGCCCGACGGCATGATCTTCGACGACGGTGTGACCCTCCGCCTCGACGACAACCGCTACTTCATGACCACCACGACCGGCGGCGCCGCCGGGGTCCTGGACTGGCTGGAGGAGTGGCTGCAGACCGAGTGGCCCGGACTCGACGTGCACTGCACGTCGGTGACCGAGCAGTGGTCGACGATCGCCGTCGTCGGCCCCCAGTCGCGCGAGGTCGTAGCCCTTCTCGCCCCCGAGGTCGACCTGTCCAACGAGGCCTTCCCGTTCATGGCCTTCCGCGAGACCACCCTGGCCTCCGGCATCCCCGCCCGCATCTGCCGGATCTCCTTCTCCGGCGAACTCGCCTACGAGATCAACGTCTCGGCGTGGTACGGCCTGGCGGTCTGGGACGAGGTGTACGCGATCGGCCGGCCGTACGGCATCACCCCGTACGGCACCGAGACCATGCACGTCCTGCGGGCCGAGAAGGGCTACATCATCGTCGGCCAGGACACCGACGGCACCGTCACCCCACAGGACGCGGGCATGTCCTGGGTGGTCTCCCAGCAGAAGGACTTCATCGGAAAGCGGTCCTACTCCCGCGTCGACACCTCACGCACCGACCGCAAGCAACTGGTCGGCCTGCTGCCGACCGACCGCACGACCCGGCTGCCCGAGGGCACTCAACTCGTCGCGCCGGACGTGCCGATCACTCCCGAGGCCGGGCCGGTGCCGATGCTCGGTCACGTCACCTCCAGCTACCACAGCCCGGCCCTCGGCCGCCCCTTCGCCCTCGCCCTCGTCGCCGACGGGCGGGCAAGGATCGGCGAGACCCTGCTCGCCCCGGTGGGCGAGGACCTGGTGCCCGTCGAGGTGGCCGACTTCGTCCTCTACGACCCCGAAGGGACCAAGCGAGATGGCTGATCCGACGATCGAGCAAGGCGCAGGCCCGGTGGCGCTGCGCACGAGCCCCCTCGCACATCTGGAGGAGCAGATGCGCGCCGCCGCCGTCAGCGGCGCCCGTGGCGTCACGCTGACCGAGCAGCCGTTCCTCACCATGGTGAACCTGCGCGTCGATCCCGCGTCCGATGCGGCCGCCCGCATCGAGAAGACCCTGGGGGCGCCGCTCCCGCGCCAGTGCGGCCACACCGCCGAGTCCGGCGCCCACACGGTCGCCTGGCTGGGCCCCGACGAGTGGCTCGTGCTGTCCCAGGCCGACACGCCCGCCGTGGCCGCCGGGTTGCGCGAGGCACTCGGCGGAGACCCGGGCTCGGTCGTGGACGTCTCCGCGAACCGCACCACGCTGGAGCTGAGCGGCCCGGCCGCCCGGCAGGTACTGGACAAGGGCTGCCCGCTGGATCTGCACCCCCGGTCCTTCGCACCTGGCGAGGCGGTGTCGACCACGGTGGGCCCCGTCGCGGTACTGCTCTGGCAGGTCGACGACATGCCGACGTATCGACTGTTCCCACGGTCCTCGTTCGCCGACTACCTGGCGCGCTGGCTCATCGACGCGATGAGCGAGTACCGCCGCCCGGAGGTGCCGTGACGGGGCTCGGCGCGGTCGTCTGCACCGGGTCAGCATGGGCCCCGCCTGAGTGGCCGGCTCGGCGCGACGGGCCGCGGGCACGGCTCGCCACAGCGGCCGGGGGACATCACGCGAATCGTGGTTGACGGGGGGCGTCTCCTCGGAGGAACTCACGGGCGCCTCGGAGCCTGATCCGCAGGCGCTCCTGTGTGGCGCGGCTGTCGAGGCGTACGTCGAGGGGCCCCGGCAGCGGGATGTCGGCTCGCCGCCCGGCGGGCAGTCGCGCGGCGTCGAGCCCATCGCGCCGGGCGATCAGCACGCCGAGGTCGTGACGGCTGAGGGCGTCCGGCCCGGCGAGGTGGAACACGCCTGCCACATCGGACAGCGCGAGTTCCAGGAGAGCGGCGGCCAGGTCCTCCACGTGCACCGGGCAGCGGATGTCGTCGGTGAACAGGACGCCGTCGTGCGTGCCGGCCGCGAGGGCGTGCACCATGCGCTCGTGGACGGACCGCCCGTGTCCGATGATCAGCGAGGTACGGGCCACCGCGGCGCTCGGCAGGAGGAGCCGCACGGCCGTCTCGGCGGCGGCCTTCGCGGCGCCGTACGGGGTGAGCGGGTCCGGAAGGCAGGTCTCGTCGTAGCGGTCGCGGGCACCGGAGAACACCGCGTCGCTGGAGACATGGACGAGGCGCGAGCCCTGCTCCGCGGCGGCCATCGCGACGCGGACCGCCCCGTCGGCGGTGATCGACCAGTCGGAGTCGCTGCTCGCCAGGTTGACGACGACCGAGGCGGCGACGTCCTTGACGACCCCTGTGACCCGCACCGGATCCCGTAGGTCGAGGGCATGCCAGGCGACACCCGAAGCGGGGCCGGGTTCGGTGGTGGCAAAGGTGGCGGCGGTCTCGAGTCCCGCCGCTGTGGCCTGGCGGACCAACTCGGTTCCGAGAAAGCCGCTGCCGCCGATGATCAGGATGGTCATGGCTCGACACAGTAGGTCCTGGGCGACATCGGCCGACTGGCCGCCGACGGACAACTGCGACCCGTCACGAGCCTGTGATTTAGATCACAACCTGAGGGTGAACCAGGTAGGGCCTTCGGATCGACGAGCGGGTGTGAAGGCCGAACAAGGGGACGGGGATGCCGATGCTGAGCTCCTGGGTGCGGTGGCCGAGGGGGACCGGGAGGCGTTCGAGGAGCTGTTCCGCAGGTTCGCCCCGTGGCTGAGGGGCCGCTTGCGTCAGCGGTGCGCTGATCCCGTCCTCGTTGACGAGGTCGTCCAGGACGTTTTCGTGGAGGTCTGGCGCCATCGTGAGCGCGCCCGAAACGGCCGCCTCGATCAGGTCGAGGACGTGAACGGGTGGCTGTGGCGCATCGGCTGGCGTCGGCTGATCGACGCGCAGCGGGCGCAGGAACGACGGGGGCGGCTCGTGCGCCGTCTCGCGGTTCTGCCGAGACGACACGGGGTGTCCGCCGAGGAAGAGCTTCTGGCGGAACTGGGCGACAGGGCTCTGGCCGCGGTGGAGTTGCTGCCCTCCGACCTGGGGGCCGTGATGCGGGCGACCGCGCTGGACGGGCTGACCGTGCGGGAGGCCGCCGAGCGGCTCGACATCCCCACCGGCACGGTCAAGTCCCGGGCTTCCCGAGCCAGACGGCTGCTCAGGCAAAGGCTGCAGCCGTGACCGGAACCCCGACGAGGAGAAAGACGAGTGCCGTGAGCACGGCCACCGAAGACAGGGCCAGCAGGAGGAGGAACAGATGAGCGGGGCACCATTTTCCGGCCCGACTGATCGTCCGGGCGGCCACTCGGCGCACCTGGACCCCAGCCTGCTCTGCGCATACGCGGCCGGACCGCTGTCCTACGAGCTCAGGGGCATCGTGGAAGCCCATGTGGACCGGTGTTCGGGCTGCCGTGAGCGGTTGTCCCCGCTCCTCGCGGACGAGGAGGCGTTGTCCTCCATCTGGGAACGGATCGACCGCACCACCGACGAGCCGACGAGGAGTGTGCTGGAAAGGTGTGCGCTGCGCCTCGGAGTTCCGGAGCACGCGGCTCGGTTGTGCGCGGCGATGCCCTCACTGAGGTGGTCCTGGTGGGGTGGGGCGGCGCTCCTGCTGATGCTGGCCGTGGCCGTCGCGCGCTGGAGTGAATCCACGTCGGCGCCCTTGCTGTTCTTCGCGCTGGAACCCGCCCTGTCGGCCGTCGCCGTCGTCGCGGTCACAGGTCAGCGCTTCGACCCCGCGTACGTATGGCTGGCGGTCTCCCCGCTGAACGGCTTCCGGGTCGTGCTGCTGCGTGCCACCGCGGTGCAGGTACTGAGCCTGGTTCTGAGCGCGGTGAGCGCGGCCGGGCTGCCACTTCCGTTTCCCTACATGCTCGGCTGGCTGATTCCGTCACTCATGCTCACCGCGGTCTGTCTCGCCCTGTCGAGCCGGATGGACGCGGCCCCGGCCATCGGGCTGACCCTCACAGCCTGGGGCGTCTGGCTCGTGCTCACCTACAACTCCAAACTGCCCGGAGGGACGCGACTTCTCCTCCCCGAGGCACAACTGGCCATGGCAGCCGTGGCCGTACTGACCACCGGCGTGCTCTTCGCGCTGCGCGACGGATTCGACACGTTCGACAGGCAAGGCCGGACGGCTCCTCATCAGGTGCCGACGGCGGGGACGAGGGGGCTGGCGTAGATGGAATCCACAGCGTCACAGGTCACGTTGACCGACGTAAGCGTGCGCTACGGGCGCCACACCGCACTGAGGGACGTGTCCTTGACCCTCGGACCGGGGGTGACGGGCCTGTTGGGGCCCAACGGTGCGGGAAAGACCACCTTGCTGCGCATTCTTGCCACGGCGGGCACCCCGGACGCGGGCACGCTTGAGATACTGGGCCTCGATCCTCTGACCACCGCGGGCCGGCAGGCCCTGCGCCGACGACTCGGTTACCTCCCGCAGAACCCAGGACTTCCCTCCCATTTCACGGCCTTCGACTTCATCGACTACGTGGGGATCCTCAAGGAGATCAGCGACAAGGGGGCCCGGCGCGGGGAGGTCCGCAGGGTGTTGGAAGAGGTCGGCCTGACCGCCGACCGGAGCAAACGCATCCGGAAGTTGTCGGGCGGCATGCGCCAGCGCGTCGCACTCGCCGCCGCCGTCGTCGGTGACCCGGAGCTACTCATCCTGGACGAGCCGACCGTGGGCCTCGACCCCGAACAGCGTCTGCGCTTCCGCGAACTCATCGCCGGACTGGGGGAGAGCAGAACCGTTCTGCTCTCGACACACCAGACGGAGGACGTGGCAGCCCTGTGTCACAAGGTCGTGGTGCTCGACCACGGCACAGTGAAGTTCCAGGGAACCCCACACGAGCTGGCCCTGTTGGCGCAGGGGCGGGTCTGGAGCAGCGACGAGCGCTCGCCCGGCGCTCTCGCGGCATGGCGCACCGGCGTCGGTACCTTCCACAACATCGGCATCCCACCGGCCGACGCGTCGCTGGTCGAACCGACCATCGAAGACGGGTACCTTCTGCTCCTCGACGGAGCCCAGTCATCCGTGAGTGCGGTATGAGCGACGTGCGCCCTGTGCCCCCACTGCCACGGAACGCGTTTCAGGCCCAGTGGTCACTCGCCCGGTTCGAGTCCGCGCAGGTGGTGCGGCACCCCGCCTTCGTCACCGCCGTCCTCCTCTACGTCGGCCTCTGGACATACGAAGCGCTGGGCAACGGCCTCCGCAGCCGCTATCCGGTGCTGCAGGACGAGGACCGCTACACACAGGTGCCGCTGCTCCTGCTGGCTGCGGGAGGTCTCGTCGCGACGAATCTCGCCGTCACCCGGATGCACCGGCACGGTGCGGGGCCGCTCTGCGAAGTACTCGAACTGCCCCTGTGGCGGCGGGTGCTCGCCCACTTCGGCGCCGCCCTCCCGCCGGCCGCGGTGGCCGCGGTTCTGGCCGCGGCCCGGATCGCGTACTACGCATCGGCTCCCACAGCGGTCGGCAGCCCCTCGGTCGTCGAACTGGTCACGGGACCGGTTGTGGTGCTCCTCGCCTGCTGTACGGGCGTGACCCTCGCATGCTTCACCCCGGCGGTCACGGCAGGCCCCTTCGCCGCGGTGTTCATCGGAGCACTCGTCCTGTGCAGTGCGCTGGATGTACGGGGTATGAAGTGGTGGGGCCCTCTCGGAGTGGAGAGCGAATTCGCGGCCCCCCTGCCCACCGACCTGATGCACCGTCCCGCCTTGACGCATCTCGGGTATCTGGCTGCCGTGACCGGCGTACTGGTCCTGCTCGCCCTGGCCCGAGCCGGATCGCACACTGTCCCGGTACGGTCGGCGCTGGTTCTCCTGGTGGTGGGCGCCGTCCTGGTCGGCGTCGTCCAATACCAGCCGCCCTCCGACGCTTTGGCGGCCCGCCGAGACACCGCGGAGAAGCACCCGGGCGATCAACAGCGTTGCCGAACGGCCGACATGGTCACGTTCTGCGCGTTCCCCGACTTCCTGAACCGTACGAAGGACTGGCAGAACGTCACCGGAAGCATCCTCGACAAGGTGCCGGATCCCGAGCAGACGGGCCCGTACGCAGTGCGCCAGCGGCTCTTCTTCGGCGGCGATCGGGACGGTGTCGTCGGCAAGCCGCCGCCGGAGTGGGCCCAGGACGACGCGCTGCACCACACACCCGGAGCGGTCACCGTCGGCACCTCATGGGGCACTGACGACATCGGCGGCGGCGAGATGCTCGCCTTCGCGGTGAGGTTCGCCCGCCGTGTGGTCGTCGGCCACAGTCAAGTAGAGGAGACCCATCCGGAGATGCTGTGCCGCGCCCGTGCCGTGACGGTTCTCTGGCTCGCGGCACAAGCGACCTCGGAGACGGCCGACGCACTTCGCTCCCTCGATCGGCGCAGTTTCGGCGGCATCACCTTCTTCACGTTGGACTCGTCCGAGGCGGTCGCCATCAACACCTCAGAGGTTCAGGTCGTCCTCGATCTCCTGGACATGCCCGCGGACAAGGTCGGTGATCGTCTCCAGGCGTCCTGGCCCGTACTCGTCGACGACCGCACGAGCACCGAGCAGGCCGCCCGGCTGCTGGGCGTGTCCCCGCCCACGGACGCCGAACGGGGATCGGAGGGCACCCCATGCGCAACCCGCTGAGGCTGCACACCGCCCTTCTGCCCCACCTGCTTCGCTTCGTGCCCCGCGCTCCACTGGCGCTGGGCGGGGGGCTGGCCTTCGTGGTCTGTGCGCTACCGCTCGCCTTTTCGACCCGCCTCGAACCAGGTGACGCGGCACTGCTGCTCCGCCTGGCGGCCGTACTGTGCACCGTCCCCGTCGCATTCGCCCTGGACGACCCGGCCGCCCGCACCACAGCGACACAGCCGTTGCCTCTGGCAGTACGGCGGTTGCTGCGGCTGGCGCTGACCCTGGCGCCGCTTGCCGCGATCTGGACGACCGGCGGATTCCTGCTCGGGGCCGCGCTCAACCCGGACAACCGTGTCGCGCTGCCCATGGCCGGACTGTCCCTGGAGGCCGCCGCGCTGGGAGCGACAACGATCCTGCTGACCGCGTTCGGCCTCCGCTTCTCCAGGGGAGAACGTGGCAGCACGCTGGCCGCGCCAGGCGGTGTGCTGCTGCCCCTCGTCCTGGTCCTGAGCCCCGCCCGCACGCAACTGTTCGCCGTTCCCCCCGCGCAATCCTGGACCGCGTCCCGATGGGTATGGGCCACGGCCTTGACCGTCGCAGTCGGCACCGCGGCCGTCCTCCTGCGCGAGCGACCTCTCGGCACGCGCCGCACATCCGCCGCGCACACCTCACCGACCGCACCCATGTAGGCGCCGCCGGTGAGCACCGGCTCCCCGCGGACATGAGTGCCCGACACATGGACGAGTCCGGTGGGCCCCGCTCACCGGCGTCGAACAGCCCCCGTCACTTCCCTGCGACCTGATCCACACGAAAGACCCTAGGTGTGCTGTCCCGGCACCAGTGCCGATCAGTTGCCGCAGCCGCGTGCTGCCGTGAAGCAGAACGTGACTTCGGGGTAGCGGGGGGACAGCTGGTCCAGGAGGGGCTGCGGCTCGTTTCGTAGGTGGAGGTCGAAGAATGCTCCCGTATAGCGGCGGGTGATCTGCGATGCGCGGGCGGCGGGCAGGGTGGCGCCGATGTCGAGGCCGAATTGTTCCGCGAGGAGGCCGACGTCGGTGAAGGAGGCGTGCTCGGCGCCCGCGACCACGAGCCAGCGCTTCCACCCGGCCAGGTGCTCCCAGTCGCGCTCCCAGGTGGCGGCCGGGCCCCCACCTCCCGGGGTGTACGTGGACTGCCTGCCCAGGAACAGGAACGGCCGCGCCAAGCCGCTGTCGGGGATCGGGACTTGAGCGGTGCCGTCGATGTCGATCCCGGCGCGGATCCGGGAGTCGGCGAGCATGGCGGCGCTGGTGCTCGCGCCTCCGACGGAGTGGCCCGCCATCGCGATCCGACGCGGGTCGATCAGCCGCGCGCCATCCCACTGCGGATGTGGTCCGGTCAGTTCGTCGAGCACGAAGGAGACGTCGGCCGCTCGTCCCCTCACCAGCTTCTCCCAGAACGCCTGGTCGTGGTCGACCTCGCAGGCGGCACAGGTGGCAACCCGCCCGTCGGGGAAGGTGGTGGCGACGTTCTCGTAGGTGTGATCGATGCCTGCCACGACGTAGCCCCGGCTCGCCAGGTCCTCGGCCAGCGAGGTGAGCGTGGCGCGGGGTTTGGTGAAGCCGGGCGAGAGCACGATCAGGGGCAGACCGTGCCGGCGGCCTGCCGGTTCGGCGTCGCTGACCGCGTTGGTGCGTGTCTTGCTCAACAGGTCGAGCGGCACGCTCGTGATGCCGCCGTCCGCGAGGAGGAGCTTCGACTCCGTCGGTGTCATGTAGTACGCGGCTCGTTGCCCGTCCGAAGGCTGCGCCGGATACCACACGGAGACCATGAGTTCCCGCACGTCCGCGCCGGGGACCCACGGGTCGGGGCGGGAGGCGTCCACGAGATGCAGGGAGGTTCTGCCGATGTGGTGCGGGCCGGTGGGCCGCGGCAGATACGGCGTGCCGCTCGGTACGGCCGACGCATCGGCGGTGCCGCTCGCGGTGGAAGCGTCCGCGGCGCAGGCGGGCGCGCACGTTGCCATGACGAGGAGCCCGGCGAGCAGCCCGGCGAGGGTGCTCAGGCCCTGGCGCAGGGTCCGAGTCCGGGGTGCCGGCCGTGGGGTGGCCGGGGTCCTGCCGCCGTCGTCGCGGTGATCGGCTGGTGGTCTGGTCAGTGGTGCGGTCATGGTCGTCTCCCTCGGTCGCCAACTCTGGCTCCAGGGACGCTAGAAGCGGGGCAGGTCTCGGCACGTCGGCCGCCGGGGCAGTCTTCGGTACCGCGCCGGGACGATGTCGCACGCGTCATCCTCTCGGTGTAGTCGATCGACGTATGAAGGGTGATCACAGTGATCACCGGGGCGGATGTCGCCGCCCGGGGCATCGGTGAGAATGAGCCGGTGACGACCGTGCCTAGGGCGGACAGACTGCTGGAGCGGATCAAACCGGACCGGCTGGGGGAGTGGATCAAACCGGGCCGACCGGGGGAGTGGTTCGCGCTGCTGACGCGCTCGACCGGTCCGCCCCCGCGGCCCACCCGGCGCGGTCGGACGTTCGACGCGGCGCTGGCACTGGCCGTCGGCATCGGCTCCGTCTACTACGTCCTCGACAACATGACCGCCATCGTGGACCGCGGAAACCGGCCCGCGCCCGCGCCGGGCGAGTGGGTCGGTCCGGTGATCGTGGCGATCATCGCCGCGGTACCTCTGACGCTGCGTAGGCGGTACCCGCTCGCCGTGCTGTGGATCGTGCTGGCCGCCGTCATGGTGACACCGCACGACGCACCGCGGCTCACCTTCTACGCCTGTGTCGTCGCGGCCTACAGCGCCGCCGCCTACAGCCCGCACCGGATCCCCACCCTGGCCAGCCTGGCGGTGGCGGTGCTCCTGGTCCACGCGGACTCGGCGTTGCCCACCGTCCCCGCCAAGTACGCCCCGTACCTGATCCTGGTCCCGATCGTGGTGGCGGCCAACGGCCTGTGCACATGGAAGCTCAGAACGGACGAGGGCCGGCGGCGCCTGTCCGCGTTGGAACGTGAGCAGGCCGAGGCGCTGCGCCGCGCGGTCGAACACGAACGCGCGCGGATCGCCCGCGAGTTGCACGACGTGGTGACGCACAACGTCAGCGTGATGGTCATCCAGGCCGGTGCCGCCCGCAAGGTCATGGACGCCCACCCCGACCAGGCTCGCGAGGCGCTCCTCGCGGTCGAGGCCGGCGGGCGGGCGGCGATGACCGACCTGCGGCACGTCATGGGGCTGCTCACCATGAGCACCCCGGACAACACGGACAGCACGGGTGTTACGGGTACCACGGACACCCACGCCGTTCCCGACGGCCCGATCCCGCTCGACCCGGCCGATCTGACGCCGCAACCGAGCCTGAACCAGCTGGAGACACTGGTCGCACGGGTGCGTGAGACAGGCATGCCGGTCGAGTTGGCGGTGACCGGGCAAGCGCGTCCGCTGCCGTCCGGGGTCGAACTGGCCGCCTATCGGGTGGTGCAGGAGGCACTGACCAACACGGTCAAGCACGCGCCCGGCGCGAGCGCGGCGGTCACCGTCGACTACGCGGCCACGCGCCTCCGCGTCGATGTCACCGACACCGGCGGCACACCAGGTGCGTGCGCTGCCACCGGCACGGCCGCCGGAGCCGGACGTGGGCTGATCGGTCTGCGCGAACGACTCGCCGTCCACGGGGGAACGGTGCGGACCGGGCCGCATCGTGCCGGGGGCTACCGCGTCACCGCACTGATCCCCTTGGAGGCTTCGTGAACGGCTCGCCGCGCGTGGTGATCGCTGACGATCAGGCACTGGTGCGTACGGGCTTCCGGATGATCCTCGCGGCCGACGGCATCGACGTGGTCGCCGAGGCGACCGACGGCGCGGAAGCCGTTGACGCCGTTCGGCTCATCCGACCCGACGTGGTGCTGATGGACATCCGTATGCCGGAAATGGACGGCCTGGAAGCCACCCGTCACATCCTGACCGGCACGGACCACAAGCCCCACGTGATCATCCTGACCACGTTCGACCTCGACCGCTACGTCTACGCGGCCCTGACCGCAGGGGCCGCCGGTTTCCTGCTCAAGGACACCACCCCCGAACACCTTGTCGCCGCCGTCCGCATGGTGCGCTCCGGCGACGCGCTGCTGGCCCCGGCCATCACCCGCCGCCTCGTCGAACGATTCGCCCACCACGACCCCGACACCACCGCTGTCCACCGCGACCTGGCCGTACTGACCCCACGCGAGCGTGAAGTCCTGCGACTGCTGGCGCACGGGCTGAACAACGCCGAACTCGCCGACCACCTCCACCTGTCGGAGGCCACAGTCAAGACCCATGTGGCCCGCATTCTCGCCAAACTCGGACTCCGCGACCGCGTCCAGGCCGTCATCGCCGCCTATCGGACCGGGCTCGTCAGCCCCACCCGGACACACGACGGCACGACTTGCCGCACCCTGTCCGCAGGGTGAGCCGTGATACTGGCGGTCCGGCCCGAGGAGGGGGCCGTGCCGGGCTATTGACCGTTTCCAGTGGAAGTGACCAGGGCGATGAGAACCAGCAGGCACGTGGTGAGGGTGATGACATCTTGTGCGCTCCAACCCTGCTGGAGGGTCAGGACGAGGGCGACGGCAACGACGTAGGGCCACGAACGGCGCGGCTGCTGTGGCGAGTTGGGGTTGGTCATGGCGGGGGCTCCAGAGATTGGCTGGTGTGCTGGAGACCCACGGTGATCCATGGTTTCGTTGTCCGGCGTAGCCGAACGCGATTGCCGCAGGTGACGACTCATTGATCGGGGACAACCCGGGGTTGTTCCTGGACAAGCAAGAAGGGGGAGCGGATGGGGCGGCCGCTGGGGGCGCTGAAGGGGCGGACGGAACAGGCCAATGAATTCGCCCGCTGGTTACGCCGGATCACCACCGGCGTGACAGTGCGGACCCTGGAGGAGGATTTCCCCTACGGCAAGTCCTCGTGGAGCGGGTTTCGTGACGGCAGCCGGTTGCCGCCCGCTGACCTGGTCGAGCAGGTGGCCGTCCGCTACTTGCGTGAACCCGCGATGCGCAAGCGCCAACTGGAGCACGGGCTGAGCCTGTTGACAGCGGCGGAGCGGGCCGCGAAAGCTCTTCAGGACGAGGTGGTCGCCCCACCCGTCGCGGACCTGTCGGCGGTACTGGCCGCACAGCGTCGGCTCGACCCGACGACCCTCGCGTTGCTCCGCTTGGACGATGCCCGCCTGCGTCAGATCGAGGCGATGCAGAAGTTCGCCGCGTCCGAACGGCGGCGCGAGGAACTGGAGACCATGGTCTCGATCCTGGAACAGCGCATCACCGTCCTGGAGAGCGAGCGCGACCGGGCGAGGGAGGACATCCGCGCGGAGCTGCTGCACGAACTGCAGATGTCGCGGGAATACCGGCGCCAGGCCGGCGAGAGGCTCAAACAGGCCGCCCAGGCCGTGGAACGGGCCCGTCAGTACCGGCTCGCGGCGGACACGCAAGTGGCTCGCGAACGGCACGAGCTGCTGCGCGTCGACGGCGGCGGTACGGGGGACACCGCCCTGCCGCCCGCGCCGAACGGCACGGTGGCCGAGGAGTTGCAGCTGCCGCCCCTGCACCGCATCCAGGAGTTCCTCGACGCGAATCAGGAGCAGATGGATGCTCTGAACGACGAGCTGGACGACCTCGGTGAGGAGCTGGGCGTCCAGGCGGCACAGGGCTCGCAGGACGACGATTCCGCCGCGACCCGCATCGTGTGGGGGCAGGTCGTCGATCCGGCGGACCCTGCCGGGGATGTCCGCACATCCGCGGTGGACAATCCGCGAAAACCCCTGACCAGCACAGACACCACGCATGCGGCGAAGGAAATGGGGCCCGAAACACCTCCGGCAGCGCATGCCGTGGCCACCGCGCCCGGACGTCACGCTGTGTCGGCGGAGCTGGTGGTCGGCCTGAGCACCGTCAGCACTCCGGATGCCCTGTCGGTGGCGCTCTCCCGGCTGCTGCGCCGGGCCGGAGTGCAGTCGATCCGGCAGCTGACCGCCACGCTGCCCGCCGACATGAAGGACGACGTACTCGGTGCGGCGGTGGGCCGCTGGATCGATGGCGACGCCCTCCCCGACACCTGGCCCCATCTCGAGGCGCTGGTACGGCTCATGGGAGCCACGGACGACGAAGCGGCGGCGTTCCAGCAGGCATACGAACGGATCACCCACAGCAGCTCCGCCGCGTGGAGCAACCCCGATGGCGACCTGTCCGACCTCACGCCCTTCACCCGCGGCCTGCACCACCTCCTGCGCACGTCGGGCGTGGCGCGGCCGCGGACGGGGGAGTGGATCACCGCCGTCCTCACTCCAGTGGTTGTCGTCGCCCTCACGACCGCCTACACGGCCGGCCTCCGACTCACCCCTCGCCCCGGCCTGATGAGGCTGAGTGCCTACGGCGCCCTGCTCTTGACCGTGTGCCTCCTCGTTCTGCTCGTCACCGCCCGGGTCGCCGTACTGTGCGCGCGGACGAAGAGGTCCGCGGTGCATAAACGCTTCAGCGCCGTCAGCCTCGTCGTCATCAGCGTGCTCGCCGTTCCGGCGGGGCTGGTCCTGCCCTGGCTCCTGGACTCCGACACCCCTGGACGATGGTTCGCCCATCTCATAGGGCTGGTGTAGCGCTGACCGAGGTCCGTCTGGTGGTCAGTTGCGTCCGGCCATGACGCCGCCGTGTATGTCCCGGACCGTGCCGGTGACCCAGTCGGTCCGGTCCGGAAGCTCGGCTCAGGCCCCGTAGGCCACGAGCGCCATCATCCCGGCCTCCCCGTGGTAGACGTTGTGACAGTGCAGCATCCACTGGCCCGGGTTGTCCGCGTCGAAGAAGACGGACACCTTCCGCTGGGGCAGCACGATGGTGGTGTCCTTGCGGGGGCCGGTGCTGCCGAGCTGGTAGGTGTGGCCGTGCAGGTGCATCGGGTGCCACATGTGGGTGGCGTTGATGAAGTCGAGCCGGACGCGCTGCCCCTCCTCGACGAGCAGCGGGTTCGCCGTCGGGTCGGCCATGTCGAACCGCTTGCCGTTGATGGCCCAGTCGTACTTGGCCATGCTGCCGGTCAGTTTGATCCGGTGGACCCGGTCGGGCTCCTTGGCGTCCAGCCGGACGTCGTCGACGGCGCGCAGCTGCGAAGCGGTCACGATCAGGCCGTCCAGTTCGCTCGGCCGCACATCCGGCTTCGGTGTGCCGCCCCACCCGGTGCGCAGGACGGCCATACCGGAGGCGCCCTTGCCCTCGGCGAGCGCGACCAGCGGGAAGACGCCGTCTCCGAGGGTGACCAGGACGTCGTACCGCTCGCCCATGCCGACCAGCAGCGCGTCCACCTGCCGGTGCTCGACGGGGTAGCCGTCCGTGTGGGTGATGGTGAGCTTGTGACCGCCGAGTGCCACCCGGTACGCGGTGTCGCTGCCCGCGTTGATGATCCGCAATCGGACGCGGCGGCCCGGCTTGCTGCGGTGAACGGCGGGGTCGGACGGGACTCGCCCGTTGATCAGGTGGTACGGGTACTTCACGTCCCCCGCGTCGCCGCCGAGCAGCTCGCTGGTGGCGCCCGTGAGCATGAACGTCGTCGACATGTCGTGACCGTCTTCGTCACCGTCCCCGCCCCCGTCTCCGGAAGACTCGGACGGTGCAGCCGTCGCCTCCTTCATGTCCATCCCGACTGTACCGTGGCTGAGTTCGGTGAGGACGTCTTCGGGGGTGCCGGTCACACCGTCGAGCCAGTCGTCGAGGACGACGACCCACTCGTCGTCGTACGACAGCGGCTCCCTGGGGTCCTCGACGATCAGCGGGGCGTACAGAGCGCGGTCGAGCTGGACACCGACGTGCGGGTGGAAGAAGTACGTGCCGGGTGTGTCCGCGATGAAGCGGTACGTGAAGGTGGACCCGGGGTGCACGGGGCTCTGGGTGACGGGCGGTACGCCGTCCATGTCGCCGCGCAGCGCGATGCCGTGCCAGTGGACGGACGTCGTCGTCCCGGCGGGCAGTTGGTTGGACAGTTCGGCGGTGACGGTGTCGCCGGCCGAGATGCGGATCGCCTCGGCGGGGACTTGGCCGCTGAAGGCCCAGGACCAGGCCACGACGCCGGCGCCGAGGTCGAGGGCGGCGGGAGCGGCGGTCAGGTTGCGAGGGCGCACCCTGCCCGTACTGCTCCGCTGTTCCTCCACGCGGGCGACCTGGGAGCCGGAGGGGCTCAGGAGCGAGGGGCTGGTGGAGGCTTCGGCGCCGCAGGCGGCGAGCAGGGCGGTACCTGCCGCGCCGAGCCCGGCGATCAGGACGGAGCGACGGTCGATGCAGTTCACGAAGGGTCCTCTTCTCGATGCGCTGGTGCAGCTGAGAGAGTGTTTGCGCGGGCTGTCCGAATCCCAACGGCGCCACGCCCACATTCAGCCCGTTGCCGACACGCGTCAGCCCTCTCTGGGCTAAAACCAGGGGTAAATTCTGCTAGCGTCCCGGGTGGAGGTGGCGCATCCGTGGCAACCGAGGAAGAGCTGTTCGCGTCCGTCGACGCCCTGTTGGAGGAGGAGCCGCAGCTTCCGCCGCCTGCGGAGCGGGCGAGGCTGCGTGAGGCGGCGGGGATCACTCAGGCGCGGCTGGCGCAGGCGTTGAAGTCCACGCTGCAGACGGTGAAGAACTGGGAGAACGGCCGGAGCGAGCCGCGGCCGCCACGACTGCAGGCGTATCAGCGACTGTTGGAGGGCTGGGCGGCGAAGTATCCCCAGTCCGGCGCCGCGGCGAAGGACGCACAGCCCGGCGCCGTCCCCGCTCCCGCGCCCCCCGTCGTGCCCGAGCCCGCCTCGGAGACGCTCCCCGGCCTCACCGGCCGCGCGGTGGAGCAGCCGGTGACCGCCGTCCCCGAGGCGCCGACACCCGCCCCGGCGGTCGCGACCCGTACGGAGCGGCCCCCCGTGCCCCGTACGGCGTCACCCCGTCCGGACCGCAGACCCGTCCCCGTCGCCGACGCCCGCTTCCCCAACGGTCCGCTGGCCGTCCTGGACGGCGACGGGCAGGCGTACGGCGTGGGTGGCGTCGTCCTGGACTGCCCGGCGACCACGGTCCCCGAACTGGTGGAGTGGACGCTGCGGGAGTCGGGGCTGGGTGCGCCCCGGTTGCACCGCAACGGCAAGGACAGTGACCCGCTGGTCGTGCTCACCCCGTCCGCGGCCGTGAAGCTCGGTCTGCCGGAGCGCCTGGAGGGCCACGAGCAGCGCCGCTCCCTGCGGTTGGAGGAGGGGCACCCGGTCCTCCAGCAGATCGCCAAGGCGAAGTGGCAGCTCACGCAGCGCGGATTCGGGCCGTGGGCACGTGTCTACCGCCCGGCCAAGGGCGGCGAGCGACAGTGCGTGCAGCTCGCGATCGTGTCCTGGGACGCGTTCGACGCGCGTGCCTGGCCCGGCGTCCCGCAGATGGAACCCTCCGATCTCGCACACGCGCTGGGTGTGTACGCGACGCGGGTCATCACCCCGCGCGGCTCCACCGCCGTGTCGGGGCTGGAGCTGATGACGGCGCTGCGCCCGCCGACCCGCGCCGTACGCGACGCGGCCACCGGCGGCTGGGTCTCCGGCCACAACCCCGGCTCCCTCGGCACCGAGCCGCTCGACCCCGCGCCGCCGGAGGCCACCCCAGAGCATCCCGTGGTCGCGCACAGCGGCTGGACCGGCGGCTTCCTGGACGAGGAGGCCTGCCAGTGGGTGCGCGACATCGACCTCCTCACCGGAGCGGAGGCGGCCCTTCCGTTCGCGATCGGCCTCGACCTGAATGTCGCCTTCCTCGCCGCTTCCGCGCGCCTGGTCGTGGGCCTGTCCGGTCCCGAGCACTTCGTGGGCCCGGCCTTCAACCCGAAGATCCCCGGCTCCTGGCTGGTGGACCTCTCCCACGTCGACCTGGACCCGCGGCTGCCGTCGCCGTTCACGCCGAGCGGCGAACGCCCGACCGGGCCGGCCTGGTACCAGACCCACACCGTGGCCTACGCCGTCGAACTGGGCTACAACGTGGCCCCGATCGAGGCGTATCTGCGCAGGGAGACCGGCGCGTACCTGGACCCGTGGCACGACCGGCTCAGGACCGCCTACCTCGACACGATGGCCGACCTGGGCGTCGCCAAGGACCTCGACGACCACGCGTTCCTCGCCGCGATGGAGCGGCACAAGAACCTCGACCCGGCCCTGACGGCCGTACTCGCCGCCATCAAGGCCACCGTCAAGGGTGGCGTGGGCAAGCTCAGGGAACGGCCGCAGGGGCGGCACTACCGGGACGGCGACCGCTGGCCGGCGCTGGAGCGCCCGACCTGGCGCCCCGACATCCGCGCCGCGGTCATCTCCAAGGCCCGGGTGAACATGCACCGCAAGATGCTCAACACGGCCAAGGCGACGGGCCTTTATCCGCTCGCCGTGCTGTCCGACTGTGTCGTCTACCCGAGCCCGGGGCGTTCGCCGCTGGACTTCCTCCCCTACAGCACCTCCGGCAAGCCGCTTCCGGGCGCGTTCCGTCTCGGCTGCGCTCCTGGACTGGCGAAGGTCGAGGGCGTGCAGGAGATGGCCTGGGCGGTCGACCTGATGGAGCAGGGCTTCAACCCGGCCCGCCACATCAAGGGCGACGGCCACGACGCCAGGTTCGACGAAGGGGAGTGACGGGCCGTGGGAGACATCGACGACGCCCTGGACCGCGCAGGCCAGGAGGTGTTCACGAGACAACCGCCCAGGACGCTCAAGGGGCAGATCGGCTTCCTGATGAAGCAGCTCAAGACCACGCGGGCCGTCGCGGCGGAACTCGGGGTCAGCAGGCGGTCGGTGGAGCGCTACCGCAAGGGCGAACGCAAGCACCCGCCCAAGCCCATCCAGGACCGGGTCGACGCGGCCGTACGGGCCCGCTGGCAGCCGCAGGTCCGCAAACGGCGCCAGAAGCAGGCTGCCACCGCCACCGGCATCACCGTGGAGACCCGCGCCCAGTTCGGCTACACGGCCCCGATCGGCTCCACCGACGACGGCCGCTTCCGCCGGCTCACCGTCCACCTTCCGCCGGAGTACGCCCGCCGCCTCTTCGACGCCCGTGAACAGGGTGCCAGCGACCAGCAGATGCGTGACATCGTCGCCGAGGGACTGCAGGAGGTGTACTTCAAGGACGGCGGCCGCCGCGCCAACGACCTCGAGGTAAGCCTCAACAACATCGACTACTTCGACGTGTCCTTCTAATCCGCCCGGGGCGTACGCCGTCACTTCACAAAACGCTCACACACTCTCACCAGAGCTTGAGGTTTCAAGCGTTACGCTCACCGGCAGACCGAGTGGCCGAGGGCGGCCCCGCCGCGGTGCTCGTCTCCCCCCACCTGGTACAGGAGATTCGGCGTGCGTGACGGCGACGTAGTGGTGATCGGCGGCGGTTATGCGGGTGTCCGCCTGGCGAAACGACTGGACGGAACGGCCCGGGTCACCTTGGTGGACCGCAAGGAGGTCTTCTTCCACCGTATCGCCTCCCTCCGCGCAGGCGTGCACCCGCACTGGACGGTGACCCCCTTCATCCCCTATGACCGGCTGCTGCGCAACGGCCGGGTGGTGGCGGGCAAGGCGGTCCGCATCGACACCGCCGAGCGGCAGGTGGTGCTGGCCACGGGTGAGCGGCTGCCGTACGACGTGGTGGTGATCGCCACCGGCGCCGACTACCCCGAACCGGCCCGCTTCACCGGCACCACCGTCGAGGAGACGATCAAGTCGTTCTCCGCGCACCAACAGAGAATCGGTTCCGCCGAGCACGTCCTCGTCGTCGGCGGCGGGCCCTCCGGCGTCGAGCTGAGCGCCGAGATCCGGCTGGCCCGCCCGGACGCCCGGGTCACGCTCGCCCACTCCGGGCCCGCGCTGCTCCACGGGACGGGCAGCGAGCGGGCCGGGCGCAAGGCGCTCGCCTGGCTGGAGTCCCACGACGTGGAGGTACGGCTCGACTCCTTCATGTCCCCCGGCAACGACTTCGGCACCTATCGCGACGCCCGGGGCCACATCGTCGAAGCCGACCTGTCCTTCTGGGCGACGGGCACCACCCCCAACACCCTTTGGCTGCGCCTGGGCGGGCACGGCGACTGGCTGAACACGGACGGGCACGTCAAGGTGGACCGGACGCTCCGGGTCGACGGCTGGGCGGACGTCTTCGCGGTCGGCGACGTCAACGACGCCACCGAGCTCAAGATCACCCCCGCCGCGCTGGCCCAGGCGGACCTCGCCGCCTGGAACATCCGTGCCTACCTGAACAGTTCGGGCAGGCACCGCAAGGACCCCCGCCTCTACCGGCCGATCCACCGCACCCCGATCATCGTGCCCTTCGGCTCGGCCGACGGCCTGACCATGCTGCCGGTGCCGGGCGGCGAGACGGCGGTCCTCGGCAGTCGTACGTCGGTCCTGGCCAAGGCGAAGACCCTCATGACGCCGTACATGAGACGCCAGCTCGGCTACCCCGGCACCTGAGGCAGTCGCTGCGGCTCAGCCCGCGGGCCGTGATGTCGTACCCGCCGCCCGGCGAGTTCGGGACCATGAGACGCAGACCCGGGATCTGCGTGCCGCTGTCGGCGCCGCCACCCGTGGTGAGCAGGGGCGGTCCGGCGAGCACGAGCACGGCTGCCGCGAGCAGATGGAGGGAGGTCCGCAGGCGCATGTGAGTCACCGCCTTTCGGGGCGCTGGGGTGGCCCACATGGTGCCCGCGGCTGAAACCGGCTGTCTCTCTTCGGTAAGCAAGGGAGGTTGTGGTCTTTGCGATCACATGCCCCTTGCCGGGGGGTGGGGGGTGACCCTAGGTGGGGGCGCCACGGTGACCGCGAGCCCGTCACCGTCCGCGGACCAGCCCCGCCAGGTAGCGCCACAGCGACGAGCGCGGCCTTTCGGCGCCCTCCGGGTCCGGAGCCTGACCGGGGGAGGGCGGGGCGGCGGGCAGGGGAGGCGCGGGCGTGGGCGGCGTGGCGGGAGGGCTCGCGAGGGAGTAGCGCACGGGGAGCGAGCGCAGACCCCGCATGAAGGGGGAGGAGCGCCAGGGGAGTTGGTCGAGCGGCAGGGAGAGTTCCAGCCCGGACAGGCGCTCGAACAGCCGGCTCACGCCGATCGCCGCCGTGGTGGTCGCCAGTTCCCTGGCCGGGCACTGGCGCGGTCCCGCGCCCCAGGCCAGGTGCGCCCGGGTGCTGATGGTCGACGCGGGGCAGACGTTGTCCGAGAACGCCGGGTCGGCGTGGGCGGCGCCGACGGACACCCACACCGGGTCGCCCGCCGCGACGGTGTAGTTGCCCAGACGGGTGTCGGCGACGGGGAACCGCGGGACGAAGTTGATCAGTGGTGGCTTCTGCATCACCACCCGGTTCATGGTCTCCCTGATCATTCCCGCCGACAGGCTGGCCCGCGTCGAGGCGTTCCCGCTGATCACCTCGACGACCGTGTTGGAGATCAGGATGCCGACATGGTCCGAGGTCATGCCGAGCAGCATCATCAGTTCCCGGGACAACTCCTCGACACCGAGGCCGGGGTGGGCGGCGAGCAGATAGGAGGGGAAGTCGTCGCCCGGCTCCTTCATCTTCAGGGCACCCAGCTCCGCCAGGGCCGCCAGCAGCCGTTCCAGGGCGGGCCCGGCGTCGGGGCCCGCGTCCAGCACCCGCCACATGTCCATCAGCACGTCGTCGTTCTGGGAACCGGGGAAGCCGAGCAGATGGCTGGCGACCATCAGCGGCAACGGCCGCGAGAACTGGGCGGACAGATCCGCCCACCCGGTGCCGCCGCCCTGGGAGAGCAATGTGATCAGCTCGTCCGCGTCCCGGGCGATCCGCGCCCTGAGCTGCCGGGCCTGGGCGTTCCGCGGGTCCTGGAACGGCCTCAGAGCCGCGTCCCACCCGGCACGCAGGCCCAGGTACCCCTCCCCGCCCTGTATGAGCACATGGTTGACGTCGAGAGAGGGGGCCAGCGGCCAGTCCTCGGGGAGCCGCCCCTCCTCACGCGCCCGCCAGTTCTCCAGCCCCTTCGGAAACCCTTGGTCGTCCCGAAGAACCTCCAGCGACTCCCCGTAGCCCAGCACCAGCCAGACGGGCACCCCCAGCAGGTCGACCGGCGCCACCGGACCGTGGATCCGGCGCAGCCGCTCATAGACGAGGGCAGGGTCACGCTCGTAGTCCCGGGTCATGAGCGGCTCCAGGCTCATCGACTCCAGTGGCCCGTGAGGAGCTGTCGACCCGCTGTTCAGATGCGACCCCATGACTTCCTTTCCTACGACGAGCGTTCCTCCGGGCTGAACGCTCCGTGCACGTGACGGCCCCACAGAGTAAAGAGGATCGCCCGCCGGGCACAGACAGCGGGTCCCACATGACCGAACCCGTCGGTAACCACCGGCGTACCCGTACCACCCGCGCCACCCGGACGGGCCGCTTCGCTGGTCAACCGGCGGGGGCGGTGGTGCCGTGGACGGGAGAGTGCTCACGGGGCCGTTCCCGCGTCCGGGAAGCCCCTCTCGTACGGAGGTCACCGCCATGGCCCAGCACACGAAGCCGCCGAAGGCCCGGCGCACGAACCCGCCGAAGGCCCTGCGGAAACCGGACCGCGACCGCTCCACCCTCACCCACAAGCTCGGCTACGCCCTGCTCCACCCCGGCCGCGTCGCCCCGTACCTCCGCCGCGCCGGCCGGGACACCTGGCTGCGCCTCCGGCACCCCGACCACGTCGGCTACTACCGGGCGGTGATGGCCTCGGACACCCGCCGCGACCCCGAGGCCGCCGTCGGGAGCGGGAGCCATGAACGCTGGCTGGCACTGGGGCAGATGCAGTTCGACTACCTCGTCGAACACGGCCTGCTCCCCGAACACCGCATGCTCGACATCGGCTGCGGCAACCTGCGCGCCGGCTGGCGCTTCGTCGACCACCTCGACCCCGGCCACTACTACGGCGTCGACATCTCACCCGACATCCTGATCGCCGCCAAGAAGACGCTCACCGAGCGGGGGCTCCAGGACAAGCTGCCGCACCTGACCCTCACCGGCGACCTCACCCTGGACTTCCTGCCCGCCGACCACTTCGACGTCGTCCACGCGCACAGCGTCTTCTCCCACTCCCCTCCGCACGTCATCGAGGAGTGCCTGGCCCACGTCGGACGCGTCCTGACCGACAGGGGGTTCTTCGACTTCACCTTCGACCGCACCGAGGGCCCCGAACACCACGTCCTGCACGAGGACTTCTACTACCGCGCCGAGACCCTGCTGTCCCTCGCCCGCAGGCACGGCCCTGTACGCGCGCCTCATGGAGGACTGGGAGCGGCGACCGCACGGCCAGTCGAAGATCCGGGTGAGCCGGTCCCCGCTGCCGGAAGAGGCGGCGCCAACGCGGTGAGGGTCACGTGGCGGCCATGTCCTGGAGCTGCCCGTCAGGCCGCCTTCGGCTGGTACGCCGCGCAGTACGCGTCGGTGTCCAGGTCCACGTTGCCGGCCCGCAGTTCGTAGCGTGCGCGCAGCACGGAGGCGGCCTGTTCGCGGGGAACCGCGGTGAGGCCGAAGTGCTGGCGGGCGTACTCCAGGACGTCGTCGACGGTCACGCGACCGCGCAGCACCCGCTCGCCGCCCGCGCGCAGGTCGGCCCGCAGCCGGGCGATGACCTCCCTGCGGCGTACGGTGATGGCGATGTCGGCCGCGACACCCAACTGCGCTCGCAGGTGGTGTGCGCGTCGTGCGGACAGTTGCCGAGTCGTGCGGCCGCGCCTGCGGACCAAGTTCCTCATCCCAACCCCTCATGGCTCGTCGCCGTCCGGGTGGTGACGGACGGCGCCTGGATGACCTGTCACGCCCGCCTACCCGGAGACCCGACGTTCAGACGTTCGACCACGAGGGGGTACGGGAGAGGGAGGGCGCCCCGGGTGGACGACGCCGACGTGCGGGGAGACGTGACTGTGGGTCGGATGGGATCCGTGCATAGATCCCTGATCACAGCGGCGCGCCGCTTCCGCCTTCGTACGACGGGCCTGCTGCTCGCCGTGCTCGCGTTCGTCGTCCCCCTGTCCGCAGCCCCCTCGTCCGCCGACCACCGCCCGGTCCACGACACCTCCGCCCGCCACGGTCCGATCCGCGGCTCCGCCTACATGGGCATGGGCGTCCTGACCCACGACGGGTGGTCCGGCACCCCCGGCGGCACCCGGGTCACCCTCACCGAAGGTGTCGACGTCGCCAGCCACCAGAGCTCCGTCGCCTGGCCGACCCTGTGGGGCAACGGCGTCAAATGGGCCTACTCGAAGGCCACGGAGGGCACCTCCTACCGCAACCCCTACTTCGCCCAGCAGTACGGCGGCTCGTACGACGTCGGCATGGTCCGCGGCGCGTACCACTTCGCCACCCCGGACACCGGGAGCGGCGCCGCCCAGGCCGACTACTTCGTCGACCACGGCGGCGCCTGGTCGGCGGACGGAAAGACGCTGCCGGGCGCCCTCGACATGGAGTGGAATCCCTACGGCGACGCCTGCTACGGCAAGACGCAGAGCGCGCTCGTCAGCTGGATCCGCGACTTCCTCAACCGGTACAAGGCCCGCACCGGCAGGGACGCCGTGATCTACACGGCGACGAGTTGGTGGAGCCAGTGCACCGGGAACCACGCGGGCTTCGCCGCCACCAACCCGCTGTGGATCGCCCGGTACGCCTCCGACGCGGGCACCCTGCCCGCGGGCTGGGGCCACTACACGATGTGGCAGTACACCTCGACGGGCCGGACCGTCGGCGACCACGACGCGTTCAGGGGAGCTCCGACGGACCTGTGGGACCTCGCCATCGGCTGACACGCGAGCGCTCCCGTCAACCGTCACGCCCCCGAAACGCCGAAAAATTCACGCGAACGGCCCGCCCACCGGGCCGTGGCGGCGATGGTGCGGTGCGCTGGAAGCATCGCCGTCAAGGGAGGCGCGTCGTGTACGAGATGTGCGTAGGTCCGCAGGCAGGAAGTTCCGAGCTGGTGTGGCACGTGGTGGCCCGGCACGCGAGAAGCAGCCTCTGCGGAGTGGAGCTGTCGGTAGCGGGGCCCGGCCCGGCCGACACCGACCGCCACTGTGCGAGCTGCATGACCCACTTCCAGCAGTTGCTGGACGCCGGGGGCGACCACCGGAGGGGATGAGATGAACCGCCCATGCCCGTGGTGAGAGGATCGCGGGCATGGACATCCCCCGCCGCAACAACGTCACTGTCACCGGCAACCCGGGGGGACCGGTCGTGGTGCTGGCCCACGGCTTCGGCTGTGACCAGAACATGTGGCGGCTCGCGGTGCCCGCCTCGCGGAGACCCACCGGGTGGTGCTCTTCGACTACGTCGGCTCCGGGCGTTCCGACCCGGCCGCGTTCAGTGAGGACCGGTACTCGTCCCTGGACGGCTACGCCCAGGACGTGGTGGAGGTGTGCGAGGCGCTCGACCTGCGGGACGCGGTCTTCGTCGGGCACTCGGGCAGCGCCATGATCGGCGTCCTGGCCGCGCGCGACGCCCCGGGGCGCATCGGCGCCCTGGTCATGGTCGCGCCCTCGCCCCGCTACCTCGACGACGAGGGCTACCGCGGCGGGTTCAGTGCCGAGGACATCGACGAACTGCTGGCGTCGCTGGACGTCAACTACCTGGGCTGGTCGGCCGCCATGGGCCCGGTGATCATGGGGAACCCGGAGCGGCCGGAGCTCGGTGAGGAGCTGACCGACAGCTTCTGCGCCACCGACCCCGAGACGGCCCACGTCTTCGCCCGCACCACCTTCCTGTCCGACTCACGGGACGATCTGAAGACGGTCACGGTGCCGACCCTGATCCTGGAGTGCACGCAGGACGTCATCGCCCCGCGCGAGGGGGGCGCCTTCGTGCACGAGGCGATCCCGGGCTCGCGACTGGTCACCCTCGACGCCACCGGGCACTGCCCGCACCTGTCCGCTCCCGAGGCCACCAACGAGGCGATCAGCCGATTCCCTGCGGACCTACGATGATGTGCCGCGTCGGGCAGACCCCCGACCCGCCGGAGCCGCACGAGTCGCACAACCGCACAACCCGCACGACCCCCACGACTCGGACGACGGGGCGGCGGACGCGGCCTTCGCCGCGCTGCTGGAGGACAGCGCGGAGGAGCTGTACGAGACCGCCCCGTGCGGTTACCTGTCCACGCTCATGGACGGCACCGTCGCGAAGATCAACACCACCCTCCTCGGCTGGCTCGGCCTGACCAGGGACGCCGTCGTCTCCGGTAGCCTCCGCCCCGGGAGCCCCTTCGACCGCCCGACGCGACCCCGACCCCTCGACGAAGAACACGCCATGAGCCTGCTGAAGATCACCCCCCGAGATGCCGCCACCGGCCCCGTACTGGAGATCGGCGGGGAACTCGACTACTCCAACGCCGCCGAACTGCGCGACCGTGTGCCCCGGTTCACCCTCGAACCCGGCCAGTGCCTGATCCTCGACCTGGCCGGCCTCGAGTTCTGCGACTCCAGCGGCATCACTGCCCTGATCGCCGCCCGCAACCACGCCCGGGCAGCCGGTGCCGACGTCGCCCTGACCGGCGTACCGGCGAACACCCTGCGCATCCTGCGCATCGTGGGCCTCGACCAGATCTTCACGATCAACTGAACCGCCCGATCTTGGGCAGACGGACGAAGTGATCTTCACGTCGATCCCAAGAGGGGGCTCATCACCGTGGCCGTACCTGCGCGTCGTACCGCGTCCGCGAACCGTCGGCGTGCGTTCGACCTTCGCTCGACAGCTCTGTTCTTCGCCCTGCTCGCCGTGGTGGTGAGCATCCTGGGATTCGCGGCCCGCACGGTGGCCGACGTCGTCGAGCGACATCCCGGCTGGGCGTTGACCCTGCTTCTGCTGGGAGTCGGGGGCATCGCGGGACTGGGGCGCCGCATCCACCTGGCGAGAGCGGCACGACGGGCCGCGGCCGCGCTCGACGAGGCGGCGACGGAGGCCGCCGACGCGTGGGAGACCGCGACCGTTCCCCGTCCGCGCGTGGCATCCGGCATCGACGTCGACATCGACTACGACGCCCTGGACGCCGAGGAGTTCGAGGCGGCGATCGCCTCCCTGTGCGAGCGGGACGGCTGTTCCGACGTGGAAGTCGTGGGCGGTGCCGGGGATCTGGGCGCCGACGTCCTGGCCGTGTCCCCCGAGGGATGGCGGGTCGTCGTCCAGTGCAAGCGCTACGGCGACTCCCACCGGGTCGGCTCCCAGGACATGCAGCGCTTCGGCGGCACCTGCTTCACCGTCCACGGGGCCGACGTCGCCGTCCTGGTCACCACCAGCGACTTCACCGCGCCTGCGACGGAGTACGCCGAGCAGTGCGGGATCGTGTGCGTGGACCGCCGGGCGCTGCTGTCCTGGGCAGACGGAAGCGGGCCTCGCCCCTGGGAGGCCGTGAAGGCCGTCCGGGACGTCGAGGCCCGCTGACGTCGGTCAGCGCTGGAAGGGCATCGTCCAGCAGTTGGACGTCGTGGGCTTGCCCTCCAGGCGGTCGGTGAGCCAGGAGATCGCCGCGGTCTGGTCGGTGATGAGCGGGGCGACGTGGTTGGTGAGGAGTCGGTCACCGAGGTTGGGCAGGTCGACGGCCTCGTAGGTGACGTTGCCGCCCTTCCGGCACCAGTCCACGGCCAGTTGGCGGGCTTGAGCGTGCGGAACGATGTCGTCCTGGATGCCGGTGGCCAGTCGTACCGGGCCGGCCGGCTTGAGTGTTCCGATGCGCTGCTGGTCGAGGACGGCCTGGGCGCGGGGTTCGGCGGCGATGATCTCGGCGACGGACTTGCCGCTTGCCGTCCACGCGCTGCTGTTGGTGAAGCCGTAGCCGAAGATCGCGTCACCGACGCACATGGTCGAGGTGTCGGCGAGGGCCTTGCGCCCGACGTCGTTGACGTTCGCCTCGACGACGCTTCGCATGTCGGGGTACGCCTGCGCGAAACCGTTGATCGACCAGCCCAGGGCACCGGCCAGAGCGCTCCCGTCGATGCCCTTCATGACGGAGGTCAGGTCGGCGGGCGGCGCGCCCGAGTAGGTCCCGGCCAGGACGACGTCGGGCGCGTACGTCGGCTGCAGTTCGGCCGCGGAGGCACTGGCGCCGCCGCCCTGGCTGTAGCCGTAGAGGGCGACGCGGGAGCCGGAGGTGAGGGACGTCGCGGGCAGGGCGCGGGCCGCGCGGACGGCGTCCAGCACCGCGTGTCCCTGGTCCAGGCGGTTGACGTAGGTGTGCAGACGGTCGGTCTCGCCCAGGCCGACGTAGTCGGTGACGACGACGGCCGCTCCGGTGGCGAGGAGACGGTAGACCGACAGGTTCTCGTAGGCGATGGACGCTGTCTGCCCGTTGAGGGTGAGGGGGTGTTCCAGGGCGAACGAGGGCGCGCACTGGTCGCCCTGGCCCATGGTTCCCGAGGCAACCGCGACGAGGGGACGCGGTCCGCCGCCCTTCCATTCGGCGGAGGGCTCGATGTAGGCGCCGGTCACCGCCACCGCCCGGCCGCTGGAGTCGGTGGACTTGTACATCAGGCGGGTCGCCGTGCCCGGCAGGGGGCGGCCGTCCAGGCCGGGCAGCGAGAGTCCGAGGGGAAGGGGCTCCTTGCGGATCAAGGTGCCGTTGGCGGTGGGCAGTTGCGTGGGCGGGGTGTAGAAGGCGGGGATCGTGACTCCCCGGGACACGACGGGTTCGGCGTCCGTGGCGGCGCCGGACGGGCTCGCGCTGACGCAGACGCAGGCCACGGCGGCGATCGCGACGGCGGTCAGGCGGCTGAACGTGGAACGCGGACGGGCTGTGTAGCGGCTCACAGTTCACTCCTCGCGCTGCTCCGTTTCAGGGTGGCGAAAAACTAGCACTGCTTATTTACCGTCGGTAACACCTTGAGGAGTTACGCTCCGGTAACTATTTCTGGGGTCCAAGGGCATGGCGTGGTGCCGGAGGCCGCGCATTCACCCGACCGAGTGATATGAGCTGCTGACACTCCGAAGGGCGGCATGCCGCAGCACACCCCGGGCAGAACCCCTGCGCCCAGCCGCGCCAGCCGCGCCCATTCGCGCCGGGGAAGGAGGAGCCGTATGCCTGCCGACCCCGCCTTCGCCGCTGACCCCACCGCCGCAGCCGACCCCGTCCTCACCGCCGACTTCGCCTCGGCCCGGCAATGGGTCGCGGGGCGTTCGTGGGCCTATCCGGACGGCGGACCCGTCAACCCCGGTGACAACAAACTGGACCACCTGGTGGCGGACCCCGACTACTGCCGCGGCGGGACGTTCCGGGCGACGCGTCGCCCCGACGCCCTCTGGGACACCGGGCTGCTGACCACCGAGGGCAGCGAGGAGGGGTTCCTCGTCCGGACCGGGGACCTGCTGCGGACCCGGGTGCGGCTGCCCACCGAGACCGGCGCGTGGCCGGCGATCTGGACGTGGCGCGACGGCGACCAGGAGATCGACGTCTTCGAGTACCACCCGGACAACCCCGACCGGCTGGAGTTCTCCAACCACGTGCGCGGCGGTCACCTCTACCACCGCGACGACGCCGTCCGCCCGGGCGCCTGGATCGACCTGGCCGTCGAGTTCGGCGCGCGCCGCGTCGTCTGGACGCTGAACGACACGCGCGTCTACACGAACCGGCACGGCGTGGGGCGCGACTGGCACGCCCACCTCATCGTCAACCTCTCCGTGTGTGCGGGCCGTTACCACCCGGCTCCGGACCCGGACGTCACGGAGATGTCGTTCGAGGTCGCGAGCCTGGTGGTGTACCGGCCGGCCGCGTAGAGGCTGCGGCAGGTCATCCCTTCCGGTCGGAGGCCTCCGCCAGCAGGTCGCGCACGGTGTCCAGCGCGGCCGCCCGGTCCTCGGGCACCAGCCCGATGCGCGTACGACGGTCCAGCAGATCGGCCTCGTCGAGCGCACCCTCGTGCCGGACGGCCCACCGCAACTCGGCCCGGGTGACGGGGTGTTCCGGCAGTACGCGGTCGTTGAGCCGGGGGTCGCGGGCGCCGAGTGCCTGGACGGCCGGTGCCTCGGTGCCGTAGCGCCGCAGCAGGCGGCGGGGCACGGGCAAGGCGTCGAGGACGCGCGGGGCTGCGGCGCCGACCAGCGGGAGGCCGGCGGTGCGAGAGGGGGCCGCGTCGAGTCGGGCCCCGGCCACGGCGGCGTCGACGGCGTCCTCGGCCATGCGCCGGTAGGTGGTGAGCTTGCCGCCGACCACGGTGACGACACCGTCCTGCGAGGTGATGACCGCGTGCCGGCGCGAGATGTCGGACGTCCTGCGCGTGTCCTCCGGCTGCCCCGCGGGAGCGACGTCCAGGAGGGGGCGCAGGCCCGCGAACGCCCCCACCACGTCGGACCGGTGGACCGGCGTGTTCACGACGGAGCCGAGGACGTCGAGCAGGAACCCGATGTCGGACTCCGGCGCCTCGGGGACATCAGGGACGTCGCCGTCGACGGGCTCGTCAGTGAGCCCGACGTAGACCCGGCCGTCGCCCTGGGGCAGCACGAGGACGAAGCGGTTGCTCTCGCCGGGGATCGGGATGTGCAGCCCTGAGGGGAGAGAGCCGAGGTGCTCCGAGCGCAGCACGATGTGCGTGCCGCGCGAGGGGCGCACGCGTATGCCGTCCACCAGGTCACCCGCCCACACACCCGAGGCGTTGATCACCACGCGGGCCCGGATCTGCCCTTCCTCGCCGGTGAGTTCGTCGCGCACCACGGCTCCGGACCCGGTGAGCCGCAGCACGCGGACCCGGGTGAGGACGCGCGCGCCGTGCGCCGCGGCGGTGCGGGCGAGGGCGGTCACCAGGCGGGCGTCGTCGGTGACCCGCCCGTCCCAGGACAGCAGCCCGCCGCGCAGACCGTCGGTGCGCACCGACGGGGCCATGCGGTGAGCCTCCACCGCCGAGAGCCGGCGCGGTGCGGGCAGGGTGGCCCGGGCCGTACGCGCCGCCAGACGCAGGGTGTCACCGGCCCTGAAACCGGCCCAGGCGAGGGCGGCCTGTCCGCGGGAGACCAGTGGAGTGAGGGGCAGCAGGAAGGGCTGGGCGCGCACCAGATGGGGCGCCGTCCGCTCCATCAGCACCCCGCGCTCCACCGCACTCTCGTGGGCGACGTCCAAGTGGCCCGAGGCGAGGTAGCGCAGCCCGCCGTGAATGAGCTTGGAGCTCCAGCGGGAGGTGCCGAAGGCCAGGTCGTAGGCGTCGACAGCGACGACGTCCAGGCCGCGGGCCGCCGCGTCCAGGGCGGCTCCGGCGCCGGTCGCGCCGAGTCCGACGACCAGGACGTCCACGACCTCGCCGCCCACGGTGTCCGCGAGTTCGCGCGAGCGCCGGGCGGCGGACAGTGACGATCCAGGGGCTGCAGGAGTGTTGGCGGGACTCACGGCGTGAGGGTCCTCTCCAGGATGATCCGCAACTCGGCGAGGAACGCCGACGTGTTCAGGTCGCCGTCGTCCTCGTCGGTCATGGTCCGCAGCGACAGGGTGAAGGACTGCACGACGAGCAGCAGGGAGCGCGCCTGCCGTTCGGCGTGACCGGCCCGGACCGACCCGTCGGCGTGCCCTTCCCGCAAGCCGTCGGAGAGCAGCTTCAGCAGCGCCTCCTGGCTGGCCCCGCGGCGGTCCAGGACGTAGGGGAGGAGCAGCTCGGGATCGACGTCGACGATCTTGCGGAAGAGCGGATGGGCACGGAAGGCGTCCACGCCGGCCACGAGCCCGTCGACGACCAGGGACCGCGCATCCGCCCCCGCGCGGCGCTCGGGCATCGCGCGGGTGGCCACGTCGACCCACTCACGGGTCATCAGGTCGCCGACCAGGGAGCGCACATCGGGCCAGCGTCGGTAGATCGTCATGCGCGAGACCCCCGCGCGACGGGCCACGTCGGTCAGCGTCGTACGCCGGACTCCCACGGCCAGGACACAGTCATGCACCGCGTCGAGCACCGCGTCGCTGTCCGCATAGTTGTGACGAATAGGCGTCATGTGTCACAGTGTAACTCCCGGTGAGGTCCGGCGGGGCGCTTCCCCCAGCCCCGACCGCACAGGACGCAATCCCTACATCGACCGGTGAGGACGCACGCCATGGACATGCTGTGGAGCGGCTGGGGCGACCCGGCCAGGGCGACGCCCCTGCCGGACACGGTGATCGGGCTGTTGCGCGATCTGCTCGGCGTGAAGCCGAGCGACGCCGAACCGGTCGCCCTCGACGAGATCGCCGTACCCGAGCCGGCCCTCGACACGAGCACGCTGCGCGCGCTGCTCATCGCCGTCGGCGGTCGGGCCCCGTGCCTGCGGACCGACGCGGAGACGCGCGTACGGCACACGCGCGGCAAGTCCACGCCCGACCTGCTGCGGCTCCGGCGCGGCGACGTCGACGACGTGCCCGCCGCCGTGGTGCTCCCGGAGAGCCACGACGAGGTGCTCGCGGTGTTGGAGGTGTGTGACGAACACGGCCTGACGCTGGTGCCGTTCGGCGGCGGCACCTCGGTGGTCGGCGGCTTGGCCCCCGGCCTGCGCGGCGCCTTCGTCGCCCTGGACCTGCGCCGCATGGACCGCCTGCTCGCCCTCGACCCGGTCTCCCGCACCGCCACCCTGCAACCGGGGCTGCGCGCCCCGCAGGCCGAGGCGCTGCTGGGCGAGCACGGCTTCACCCTGGGGCACTTCCCCCAGTCCTACGAGTGGGCCACCATCGGCGGGTTCGCCGCGACCCGCTCCAGCGGACAGGCCTCCGCGGGCTACGGCCGCTTCGACGAGATGGTCCTCGGCCTGACCCTCGCCACCCCCCGGGGCACCCTGGACACGGGCCGCGCCCCCCGCTCGGCCGCCGGCCCCGACCTGCGCCAGCTGATCCTGGGCTCGGAGGGGGCGTTCGGCGTGATCACGTCCGTGACCGTGCGGATCCGACCCGTCCCGCAGACCCGCGTCTACGAGGGCTGGCGCTTCGCCTCGTTCCAGGAGGGCACCGACGCGCTGCGCAGGCTCGCCCAGGACGGCCCGCGCCCGACCGTGCTGCGGCTGTCCGACGAGACCGAGACGCTCATCGGCCTGGCCCAGCCCGACGCCATCGGCTCCGGCGCCGGACAGAACGCGGGATGCCTGGCGATCGCCGGCTTCGAAGGCACACCGCAGGACACCGCTCACCGCCGGGAGCACGCCGCCGCCGTACTGCGCGACTGCGGCGGCACGCCCCTGGGGACGGAACCGGGGGAGAAGTGGGCCCACGGCCGCTACTCAGCCCCCTACCTGCGGGACGCGCTGCTCGACGCGGGGGCGTTCGCCGAGACGCTGGAGACCGCCACCTTCTGGTCCCGCGTCCCGGACCTGTACGCCTCCGTCCGTGAGGCGCTCACCACGGCCCTCACCGAGGCCGGCACCCCGCCCCTGGTCATGTGCCACATCTCCCACGTCTACGACAACGGCGCCTCCCTGTACTTCACCGTCGTCTCCGCCCAGGGCGCCGACCCCGTCGCTCACTGGACGCGGGCCAAACGCGCCGCCAACGAGGCGATTCTCGCCGCCGGAGGCACGATCAGCCATCACCACGGGGTCGGCACCGACCACCGGGACTGGTACGTCCGGGAAGCCGGCCCCTTGGGCGTCGACGCCCTACGGGCCGTCAAGCAGCGGATGGATCCGGCAGGAGTGCTCAACCCCGGCGTCCTGCTGCCCGCGGATTGAACCCGTGGACTGAACCGCGGACTGCACTCGCGGATTGAACCCGCGGACTGACCCGACACCTCGCCACTTCTCCTCGAACAACCAGCCGTCAGCCCGGAGGCCCCCGATGCGACAGTTCACCGCGGTCGTCAACCCCACCGCAGGCGGCTCCACCGGGGCCGCCGCGCTGCTCGCGGTGGCGCGGCTGCTGCGGGAGGCGGGCGGGGAGTTGGAGACGGAGTACAGCCGTAGCCTGGCGCACGCGCAAGACCTCGCGCGGGAGGCCGGGCGGCAAGGGCGCGTGGTGCTGGCGGTCGGCGGGGACGGCATCGCCGGGGCCGTCGGAGGAGCCCTCAGCGGTACCGGCGCGACCCTCGGCCTTGTCCCGGCCGGGCGCGGCAACGACTTCGCGCGGGCCCTCGGGCTGCCGACGGAGGCGGCCGCGCTGGCCGAGGTGCTGCTCCGCGGCGAACCACGCGCCGTCGACACCATCGCGGTGGAGTCGGCCGTCCACCACGGCACCGTCGTCCTCGGCAGCGTGTACGCGGGCGTCGACGCGGTCGCCAACCGGCACGCCAACAGGGCGAAGGTGCTGCGGGGCGCCGCCGCCTACTACGCCGGCGGGCTGCGGGCGGTCGCCACCTGGCGTCCGGCGCACTACTGGGTCACGATCGACGGCGAGGAGCACGCGCACAGCGGCTACACGGTGGTGATCGCCAACTCCGGCTCCTACGGCTCGGGCCGGATCATCGCGCCCGGCGCCCGTGTCGATGACGGCCTGCTCGACGTCGTGACGATCCGTGAGGCGCCGCGGCACCTGTTCTTCACCCTGATGAACGAACTCCGCTCGGGCGCCCACGTGGCACGGCCCGAGGTGCGGATCCTGCGCGGCAGGGAGGTCCGAGTCGAGGCCGACCGACCCGTGCCCTACGGCGCCGACGGCGAGGTGGAGGCCGTCCTCCCGGTCACGGCCAGGGTCCAGCCGGGAGCACTGCGGGTGCTGTGCTGAACCGGAGTCGGTCACGGACGCCCGTGGGCCCCGTCGGCGGGATGCCGACGGGGCCCACTCATGCCGTGATGCTCCCGGCTACCAGCGGTACCAGCGACCCCTGCGGCCGCCGGCCCCCGCGGGCCGTACCAGGAAGCCCACCAGCCATAGCACCAACACGATGACGGCGATCCACCACAGGGCCTTGAGCGCGAAACCGGCGCCGAAGAGGACCAGTGCCAGAAGCAGAACAAGAAGCAGGGGAACCATTGTTATCAACCTCCAAGGGTTCAAGTGCCCCGCAAAATGCCCATCACGCACCCGTAATCCGCACGTTTGTTCCACAAAAGGCGGGGCATCCGAAGCGGTTCGCACATGCCCGCCGAAGGCTCGTCACCGAAGGCCGGGGTGCCGAACCGGCGGGCGGTCACGACCATGGGGAGAAGGAAGGGCAACGGTGCGTGTACGGAGGAGACCGATGGCCAAGCCCGACGGCTCGGACCGGGGTGGGGGTGTGGCGCGGGGCTGGGCCCAGCTCGCTCTGCTGTGCGTCGCCGGTGCCGTCGCTGCGGTGGTCGCCGGCGGCGGCTCCGGCGGGTGGCTGGTCCTGCTGCTGGGCCTCGTCGGCCTCGCCCTGGCGGGCGCCGGCATCTGGTGGACCCTGGCGCACCGGGGGGCGGTCCGTCTGTTCGGCACCCTGCTGGCCCTCGCCGCACCCGTGGGCGTCCTGGTGCTCTACGCCGTGTCGGGCCTGTGGGTCGTGGCGGTGGCCGCGCTCGCGGCGTGGGCGGCCGCGCTGGCGTGCGCGCGCAGCGCCCTGCGCCGCCTGCGCCGCCCGCACGGCATGCACAGCCGTTCGACCCGCCCGCCCCGCCGGCCGGTTCTGATCATGAACCCGCGGTCCGGAGGCGGGAAGGTCGGCCGGCACGGGCTCGTGGAGCGGGCCGAGGCGCTGGGGGCCCGCGTCGTGCTGCTCGATCTCGACGCCCACCCGGACCCCGTGGCCCTGGCCCGGGGGGCCGTCGCCGAGGGCGCGGACCTGCTCGGCGTCGCGGGCGGCGACGGCACCCAGGCGCTGGTGGCGGCCGTGGCCGCCGAACACGGCCTCCCGTTCCTGGTCGTGGCCGCCGGAACACGCAACCATTTCGCCATGGACCTGGGCCTGGACCGTGACGACCCGGCGACCGGCCTCGACGCACTCACCGACGGCGTGGAGCTCCGCATCGACCTCGGGGAGGTGAACGGGAGGCCCTTCGTCAACACCGTCTCGTTCGGCACGTACGCGGAGATCGTGCAGAACCCGGAGTACCGTGACGCCAAGGCGGCGACCGTACTCGACCAGCTGCCGGATCTGCTGGTCGGCGACGGTGGTACGTCCCTGGACGTGCGGACCGACGACACGCGCGTGCACGCTCCGCAGGCGCTGCTGGTCAGCAACAACGCCTACGGGCGCGTCGATCCCCTCGGCGGCGGGCGCAGGCCCCGGCTCGACGCCGGCGCGCTCGGGGTGGTCGCGGTGCGTGTGGAAGGCGCGGCCCAGGCCGCAGAGCTGGCGCTGCGCGGCGAACGGGCCAGCGGCATTACTGTGTTGACGTCACGTCGCGTGGTCGTCGAGGCCGACGAGGAGTACATCCCGGTGGCCGTCGACGGGGAGGCGCTCACCCTGTCCACGCCCGTCGTGTGCACCGTACGGCCCGGTGCGCTGCGGGTGCGGGTACCGAGACACCGTCCCGGCGCCACGTACGTGGCACCGTCCGTCGACTGGCGGCGCGTGGTCCGCCTCGCGCTGACCCGGTCCCCCGACCGACCCCGTACGACTCAGGAGCACAGCGATGCTTGACCGCCCGTCGCGGGAACACCCGGCCCTGCGCAGCCTGGTGCGCGACCTCGCCACCCTCGACCAGACGCTGTACGAGGCCGTGACGATCACCGAGACCCCCACGCTGGACTCCGCCCTGCGGCGGTTGTCCGCCGCGGCGGACCACTCCAAGATCTCGTTCACGGTCGCCGGGCTCCTGGCGCTGTTCCCCGGCCGCCCCCGCCGCGCAGCCGCCCTCGGTGTCGCCGCCATCGGCGTGGCCTCGGCGACCGCCAACCTGCTCGGCAAGCGTCTCGTACGCCGTCCGCGGCCGCACCGCGCCGAGGACTCGCCGTTCCCCGGGCGGCACGTGCCGATGCCGGAGTCCGCGTCGTTCCCCTCCGGCCACACCGCCTCCGCCGTCGCCTTCGCCGCTGCCGTGGGGCCCGCGTGGCCGGCCGCCACGGTGCCGCTCGGCCTGCTCGCCTGCGCAGTGGGCTACTCGCGGATCCACACGGGGGTGCACTATCCGGGCGACGTCGTCGCGGGGGCCGTGCTGGGGACGGGTGCGGCGGCGGTGGTGCTCGCCGCGACGGCCCACCTGGAAACCCGCCTGGAGTGGTGACGAGGCTACTGACGGGTGGGCGGCTCGTCGATCACGGACAGGGCCGCCTTCCCCAGGGTGAGCACTCCGTCGGACAAAGGCGTGCACCGCACCCCGCCCCCGCCGCGCAGCGCGCGCTGGGCGCCCGGGCCGACGGTGACGTCCATCCACGCGCACGGTCTGGCCGGACGGTTCACGGCGAACGTGACGGGTCCGGCTCCGGTGTCGAGGGAGAGCGTCGAACCGACGCAGGAGTCGATGTCGAAGCCGCGGATCAGGATGTTCCGGCGCGTCTGGAGAAGTCCGACGCGCGGATCGATGTCCAGGGGAAGGCGCTCCGTGGCCATGATCGTCACGGCCGCGTCCCGATGGGCCCGTCGGCCGAAGTAGCGGTCGCCGACCAGCCCGAGACCGCCGCGCACCTCCACCTGCCGCACCAGCTCGTCGCCCGGTGCGGCGGGCGGCCCGTCCGACGGCCGTCCGGCGAGCCGGTGCGCCGACGAGACCAGTAGCTGGACCACCTCGACCTCGACCTCGACCATGGAACCCCACCATACGGAGCCGGGGGATGTGACCTTCCGGTCGAGGTCGAGGTCGAGGTCGAGGTCGAGGTCGAAGGTCGAGGTGGGCGCGGGCCCGGACCAGGTCAGCCGATGTGGTAGCTGTCCCCGTACACCTTCCAGTCCAGCGGCGGAGTCAGGTCCAGGTTGCCCTTGCGCAGGAAGACCCGCTGAGCGGTGTCCACCCGGCTGGTGTCGCTGTGGGCCTCTTCCTGCTTCATCGCCCAGACCCGGGCATCGAGGAAGGCGTTGAGGTAGGCGACCTCGTCGCCGCCCTGCGCCGGCGGCTTCGCACTGCGCAGGGCGCGCTTGCGTATGTTGCGGAAGCTGGTCGGGTCGGTGCCGTCGCCGTGCATGACGATGGCGTCGTAGTACGCGAACTGGCCCAACACGCGCAGCCCGTCGGTCTTGCCCTGCTTGACGGCCGGGTTGAAGTACACGCGGTCGCGTTCGTCGTTCTGCGCCTGCTGGAAGACCGTGTCACGGGCCGCCGTACGCCAGTCGGCGGGGAACGCAGGGTCGAGGCCGTTGTGCGAGTCGGTGCCGTTCACGCGGCGCAGGGCGGGGAGGTACTTGGCGAGCACGTTGCCGGGCTTGCGGTCGGCGTACAGCTCCACGAGGTCGAGCATGTCGCCGGTGCCGGAGCAGAAGCCGATGATGCCGGCGGTGTAGCCGCGGCCGTCGCCGATGTCCTCGATGTACTTGTACTGCGCCTTCCAGTCGAGCGAGGAGTTCTCCGCGCTCGATACCAGCTTCATGGCGATCTCCTTCTTCGCCGGGTCGTCGAGGCCCACCGCGCGGGTGGTGGCGGAGGCGTGCGGGGTGCCCAGCAGGGGGACGGCGGCCAGGGAGGCGCCCAGCACCGTGAGGAGAGTACGGCGGGAGGGACCCGAGGCGGAACGTTCCGCCGCGGTGAGAATGCGTACCACTGTGACTCCAAGTGGCTGTGGGGAGTGGCTGGTTGATAGGAATGTTTCCTATCAGACGCAGGGGCAAGTGAACAGCCGTGCGAAGCCAAATGGGGCGCGTGAAAATCGGATGCCGGAAGCGGGGCGCCCTTCCTACGCTGCGCGCCATGGACGGAAACGGGCGAGCGCCCTTGCTGAACGTCGTCGACGTCGAAGCCACCTGCTGGCGGGGGTCCCCGCCGCCCGGCGCGGTCAGCGAGATCATCGAGATCGGGCTGACCGTCGTCGACCTGGCGGCCCGGCGGCGCGTAGCCCGGCATCGCATCCTGGTGCGGCCCGCGCGGTCCACCGTGAGCGAGTTCTGCACCGAGCTGACCGGCCTCACTCAGCAAGAGGTCGACACCGGTGTCGAGTTCGCCGAGGCGTGCCGACAACTGGCGGCCCTCCATCGGGCCGGTGAGCGACCGTGGGCGAGCTGGGGCGACTACGACCGGAACCAGTTCACCCGGCAGTGCGCGGCGACCCGCGCGCCGTACCCCTTCGGCGGCCGCCACACCAACGCCAAGGCCGTCTTCACCGAGGCGCACGGCCTGCGCAAACGCCCCGGCATGGCCCAGGCCCTGCAGATCGCCGGACTGCCCCTCGAAGGGCGCCACCACCGGGGCGAGGACGACGCCTGGAACATCGCGGCCCTCGTGCTGGACCTGACCGCACGCGAAGCCTGGCCCGACGCCCTCGGTGACCGCACGGATCGAGCCGTCCCCTAGGGCCTGCCCAGGCCGCAGGGCGGCGACGGTGCTGTTCCATGCGGGTGAGCGGGGTCTGGTGCGTGCCTCTGCGAGGCGGAGGCCGCCCTCGACCTCCTCGGCCGCACCAGCCAGGGCGCGTTCGACGTCCTCTACGGCACAGTCGGCCCCCTTCCCATCCGGACCGCAATGCGGCTGCTGAACAAGACGGGCGTCTACCTCGACATCCACGCCAGCCCCGCCAAGTTCGCGCATGCCGCCGTCGCGCGCCGCCACAAGATCTTCTTCTGCGAGCCCGACACTCGGACCCTCACCGCGGCCGCCGCCCGGGCTGCCGCCGGAGACATCCGCATGTCCATCGGCGAAACCGTCCCCCTGGACACCGCTACCGCCCTGATCACCGACTGGGAAAGGCCGAAAGATCAACGGCAAGGGCCTGATCCTCATGACCCCAAGCACCTGACCGGTCTGACAACGCCCCAACGTCACCCGAAGGAGAACTGCGGGTGCAAGGCGGCCTCGGCGACCAACTGTTCCCGTCTTTGGGCACCTGGACGCGATTGCGGCGCAGGCCGAGACGCTGCACCGTCCACCCGCCGGACGCACCGCTCCCAAGGACAGGGCGTGGCTGGCACGCTCCATCGGCCACCAGCCCGCCAACCCCCCCGGTCGCTGCGGTGTTGACCCCCGTCGTGCAGACGACATCGATGGCGGTGCCGCTACGCCGCAGACGTGGCCGCAGATCGACTCGCGTGGCTCGTCTTCAGTCGGGTGTCTCGGACGAGTCGGCGGACTGGGAGTCGTTGGCCGGCGCGGACCGCTCGATGTCGTCGTTGGTCGCGGCCCAGCTGGCCAGCAGGTTCAGGGCGTCCTGCGAGGGTGAGGCGGGCTCGGCGGTGTAGGTGAGGAGGAACTGGCTGGGGCCGTCGGGGAGCGGGAAGGTTTCGAAGGGCAGCTGCGCGGACGGGACGACCTGATCAGCGTGCACCGGCTGGGCGGGGAGAGCCCGTGGCCGGACGCGGTCCAGGGGCTCGTACGGCCTGACGGCTACCTCGGCTACGTCGCGCGCGGTGCAGACCTCGAAGGGCTGCGCGCTTACCTCGAGCGATGGCTGCCCACACAGCACGGTTGATTCGTACGGCCAACGAGCTGTGTGGGTCCGGCCTCCGCACGCCCTGCGTGCGGTCAGTGCTGGGCCGCGACGCCGAGCTCGTCGAGGAGGCCGCGGACGCGGCGCTCGATCTCGTCGCGGATGGGCCGGACGTCGTCGACGGACTGGCCTGCGGGGTCGTCGAGGGTCCATTCGAGGTATCGCTTGCCGGGGAAAACGGGGCAGGCATCGCCGCAGCCCATGCTGACGACGACATCGGCGGCGCGGACGATCTCGTCGGTCCAGGGCTTGGCGAACTCGCGGAAGATGTCGATGCCACGCTCGCTCATCGCGGCGATGGCTGACGGGTTGACCTCGTTCCCGGGTTCGGAACCGCCCGACCAGGCCACTTGGTCGGCGGCGAGGTGCTGGAAGAAGCCCATGGCCATTTGGCTGCGGCCGGCGTTGTGGACGCAGAGGAAGAGCACGACGGGCTTGCCGTCGGTGTGGTGGCCTTCGACCTTGGCCAGGGCGCGCAGGCGCTGGCGGGCGAAGCGTTCGGCCATGAGGGGGAGGAAGTTGGGGATGGTGCTGCGGCCGGCGCACTGGTCATAGCTGGTGTGCAGGAACCGTTCGATCGTTTCCTGGCCGAAGGTGCCGTCGAACTCGCGGCCCAGGTGGGTGGCGGCGGTACGCAGGGCGAGTTGCTGGTCGATGCTCAGGTTGCGGTGCAGGACGGGCGCAGTTTCAGTCATCGCTGCGATCGCTCGATCAGGCCGACCTGTTCGAGCAGCTTGAGGTGGTGGGCCAGGAGGTTGCTGGGCATGTGCAGCTCCTGGCCGAGTTCGCCGGGATCACTCAGGGCGTCGGCGAACGCGTCGTCGGTGCCGGTGCCGGTGCGGGTGGGGTGGGGGACCGACCAGTGCAGGCGCGAGGCGCGGGCGGTGTAGAGGGCGGCGGTTTAGCCCGCAGGACCGGAGCCGATGATGACGACGTTGCGTATGTCCGCCGCAGTACTCATCCCTGGGGCTCCGGCGCGATCTCCTTGATCAGGCCCTCGACCAGCACCTTGATCTCGTCACGGATCGGGCGGACGGCATCGACGCCCTGGCCCGCCGGGTCCTCCAACTGCCAGTCCAGGTACCGCTTGCCGGGGAAGACGGGGCAGGTGTCGCCGCAGCCCATGGTGATGCAGACGTCCGACTCCTTCACCGCGTCGACCGTGAGCATCTTCGGGACCTCGGCGGAGATGTCGATGCCGACCTCGGCCATGGCCTCGACGGCGGCCGGGTTGACGCCTGCGCCCGGGTTGGAGCCGGCGGAGCGGACCTCGACACGGTCCCCGGCCAGGTGGGTCAGCCACGCGGCGGCCATCTGGGAACGGCCGGCGTTGTGGACACAGACGAACAGCACGGACGGCTTGTCGGACATCAGGAGGTCTCTCTTGATCTCGCGCCTGCCAGGCGACACCTGCCAGGCGACACCTGTCAGGCGACAGAGGAGGGCACGACATATCAGCACCCAGTGGTGTCATTCACCACTGATATGAGAGTATCAGCGCATGCTGACGTCAGTCGACACTGATCTGATGCGGGTCCTGGCGGACCCGCTCCGCCTCCAGATCGTCACCTTGCTCGCCAAGGAGACGCTCTGCAGCACGCACCTGATCGAGGAGACGGGGGCCAGACAGACCAACCTCTCCAACCATCTGAAGGTGCTGCGCGAGGCCGGGGTCGTGGAGACCGAGCCCTGTGGCCGGTTCACCTACTACCGGCTCAAGCCCGACGTCATCGCCGCCCTCGCCGGTCAGTTCGTCGACCTCGCGGAGACAGCGCGCGCCACCGCCGAGAACAACGTCAAGCGGTCCTGCCCCTGACCCCCACCGCTCCGGCGACTGCACCGAGGAGTCCTGTTGACCGCCACCGAGGCCACCGAGCACGACAGAATCGGGGACTCCGCCGCAGCCCCCGGCGCCGAGCCACAGCCCGCGCCGGGAGCCACCCCGCCGCGTAACCCCCTGGTCGCCCGCGCCGCCGCCGAACTCATAGGCACGGCTCTGCTGGTGGCGGTCGTGGTCGGCTCCGGCATCCAGGCCACCGAACTGACCAAGGACGTCGGCCTGCAGCTGCTGGCCAACTCCACGGCCACCGTCTTCGGCCTCGGCATCCTGATCCTCCTGCTCGGCCCGGTCTCCGGCGCACACTTCAACCCGGTCGTCACCCTGGCCGAGTGGTGGACAGCCCGACGCGGCGGCGCTGGGGTCACCTTGCGCGAGGCCGCGGTGTACGTGCCCGCGCAGATCGTCGGCGCGATCGCGGGCGCCATCCTGGCGGACGCCATGTTCGGAAAGCCGCTGGTGGAGTGGTCGACGCACGACCGGTCGGCGGGACACTTGCTGCTGGGCGAGGTCGTCGCCACGGCAGGCCTGATCCTGCTGATCTTCGGCCTGGTCCGCACCGACCAGCTCCGGTACGCGCCCGTGGCCGTCGCCTCCTACATCGGCGCGGCCTACTGGTTCACCTCCTCGACGTCGTTCGCCAACCCGGCGGTGTCCATCGGCCGCGCCTTCACCGACACCTTCGCGGGCATCGCGCCGGGCTCACTCCTGGGATTCATCGGCATGCAACTCATCGGCGGCGCGGTCGGGCTGGCGCTGGTGGCCCTCATCTTCATGCGCGGGCGTCCGGCCGAGTGACCAACAGGACGCAGGTGGTGGTGATAGGCGGCGGCCAAGCAGGGCTCGCCGCCGGCTACCACCTGCGCCGCCTCGGCCTCGACTTCGTCGTCCTCGACGCCCAGACCAAACGGGGCGGCGCCTGGCAGCACACCTGGGACTCACTGCGTCTGTTCTCCCCGGCCGCGTACTCCTCGCTGCCCGGCCGCCTCATGCCGACGCAGACCGGCGAGACCTACCCCGACACGCAGCACGTGGTGGAGTACCTCACCGACTACGAGAAGCGCTACGAACTCCCCGTCGAGCGTCCGGTACGCGTCCTGGGCGTCCACCGGGACGGTGCGCCCCTGCGGGTGGAGACCGACTCCGGCACCGGGCACGCCCACGCCGTGATCAGCGCGACGGGCACCTGGTGGCGGCCCTTCCTCCCCGCCGTCCCCGGCCAAGCGGCCTTCGAAGGCCGCCACCTGCACATGGTGGAGTACCGCACCTCCGCCGACTTCGCAGGCCAGCGCGTGATCGTGGTGGGCGGGGGCAACTCCGGCGCCCAGATCGCCGCCGACTTGGCGTACAACACGGAGCTGAGCTGGGTGACCCAGCGCCCGCCCCGGTTCCTGGCCGACGACATCGACGGGCGCGCGCTGTTCGACGCGGCCACCGCCCGCCGCCGCGCCCTCGACGAGGGGCGCCGGGACGCGGGCGGCGTCGCCTCGCTCGGGGACATCGTCGCCGTACCGCCCGTCCGCGCGGTCCGCGACCGCGGCCTGCTCAAGACGAGCCCGATGTTCACCCGCCTTGTCCCCGGCGGCGTCGAGTGGGCCGACGGCACGCGCGCCGAGGCCGACGCGATCATCTGGTGTACCGGCTTCCGCCCAGCCCTCTCCCACCTTGCCCCGCTCCAGCTCCGAGGCCGACGCGGCCACATCGCCACCGAGGGAACCCGGGCGGTGGACGAGCCGCGCGTGAACCTGCTCGGCTACGGCGACTGGACCGGACCCGCCTCAGCGACGCTCATCGGGGTGGGCCGCCCGGCCCGCGACGCGGCCCGTGAGATCGCGGGCAGGCTGCGGGCTTGACCTTCCAGTCGACTCGAAGGTTTACGTTCGAGGCATGAGCACTCTGCGGATATCCCAGCTGGCCGAACGCTCCGGCGTTGCGGCGTCCACGCTGCGGTTCTACGAGACGGCCGGGCTCCTTCCTGCCGAGCGCACCGCGTCCGGCTAACGCCTCTACGACGAGGAGTCGGTGGAGCGCCTGGCCTTCATCTCCTCCGCCAAGCTGCTGGGGCTCGCACTCGAAGACATCCGCGACCTGCTCGATGTACGGGACGCGGGGGTGTGCGCGGCGGTGCGGGCCCGGATGGTGCCCCTGGTCGCCGACCGGATCGCGGACGCGGACCGGCGTGCGGCGGAGCTGACGGCGTTCTCCGCCCGCCTGGCCGACGTGCACGAGCGGCTGGCCGGTCCGGCACCTTCGGGAGCCTGCGGTCCGGACTGCGGCTGCACCAGTGAGGGCGGGGCGCCGGGCCCCGCCCTGGTGGAGCTGTCACCTGCCCGCCCGCCGGCCCCGGCCCAGATGCCCGCGAAGGCGGGGGAGCCATGGCGGGAGGCACCGGCGGCCTGCACCCTGGGCGGCGACGAACTGGGGGAACGGACCGTCCAGTGGCGAGCCCTGGTCACCCGGGCCACCGAGCACCAGGAGGTCCCGGACGGGGTGCGCCTGACCTTCCCCAGTTCCCCTGAACTTGCCGCCGAGCTCTCTTCGCCGGCGGCAGCCGAACAACGCTGCTGTGCCTTCTTCGACTTCACGCTGCACCTGGCCCCGACAGCCATGACACTGACCGTCCGGGCCCCCGAGGCCGCCGGATCCCTGCTGTCCGACCTCTTCAGAGCCGCCTCGTGACCGCCAAGCCTTCCTCCGGCAGGCCCTCCTCGGACAGGTCCGTGCTAGGGCCTTTCGTTTGGATCATGCCGGGCTCGCGGGGTCCGGCACCGCGCCTCGCCGCGTTGTCGTCGGTTGGCAGGGCTCTGCCCTGCCGCTCTCCTCCGCCTTGCGATGCACGGTGCCGGACCCCGCTCCCTGATCCGGCCTGATCCAAACGAAAGACCCTAGGTGCCGGGTGCTCGCGGTGGCCGCCTGCGCCGTGTGCTGCGCGGGGCCGCTGCACGGCCGGCTGACCTGCCGCCTCGACCGGCGACACCGGCCGCCGTACGAGCCGGACCCCGACCACTCAGGTCCAGCGACGGGCCGTGACCAGTGCCTTGGTCAGGCCACAGCCGACGCGTTGGTCAGCAGCTGTCCCATCGCGGCCAGCACGGACGGCTCGACGCGATAGTAGACCCAGGTGCCGCGTCGCTCTGAGGTGAGCAGCCCGGCCTCTTTGAGCTTCTTCAGGTGGTGGGAGACGGTCGGCTGGGAGACGCCGACGTCGGAGATGTCGCAGACGCACGCCTCGCCGCCCTCGTGTGAGGCGACCGCGGAGAACAGCCGCAACCGCACAGGGTCGCCGAGCGCCTTGAACATCCGCGCGGCCACCTCGGCCTCCTCCGCGCTGAACGGTCGCTCGGTCAGCGGCGGGCAGCACGGCGCCACGGCCTGGCTGTCGGCAGGCTCGATCAGCGGCAGCACCTTGGCATTCGACATACGTCTATGTTGACACACTTCGAACCAGGCGGGCGAGGCGCGGAGCGGTCAACCCTGGTTGAGGTGGTGTGCCAGCCGCCGTGCGACGCGGTCGGCGTCCCGGCCCACGCCGCGCAGGGAGTTGGACGACAGGCTGCGCTGCCACTCCAGCCCGACGAACGCCAGCCCCGGGTGCCCGAGGCGGCGACGACGGCGCGCGCCGCCAGTCGGCCACCGCCCGCCAGCTACCTCTCGACCCCCCCCTCGGCCGGGCGGAGGGCGGTGACGGGCCGGCTGGTGTGGATGTCGGCGTCCAACCGGGCGGCGTACGCGGTGAGGTAGTCGGTGACCTCGTCCCGGTGCGGGTAGCGGTCCGGGTCGGCGCCGGGGAACGACATTCCGGGCAGTGAGCTGTACCGGGCGGGTGAGAACAGCGTGAGGCTGTCGTAGTAGCGCGGCCACGACCCCACCGCCGCCTCGGACGCTTCCAGCACCACCGGCTCGATGCCCCGCTCCCGTAGAGCGTGTGCCGTGGCCAGCCCGGACTGCCCGCCGCCGATCACCGCGACGTCGACATGTTCCATGAAAGAACCGCCAAATTCGATAAATATCTATGTTGACGCCCATCGAATCAGGTGCCATGCTGGCCGCGCAAGCCATCGATGAATGTCGAAACACCGAGGAGTCGACCGTGAACGCGCCTGCCACCACCGAGCTGCCCGTCGTCGTAATCGGAGCCGGTCCCGTCGGACTCGCCGCTGCCGCCCACCTCGTCGACCGCGGCCTCACCCCGCTGGTCCTGGAAGCCGGCCCGGTCGCCGCAACGGCGGTGCGCGAGTGGGCTCACGTGCGGCTGTTCTCCACCTGGGGCGAGGTCACCGACCCGGCCGCCGAGAAGCTTCTGGCCCCCACCGGATGGGTGAAGCCGGACGCTGCCACCTACCCCTCGGGCGGGGACTGGGCCGAGCAGTACCTCCAGCCGCTCGCCGACGTCCTCGGTGAGCAGGTGCGCTTCGGCGCCACCGTCACCGGCGTCTCCCGCGCGGGCCGGGACCGGATCGTGGACGCCGACCGAGAGGACCAGCCGTTCGTCATCCACGTCGCCCACGCGGACGGCCGTGAGGAGCGGCTGTTCGCCCGCGCGGTGATCGACGCCTCCGGCACCTGGACCACCCCGAGCCCGGTCGGCGGCAGTGGCCTTCCGGCCCTCGGTGAGAAGGCCGCGTCCGACCGGATCACCTACCGCGTGCCGGACCTCAAGGACCCCGCCGTACGTGCCCGCTACGCGGGCAAGCACACCGCGGTCATCGGCTCCGGCGCCTCCGCCTTCACCGCGCTCGCCTACCTCGCCGACCTCGCCACGGCCGACGACGGCACCGGCACCAAGGCCGTGTGGATCCTGCGCCGGGGCATCTCCGGTTCCACGTTCGGCGGCGGCACCGCCGACCAGCTGCCCGCCCGCGGCACCCTGGGCCTCGCCGCCAAGGCCGCCGTCGACGACGGCCACGCCGACGCGGTCACCGGCTTCCGCACCGACGCCATCGAGCGCGACGCCCGAGGCCGCCTGGTCCTCGTCGGCGAGGACGGCCGCCGCCTCGACCCGGTCGACGAGGTCATCGTCCTCACCGGCTTCCGCCCCGACCTCTCCTTCCTCTCCGAGCTCCGCCTCGGCCTCGACGAACGCCTCCAGGCACCCACCGCCCTGGCCCCGCTCATCGACCCCAACCAGCACTCCTGCGGCACCGTCTACCCCCACGGCGTCAACGAGCTCTCCCACCCGGAGAAGGACGTCTACCTGGTCGGCATGAAGTCCTACGGCCGCGCGCCTACGTTCCTCGCGATGACCGGCTACGAGCAGGTCCGCTCCATCACGGCGGCGCTCGCCGGGGACCGGGAGGCCGCCGAGCGCGTCGAGCTGACTCTGCCGGAGACCGGTGTGTGCGGAGGCGCGGGTCTGTTCGACGACGCCGACGCCGCCCAGAGCCGCGAGGGCGGAGGCTGCTGTGCCGCCCCCGCCACCCTGGAGATCGGCATCGGCGCTCCTGCCGCCACTTACGGCGGCTGCTGAACTCCCCACCCGCCCAAGGAGGTTCGCCATGACATCCCGCGTACAGCTCGCCCTGCGCGTCCCCGACCTCGACGCGTCCATCGCCTTCTGCTGCAGCGCCTCCTCGGTGCCCGCGCCGGCCGCGCCCTCCACGAGCACGCCCAGGGACACGACATGACGGTCGTCGACCCCACCCCGGCCCCGGCGAGCCTCAGCACGGAACACCGCTTCCCCCGGGACGAGCTCGCCCCGGCCGCCCACCGGCGCATCCTGCTCGCCCTCGCCGACGGCCTCGGTGCCCGCCGCCGCGCCACCGACCAGATCGCCACAGAGTCACCCTGACGAGCCGAAGTCAGTAACCTCGATCTTGCATGAGGGTTCCGTCAGCTTGCTGACGGACCCTTTCGGCTTGTTCGGGGCGGAGTTTGCTGCCGGTGTGCAGGTCGGTGGCCCGGCTGTCGCGTCGGGTGGGTGCCGGGTTCCACGGCTCCGGTTGGGTGGTGCTGCTCGTAGGGACGGGAAGTTGCTGGTCAGCCAGGGCTCGGTAGAGCCGTGAGCCGTTGCAGGGCGTCAGTGATCACGTCGGCCCAGGGCCAGTGCCTGGCGAAGCGGAGGATGCGGCGGCGTCCGGTAGTGACAAGCTGAGCGGCCGCGGAGAACAGCCGCAGCCGTAGCCGGCGAGGCTCCCACCGGCGAGCCTGGCCGGTGAGGGCGAGCATCGGCATCCAGGCCGGCAGGTCGAGGGCTATCTGGACGATCTCCAGCCAGATCTGGTTCTGCGCGGCGTCGTGGAGCGGGAGGTTGCGCAGGCCGGTGGCGCGGGCAGCGCGGATACGGTCCTCGGCGCGGGCCCGCTGGCGGTGCCGCAGCTCCAGCTCGGCGATCAGAGTGTTCTTGGTGTTGGTGGCGAAGCAGGTCAGGCGCATGCCGTCGGCGTCGGTGAAGCGCAACTGGGCTCCGGGGTGCGGCCGTTCCTTCCGCACGATCAGCCGCATGCCGGTGGGCCAGCCCTTGAGGCAGTCGCCGTCGAGTTCGGCCACCCAGGCGCCGTCGCGGATCTCGCTGTCGGGCTCGACGGCCGGCGTCCAGGCCGATTGCGGGAGCCTTCAGAACAGCGGCGTGCATAGCGTCGGTGATGGTCATGCCGACCGAGTAGGACAGCCACCGGCCGCGGGCGGACAGCCAGTCGACGAACTCGTGGGTGCCCCCGCCCGAGTCGGTGCGGATCAGTGTCTGCCGTCCCCGCCGGTACTTCTTCGGCAGTTGCTTCAGGGCGAGACGGGCGGCTTCGATGTGGTCTGCGGCGGTGTTGCTGCCCGCGTTTCCGGGCCGCAGCAGCCCGACCACCGGCTCCCCGGACCCGCCCCGGCCGTGGTCGACGAACCCCATCAGCGGGTGCTGCCCGAAGGTCTTCTTCCAGGTCGCGGCCGCATCCTGCTTCTCGGAATGCGCCAGGACGAGCACTCCGTCCAGGTCCACGATCACCTGCCCGGCCGCGTCCGGCGCCGCATCCCCGGCCAACCCCCATATATGTTCGCGGACCCCAGCGCGGGCCCGCCGTAGTGCGGTCAGCGCGCGCTTCCCGCTCGCAGCCAACGTGCCGATCAGCCGGGACACCGTCGGATCAGAGGCCACCGGACCGAACACCGCGGGCTCGGCCCGCAGCATGCCCACGTCTGCCAGGCAGTCTCCGCCCAGTGCGACCGCGAGCGCCACGTCCAGCACGACCTTGCCCGGATCATGCACTGTCCGCGGCTTGCGCCACGGCGTCAATGCCGCCGATATCGCCTGGTCCAGACCGGTCTTGCGGATCGTCTCCACCAGCAGCACCCGCCAGCCTGGGAGACCACCCCGCGACCACCGCCCTCAGTACGGACACGCGGGTACGACCCGATACGCTTGCTCACCTGGAGAGTGCTTCTTTCATGCGACGACCTGGACCCTAGACAAGTCCCATCGTTGCAGGTCAGGAGCACTCTTCGCGTTTCTGATCACCCACCGGACGCCCTGCCGCGTGAAAGCTCGAGGCTAACCTCGAAGTTTCGTGACGGTCCGCCGACGGAGTCGGTGGACCGTTTTCGGCAGGCCGCTCGCTGATCATCACCTCGGGCGTCACGTGACCGTTTGCGCGTTGTCGGGAGCGTGCTCGTCAGAGCCCCGGTCCAGATCCCGTCTGGACCGGGGCTCTCGGCGTTTTCACTGCCTGGCTGACCGTTGGCTCAGCCGACGCTCAACCCCGAACTGACGGGGCCGCCCTGCTCTGACGCCTCGCCTGGTGGGCAGCCGCGGGCCTAAGTCCCATGACAGGCGCTGACGACTCCGGCGGATCCGTCTCAAGCCGGCGTCGAGGTCTCCAGGTCCTCGACTTACTTGGTCGTCTGGTCGTCGAAGATCTCCTGGGTGTACTGGCTCATGGTCTTGGCGTCGACGCCGTCGCATGCGTCGGGGCGCTTGCCTTGTTCGCTGTTCTTGGCGTCCTTGAACTGCTTCTCCATGGCGGCCTTGCAGGCGGCCAGGTCGGGCTTGTCGCTGCTGCTGCTGCAGGCGGCTGTCGTAGCGGCGAGGGCGAGCAGGACGGCTGTGATGGCTGTACGGGTGCGCATGTTTCCTCCCGGGACTGTTTGGCACTGATGGGCATCGTGCGGCAGGTGGGCGCCTGGTGAAGGTGCTGTGGCAGTTGTGAACAGCACGTTCGCGGCCTGTTCGACGGGGTCGTCACCGGGGTGTCGGGGCCGCGGTGAGGGCCGCGGAGGTGAGCGGGGGCGTCGAAACCTCACCCGCTCGCCTCCTTCGGCGGGGTTGCGGAGAGGGAGTGCCCCCGTGGGGGTCTGAACGGCTGTTCAGACGAGCCGCTTACGTCCCCAGATGAAGAGGAAGGCCACGATGCCGGCGGTCAGGGCGAACAGAATCGATGCTCCGAACCACTGCATACTGCTCATCTGTGAGATGGGGATGTAGTCGATCGACGCGCCGACGATGTCCGCTTTCTTCATGCACGAAGTGGTCGCCTCCTCCGACAGCGTGTCCATACACGTGGTCGGGTCGAACAGTTTCCCGCTGCCGCTGACATACGAGGAGTCGAGAAAGTGCGCGGTGCGGGGCACCTCCGGAAATGTGATCAGGCCGCCGGGGCTGATGGGCTTGCTGGTGGCTGTGACGATGTCGCCGAGCGACAGCTTGAAGTAGCCCCAGACGGCCTGGAGGGCGACGGTGAATCCGAGGGTCACGACCATGGCCGCCAGCGTGCGGCGCAGGATCACACCGATCAGCACCCCGCTGAACACGGAGAGGAGGGAGAGGGCGACGGGCGCCGGGCCCGTGGTGTTGAAGAACTCCCGGGAGGTCCAGTCGATGTCCGCGTAATGGAGCTTGATGGGATTCCACCACCAGGCGAACACCGCCGACAGCGTGACCGTGGTCACCGTCACCACCAGCCCGGTCAGCGCCAGCTTCGTGGCGAGCCAGCGGTTGCGGCTCACGGACTGGGCGGCGATCAGCTTGGCCGTGCCGTTCTCCAGGTCGCCTGCGAGCAGCGGGGCGCCGAGGAGGACACCGAGTATGACGGGTATCGCAGTGAGGCCGGTGGTGACGGAAGAGAACGCGCCGACGTAGGGGTCGAACTGCTTTCCCGCGTCGTCGAGCTTCTTGGCAGGAAAGCCGTAGGCGTTGAGGAAGTCCATCATCTGGGCGCGCTGGTAGATCATCCAGGCCACGCAGAGCACGGTGGCGGCGAGGATGGTCCAGAACGCGGCGCGGTGCTGGCGCCAGACCAGCCACGTCATACCGCTGAGGCGGGGGCGCCGGGTGGCCTGCGTGGTGCTCGTGTTCCCGGCCCCGTGCCTGGGTCCGTTCTTGGTTGCGTTCATCGTCGCGTTCATCGTCCGGTTCGCCGTCCCGTTCCTGCCGTCGGTCGAGGGGTTGGTGAAGGTGCTCATGCCGCCACCGTCCCGGTGCCGAACGCCTGGCCCTGGACCTGGGCGGTGGGAGTGATCAACGGTGGCGCGTCGGGTGAGCGGAGATAGGCGAGCAGGAGTTCCTCCATGCTCGGGGCGGCCACCTCCCAGGGGCCGGTGACCGGGCCCTCCGGGCGGATCAGCGCGGTGAACTGCCGTCCGCTGGTCCGGGCCTCGACGAGGGTGTGGAACCCGAGGAAGTCGGGCAGGCCCTCGTCCTCCTTGGCCCCGGTGACCACGGTGTGCATGGTCATCAGCTCGTCCACGTCACCGGCGACGCGCACTCCGCCGCCGGAGACGACGACGAGGAAGTCGCACACGTTCTCCAGCTCGGCGAGCACGTGGGTGGACATCACCACGGTGGTGCCGCGCTCGCCGGCCTCGGCGAGGAGGGTGCCCATGAGTTCGTGGCGCACGACCGGGTCGAGGTCCGCCATCGGCTCGTCGAGCAGCAGCAGGTCGGGGCGCTTGCCGAAAGCGAGGGCGACGGCGACGCGGGTGCGCTGGCCACCGGAGAGGGTGCCGACTTTCGCGTCGAAGGGCACATTGCCGGCGCGGACGATGTCCTCAGCGGCGCGCTGGTCCCAGCCGGGGTTCAGCTCCCGCCCCAGCCGCAGGGTCTCCGCCACGGTGAAGCGACGGAACAGCGGCTTGTCCTGCGCGAGGAAGGCCGTACGCCGACCGGACTCCACCGAGCCCGGCGCCTCGCCGAACAGACTGAGCGAGCCCTGCGTCGGCTTCAGGACATG